>DASTHF010000227.1:0-3146 GCA_035605615.1 Solirubrobacterales bacterium
CGTCGACGTACTGCTTGGCGTGCGCCACCGCCGCGCGCGCCTGACCCTTGACGTCGTCCCGGGTCGTCTGCAGCTGGTACTTGATGTGGATGTCCGAGGTCGAGATGAACGTGTGGATGCGCGGGCGCTGGGCATCGCGGATCGCGCCCCAGGCGGCGTCGATGTCGGCCCTGTGGGTGCGCGCCAGGCCACAGATCACCGGCCCCTCCACCCCGCGCGAGATCGCCTCGACCGCCTCGAAGTCGCCGGGCGAGGTGATCGGGAAGCCGGCCTCGATCACGTCGACGCCGAGCCGCGCCAGCTGCTGCGCAATCTCCACCTTCTCGGCGGTGTTGAGCGAGATGCCGGGCGACTGCTCGCCGTCGCGCAGCGTCGTGTCGAATATGTGGACGCGGTTGGCGTCTGCTTCGGGTCCCACGGTGCTTACCTCCTTCTCCACTTCGCTCGAATGACCTCGTCTCTCGCGGCTATCGCGCCGCCCAGCGCTATTCCCCCCGAAGGGGGAGGAGAAGGAGGAGCGCCAGGCTGTCGAGCCGGGGGGTCATTCGTCGCAGCAGCTTAGCGCAGCTGGTGGATCTGGTTGGCGCCCGGGCCCCCGGCGAGGACGTCCTTGCCGGGACCGCCGCGCAGCACATCGTTGCCCGGGCCGCCGATCAGCACGTCCCTACCCGGCCCGCCGACGAGCAGATCGGCGCCCCCGCGGCCGACGAGGCGGTCGTTTCCACCGCCCCCGATCAGCGTGTCGGGGCCCTCGCCCCCGATCAGCGTGTCGCGCCCGGCGCCGCCTCGCATCGTGACCGGGATCGACACCGGCGGCGACACCACCACCCCGTCGTCGCCGCCCGCCGCGTTGACTTCGAAGCTGGCGACCAGCGGCGCTTCGCAGACCAGCTCGTCTTCCTTCCCTTCCGGCTTGACGCAGATCGAGGGGACTTCTTCGAGCGGCGCGTTCGAGTCGATCACGTAGTCGCGGCCGTCCGGGGTGAGCCAGATTCGGATCGAGTTCGCCACCGGGCCGCCGGCGATCAGGACGTTGTAGGTCATGGCGCCGCCCTGGGCAGGCGCAGCCGCCGGCACCAGCAGCGCCAGCGTCGCGCCGGAGATCAGAATGGCTCTCTTCATCGCAAAGCGTCTCTGCCGCGGTCGATCGGTCGGAGCGTCTAGGAGGAGAACAGCGCCCGCCCGCCGGCGTTGCGGCTCCGCGCGGTCAGAGGTCCACCGAGCGGCCCAGCGAGAAGCCGTCCAGCTCGAGGATCCGGGCGATCGTCTGCTCGCGCACCGGCGCGTCGGTGGTCAGCGCCATCACCGCCTGGCCGCCGCTCGCCTCCGCCCCCACCGCGGCGGAGACGATGTTGACCGACTCCTCGCCGAACATCGTGCCGACCTTGCCGATCATCCCCGGCTGGTCGGCGTAGCGGAAGACGGCCAGGTGCTCGGCGAAGGGCAGATAGAAGCTCTCGCCCCAGGCGGAGACGAGGTAGGGGACGTTGCGCGGCCCGACCCCCGTCCCCGCGACCTCGACCGCGTCGTCGCCCGAGCCGAGCCGCACGGTGACCAGCTCCGTGAAGTCCTCGGAGACGGTGTCGGTCGTCTCGATCAGCTCGATCCCCCGCTCCTCCGCCATCTGCGGCGCGTTGACGAGGTTGACCGGCTCCTCGGTGTGGCCGGAGAGGATCCCGACCAGGACCGCGATCCCCAGCAGGCGCGTGTCGTGGCTGGCGAGGCGGCCGCGGAACTCGGCGTTGACGCGGCCGATCGAGCCGTCGCCGAGCCCCTGCGCCAGGCGGCCGAGCTTTTCGCAGAGCGGCACGAAGGGCGCCAGCGCCTCCATCTCCTCGGGGCGCACGGCGGCGATGTTGACCGCGTTGGTGACGACGCCGCCGGTCAACGCGGCCGTCACCTGCTCGGCGGTGACGACTCCGGCCCGGTCCTGCGCCTCGGCGGTCGAGGCGCCCAGGTGCGGGGTGGCGACCACGTCGTCGCGGGCGAAGATGGGATGGTCGGTAAAGGGCTCCGAGGGGAAGACGTCGAGCGCCGCCCCCGCCAGCTTGCCCGACTCGAGGCCGGCGAGCAGCGCGTCGAGGTCGACCAACTCGCCGCGCGCGCAGTTGACGAGCCGCGCGCCCTGCTTCATCGCGGCGATCGCCTCGGCGTCGATCAGGTTGACGGTGTCCGGCGTCTTGGGGACGTGCAGGGTGACGAGGTCGGCGCGGCCGAGCAGCTCCTCAACCGTCGCCGCGCCCTCGACGCCGAGCTCGCGGAAGCGCTCCGCCGAGACGAACTTGTCGAAGGCGACCACCTCCATCTCGAAGCCCTGGGCCCGCTTGGCGACGAGCTGGCCGATGCGGCCGAAGCCGATCACGCCGATCGTCTTGCCGTAGAGCTCGGCGCCCTTGAAGCGGGAGCGCTCCCAGGCGCCGCCGGTCAGCGAGCCGTGCGCCTGGGGAACGTTTCGGCACAGCGCCAGGGCAAGCGCCAGCGTGTGCTCGGCGGCGGCGACCGAGTTCGCTTCCGGGGCGTTGGCGACGACGATGCCGCGTCGCGTTGCAGCCGGGATGTCGACGTTGTCGACGCCGGTGCCGGCGCGCCCGATCACCTTCAGACGCTCGCCCCGCTCGATCAGCTCGGGGGTCAGCTTGGTCGCCGAGCGGATCAGGATCGCGTCGTAGGCGCCGATCTTCTCGGCCAGCTCCTCGTCGGACATCTCGAGACCGAGGTCGACGTCGAAGTGCTCGCGCAGCAGCTCGACGCCGCTCTCGGCGATCTTCTCCTTGACGAGGACCTTCACGTTCGCGCCCCCTCGACGTTCTCGACCGTCCAGTCGACGCAGGCGGTGAGCGCCTCGACGTCGTCCGGCTCGACCGCCGGGAACATGCCGATGCGGAGCTGGTTGCGTCCCAGCTTGCGGTAGGGCTCGACGTCGACGATGCCGTTGGCGCGCAGGGTCGCGGCGAGCGCGGCGGCGTCGACCGAATCGTCGAAGTCGATCGTGCCGACGACGGGCGAGCGCTTCGCCGGGTCGGCGACGAAGGGGGAGGCGAAGCCGCTGCGCTCCGCCCAGCCGTAGAGCCGCCCCGAGGAGTCGCCGGTCCGCGCCACGCACCAGTCGAGGCCTCCTTGGGCGAGCATCCACTCGACCTGGTCGG
>DASTHF010000237.1:0-2908 GCA_035605615.1 Solirubrobacterales bacterium
TGACCAGCGGCTCCGGCGAGGCTCCGGCGATCTGGAAGTGGCCGAACTCGAGGAAGTACATGTAGGGGGAGGGATTGACGGCGCGCAGGCCGCGGTAGATCGAGAAGGCCTCGACCGGCGCCGGCGCCGAGAAGCGCTGCGAGGGCACCACCTGGAAGGCGTCGCCGGCGCGGACGTACTCGACGATGCGGCTGACCGCGGCTTCGAACTCCTCGCGCTCCATGTTGGAGGCGAAGCGCGGCGGCTCGACGACGGCGGGGCGCTCGGGCAGCGGCACGGCGGCGCGCAGGCGCCCACGCACGTCGACGATCGCCGCCGCGGCGCGCTCGTAGGCGGCGTCGATCCCGCCCTCGTCGTCGGCGAAGGCGCAGGCCATGATCGTCAGCTCGTGGCGCAGGTGGTCGAAGGCGAGCAGCACGTCGGTGACCATCAGCGCCATGTCGGGCAGGCCGAGCGGGTCGGGGTTGGGCTCGCCGAGCGGCTCCACCGTGCGCACCAGGTCGTAGCCGAAGAAGCCGACGGCGCCGCCGGCGAAGGGCGGCAGGCCCTCGACCGGCGCCAGCTCGAAGCGGTCGAGGAGCTCCGCGACCGTGGCGTACGGGTCGGGGGTGTCGCCTTCGCTCCAGCGCAAGACCGAGCGCGGCCGGATGCCGACGAAGGAGTAGCGGCCGACCTGTCCCTGCTCGGCCGACTCGAGCAGGAAGCAGGGCGCCCCCTCCGGCTCGCCGGCGCGCAGCTTGAGGAAGGCGGAGACAGGGGTCTCGCAGTCCTCGACGAAGCGGGCGCGGATCGGCACCACGTTGCCCTCCTTGGCCAGCCCCCGCGCCTCCTCGAGGCTCGGCTCTAGCCGCAAATCGGTGTCAGCGACGACGGCCATTGAGCACTTCCATCACGGCCGCCTGCGGGACGCCGCGCGAGGCGAGCAGCACGCTGAGGTGGTAGAGCAGGTCGGCGGCCTCTTCGGCGACGCGCTCGTCGGACTCCTCGCGGGCGGCGCGCCCGACCTCCTCCGCCTCCTCCTCGACCTTGGCGCCGATCAGCGCCGGGTCGTCGAGCAGCTTCACGGTGTAGCTGCCCTCGGGCCGCTCGGCAGCGCGGCTTTGCAGCGTGCGCTGCAGCGCGGCGAGCGCTTCGTGCGCGGGCGGCGCCGGCTCGGCGCCCCCTTCCAGCGCACGGTAAAAGCAGGACCGCTCGCCCGTATGGCAGGCCGGCCCACTCGGCTCCACTAGCGCCACGACCGCGTCGCCGTCGCAATCGACCCGCAGCTCCCGCAGCTTCAGCACGTTCCCCGACTCTTCCCCTTTATGCCAAATGCGGTTTCTCGAACGACTGAAGAAATGAAGCTCCCGGGTCTCAACGGTCAACCGCAGCGCCTCCTCGTTGACGTAAGCAAGCGTCAACACCTCGCCGCTATCGGCGTCCTGGGCCACGCAAGGCACCAACCCCCGCTCGTCGAACTTGACCTGCTCAAACATCAGGCAATCGTATGGCAGGGACACCAAGAGTCGATCCCGGTAGGGGTGGAACGTCTTGTACTTTTTCGGCAATTCGCCCTCGGACGGCGGCAACCGCCCCACCGAAAAAGTTAAGTGGAACCCCTACCGGGATCGACTCTCACTCAATCCCGAGCCGATCGAGCAACCCCTCGTCCCGCCTCCAGCGACGCCGCACCCGCACCTGGAGGTCGAGGTGGACCTTCCCCCCCAGCTCCGCTTCCAGCGAGCGGCGCGCCGCGGTGCCGATCTCGCGCACCTTGACGCCGCCCTTGCCGATCACGATGCCCTTCTGGGACTCGGTCTCGACCCAGACTTCGGCCCGCACCGTGGCGAGGCCGTCCTCGCGCCGCGCGACCTCCTTCACCGCCACCTCGACCGAATGCGGGATCTCGTCACGGGTACGGTTGAGGACCTGCTCGCGGATCAGCTCGGCCAGCAGCACCTCGCTCGACTGGTCGCTGCGGTCCTCGGGCGGATAGAGGTAGTGGCCCTCGGGGACGAGCTCGCCGAGGCGCGCGACCAGCGCCTCCAAGCCCTCGCCGCTGCGGGCGCTGATCGGGAAGACCTCGTCGACGCCCTCCAGCTCGGCCGCCTCGGCAAGCACCGGCACCAGCTCGTTCGGCCCCAGCCGATCGACCTTGTTGACCACGCAGATCGTCGGCAGCTCGGCGCCGGCGCCGAGCAGGGCGCGGGCGATGAAGCGGTCGCCGGGCCCGATCCCCTCCTCGCCGTTGACGACGAGCAGGGCGAGGTCGGAGTCGGCCAGCTCGCGCTCGACCCGGCGCTGCATGCGCTCGGTCAGCACGTCGCGCGGCCGCTGCACGCCGGGCAGGTCGACGAGGACGAGCTGTCGACCGGCAGCGGTATCGGTGAAGATGCCGCGGATCGCCCGCCGCGTCGTCTGCGGCCGCATCGAGACGATCGCCACGCGGCTGCCGACGATCGCGTTGACCAGGGTCGACTTGCCGACGTTGGGCCGCCCGGCAAGGCCCACGAAGCCAGCCCGCGTCACCGCAGCCCCGCCATCACGCGCGCCTGCAGAGCCAGCATCTCGCCGCCGTCGACCTCGTGGTCCATGCCGCAGAGGTGCAGCACGCCGTGGACGGCGGCCTCGGTCAGGTCGGCGCAGCGCGCGGGGCAGATCGCCACGTCGCCCAGCTCGCGGGGGCCGGCCACCGGGCCCGCTTCGTCGACCGGGAAGGCGAGGACGTCGGTGGCCCCGTCCCTGCCCCGGTGGTCGCGGTTCAGCTCGCGGATCCGCTCCTCGCCGACCAGCTCGACCGCGAGATGTCCGTCGCGGACCCCGGCGGCGTCGAGCGCGGCGGCCACCGCCGGCCGCAGCTCGGCCGGGACGTCTTCGAGCTCCAGCGTCACGGGCCGGGCGTCGGCCCGTGTTCGGCGCGCGCCGCCCG
>DASTHF010000244.1:0-13666 GCA_035605615.1 Solirubrobacterales bacterium
CTGAGGGACTGCTGGATCGAGCCTTCGAGCCTTGATCTGCCTGGTGCCTGGCTCGCTGGCTGCCTGAACTCGTGGCTTCTGGCTGCTGAGTGACTTTGCTGGCTTCTGGCTCTGGTGGCTGGGATGAGATGGCTGACTGGCTTAGGTGAGTTGCCGATGTCGCGCCGCCGAGCGACGGCGCGGATATCTCCTCGCCTCAGTCGCTGGTGAGCTGGTGGAAGCGGAGAGCTGCCCGCGTCGGGCGAATCGCCTCGCCCTGGCGGTGCAGCAGGCCGATCCCGGCGAGATCGCGCACCGCGCGCTCGATCTGGTCGGACTCGGAGAACTCCGCCTCCACCTGCGTGAACTCGCGGATCAGCTCGGCAACCGTGAGCTGATCGGGGTGCTCGGCAAGGACGTGGCCTAGGACCGCGGCCTGGATGCGTTTGTCTTCTTCGGCGGGCGTGAGCACGCGCCGCTCCCTATCGTCGCTCTCGTGCATGGGAGCTCTACCTCCTGTGCGCAAAGCCCCGGCGGCGGTTCCGGCCGTCGTCGGGGCGCTGGTCTTTTCCGCCAGCGCCAAGTCCGCAGCGCCGCGAACTGTCCCCCCCCTCAGGACTTCCGCGCCGCCGCCCAGCTCGCCGCCGCCGCAAGCACTTCGCCGTGGCAGGGCTCGGGCGCGCACCAGCAACCGAGCGTCTTGCCGTCGAGCGCCGCCAGCTCATCGAGGTCGACCCGCCCCGCCTTGATCTGCTCCCACAGCCAGGCGCGGTAGCGCTCGATCGCCTCGGCGCGGGTGGCGACCCGCGTCACCGCCTGCCCGCTCGGGCGGTGCGAGAAGGGGTTGCCCCAGCGCCCCGGCTCGCCGCTGCGCGGATCGCGGCCGCGGCCGATGTAGATGTCGTAGGGATCGCGCTTGCAGTGGACGACGGGCACCGTCGCCCCATCCTGACCAAGGGGCCGAACCGACCGGGCGATGACGGAGTAGGCCCGGCTGGCGCGCCCGCCGCGCCGCACCTCGCGCAGCCCCAGCCGCCCGCTCACCTCGACCCGCGCGCCCCCGGCGAGAACGCTGGCGCTGATCGACGCCAGCGGTCCCCAGGCGATCACGTCGAGCCGCAGCGGGTTGCCCCCCGGGCACTCGGCGTCCTCCTCGACCAGGTGGAACCGGCAAACCGGGGTGCCCGCCATCGTCCGCCTCAGCTCCGGTCCCTTCGTGACCTTTCCCGCCATCGTGAACTCGCTCATCGCCTCGCTCCTTTTCTGCCCCTCGGGGCCTCGCTGCTCATCTGACGGCGAAAAAGCCCGCGACGGGCGACCGGCGCACCGAGCACAGCGAGGGGAAGGGGCGAAGCCCCTTGCGCCGGGCGAACGCGCGGGCTACGCTTGATCGGCAGGTGAGCAGCGCGCCCAGGCCGGATGCCCAACCGGGATCGTCGGCTCGGTGAGGAGAGGCAGCACCGAAAAGGGCGCCCACCCTCTCGGATGGACGCCCTCTCGGTGAGCGGCGACTAGAATGGGATGTCGTCGTTTCCGCCTGCCGCTGCCGCGACAGGCTCGGGCTCGGCATCCTCGCCGCCCTCGTCCTTCGGCTTGCCGCCGAGGAACTGGACCGTGTTGGCGACGATCGAGACGTACTCGCGGTGACCGTCGTCGGTGTCGCGCTCGCGCCAGTCGAGCCGGCCCTCGATCGCGACCGGGCGGCCCTTCTCGAGGAACTCCGCGCAGCTCTCGCCGTGGGCGCCCCAGACGGTGACGTTGAAGTAGTTCGGCTTGTCGACGTACTCCCCGTTGCCGTTCTTGCGGCGGCCGTTCACCGCGACGCGCAGGTTGCAGACTGCGGTGCCGGCTTCGGTGTGGTTGAGCTGCGGATCGCGGGTCAGGTTGCCGGTGATGACGACTGCGTTGATGTTCTGCACTTCGGGCCTCCTTTGAGAGGTGGTTCGTTTGACGAGCCCAGGTAGGGCGCGCGACCGAGCGCGCGGAACCGAGCCGTAGGCGAGGGGAACCCCCCTTGCGGGGGTTGAAGCGCGGGCGGCGCGTGCCACCCTGGCGTGAGGAAATCGGACTGCCTCTCTATGGAGCCCAAGTCGCTCACATACCTGCTGTCCAACCGGCTCGCCCGTTGCATCGCCCTGCTCACTCCGAGGAGCCGGCGCCCGCGACCCTCCGCTCGAGAGTGGCCGCTGCAAGGACGACATCAGGCGGCGGCAAGTTCCTCTTCAACGTCACCGTCTGGGGCACCCGCGGCCAGCGCCGCGTCCTCCAGCCGGCTCGCCAACCGGTCGATCAGCGCCGCGTAGCGCTCGATCTCACCGCCCTCGCCCCAGCTCGCCAGGTAGGGCACCGAGAAGCCGCCGGTGTCGAGGCCGAGGGTCGAGCAGACGGTGTAGGCGACGCACTCGACCACGACCTCCTCCTCGGCGTAGCTGAGGTCGGGGTCCTCCTCGGCGCGCTCGCAGCGCACCAGGGCATGGGCCAGCTCGTGGACCTCGGTCTTCACCTGGGCGTTAGCCGAGAACTCCGCCGACACCGCTTCCACCGCGATCCGCTTGGCGGCCGGCTCGCAGTAGCCGTGCGCGGAGCCGGGGATTTCCTCGACCGCGACGGCGAAGCCGAGCGAGTCGCCGAACTGCGCCAGCGGCGCGAACAGGTGGGCGAGCCCGTCGCCCGCCACCGGCTCGACCGGCGGGTCGAGAGCGAGCGGGCCGCCTGGGAACTCGGGCAGCGGCTCGACCTGGGAGCGGTCAAAGACGGCGACGAGCCGGAAGTAGGTGCGCGGCTGATCCTCGAGGTCTTCGCCCGCCGCGCGCCACTCGGCGAGCCGCTTCTTCGAGGGCGGGCAGGGCGCCCAGATGCGGATACCGCGCTCGCCCTTTCGCACCGCGTAGCCGAGGCTGAGCCAGCGGCGAAAGCCGGCGACCCGCGTCGCCCAGGGCCGCTGGTAGGCGATCAGCAGCTGGTTGGCGAAGCTGTAGGTGTGGAAGTGGCGGCGGACCTGCAGCCAGCGCTGCCAGCCCTCGCTGGAGCGCAGCTGCTGCACCGCCTCGGCCATCAGCTTGCGCTCGGCGGCGCGCTTCTCCGCCCGCTCCTCCTCGCTCAGCGCCCGGCGGCCCGGACCCCTCCTCTTCGATGCCATGACGGCCTCCTCGACTCAGGCCCGCCCCCGCCGGGCGGGCGATCGCCGACCCGACGCACGGCGAAGCCGTGCCAGCATCGGGAGGCGTCGGCTGCCCGGCGGGGGTGCCGTCCGGGGCCCAACCGTCAGGGCGGAGGAGATCGCTCGCGCAGCGCGTACTCCTTATCGCGCATAGGGATAGTCCCGAGCACGTAACGTTGTGACATGCCGAGGGTTGAGCGGGATCCTGAACGCGGCCGAGCCGCTGCAGCGAAGTTGAAGGCGCTCGGCGTCAAAGGAATCCTCATTAAGGCAGCCGAGCAGGGTTACATCACGCAGCTCGCATGCAAGATGCCCGAATGCTTCTGCCCCGAGGAGCTTGGAGGCGCGTGCTACTTCGAGCCGGTCAGCGACGAATTGAGCGACTGGATGCCCACCCACGAGCACTTCCCGCGCTCCAAGAGAGAGGGGGGCCACCGAGACGTGGACAACGCCATCCTTGCGCACCGCCTCTGCAATCGCATCGACTACTCCGTAAGTGTTGGCCGTCCGTACGCGAGAGATCTCGAGAGGGTCAGGAAAGCCCGCGAGGAAGCGATCCGCCGCAACCACGAAGGATCGTAGGTCACTTGCGGCTTGCTGGCGAAAGCGAGCATGCATCCCCCGCTGCCGCTCCCGCCTGGTTGCGGAAGTGACGGTGATGGCGTTCGTGCTCGTCGTCGCGTGTCAACCAACCCCCTGGGTACCATCGGTTAGGTCGCGGACCGGCTGGCCGGTGGCGCGGAGGATTGAGGCGACGGTCTCGATCGTCTCCTCATCCCACTGGCGGCCACCGGGTCGACCTGGATTTCATCGAGCGCCTGGCCGTAGGTGGGGATGCCGTAGGCGACGCTCGGGCGCTCGGCTCGGTCAGCCGGCAGCTCGGACTCCTCCTCATCCTCGTCCTCGACGAACGGTTCGGAGTCGTCGAGGCTGAGCGTCGCCTCGCCGTGGGAGACAGCGTCGGCGAGGGCTTGCGCCCGCTCGCGGGCCTCGTCATCGCCCGAGGCCGGGACGCGCAGGAAGCAATTGAACTCATAGACCTTCATTTGCACTCCTCTCCTTGCTGGTTCACGAAGCTGTCGGGGTCGAGCACCAGCCGCATGTACTGCGAGCGGGGCTCGAGCAGAGTGGGATCGCCGCCCAGCTCGCGCGCTTCGGCGGCGAGGCGGCGGATCAGCGGAATGGGGCTCCACTCCTCGCTCTCCTCGGGCTCCTCGTAGACGCCGCCGTAGTAGTCGAGGTAGTGGTAGGCCTCGGCGAGGTCACGGGCGCGGGCGACCTCGGGCTCGACCTCGCGCTGCTCGGCGCGCCCGGCGAGGAGCCTGGGCCAGGTGGCGAGGGCGCCGTCTACCTCGATGCCGCGCGAGCTGGCCCAGAGGCGCGGCATGTCCGGGCCCGAGCGGCCCGAGACGCCGCTGTAGCCGGGCTTGGCGAGGTCGAGGACCGGACGCGGCGCCTGCGCGTAGCGACGGACCTCCTCGGCGAAATCAAGCGCCGCGAGCCAGGCGCTCTCGTCTGGCATTGCCGCCGGAGCGGGCGGGAGATGGCGGTGCGGGAAGAGCGGTGTGTGCTCCTGTCCGCTGCAGGCGCCCGCCCCTCGGAGCAGGACCTGCGGGCAGACCGGCACCTCAAGCTCCGCCTCGGAGGGCGGAGCGAGGAGGTTCATCTGCCCGCTCACCCGGCTCGCCTCCAGGTGGCCGAGCTTCCGTAGCCGGAGACCTCGCTTGGCTGGATCGACGCCGCATCGCCACGACCCTCTGCCAGGTCGCGGCTCACCTGGCGCGCCTCGCGACGCCGGTCGGGGGCGCTCGTGCGCCTCCGCTTGCGCAAGCGCTTGATCTGCGCGTCGGCCTCGGCGAAGGTCTGCGGGTAGCTGAAGGAGCCGCCGGTCCTGATCGCGAGGTCTGTCAGGTAGCGGAGCTGTCTGGGCGTTGGCTTGAGGTGAGGCGGTGAATTGGTCCTGGCAAAGCCGAACAGCGGGCCGGGGGAGGGCGGCGGAGCCGCCCGGAGGAGGTCTGCTAGGCGTCAGGCCATGACCGATTCGCGGCCTCACGCGGCGGCGAAGAGGTCGAGCTGCTCTCCGGGGTCGGTCGGCGTTTGATGCCAAGCCACCGTCTTCGAGCCGCGATCCTCCTCGGCCGAGTGCTGGACCGGAACGACCCTCTGCGTCAGCCTTCCCGTCGCCTCCCAGGCCGCGCGGATGTCGGCCTCGGCGATCTCCTCGCCGGTGGGCTTCACCCCCTGCTTGCGCAGCTCGCGCAAGAACTCCTCGCGGGAGATTGGCTTCTCGGGCTCATCGACCAGCTGGCCGTCGAGGGCGAGGTCGGCGGCCTTCGCCTTCTGGCAGAGCAGCTCCCACTTCTTCGGGTCGAGCGAGGAGAGGGTGAGCGCCACGTAGACGGAAACCGGGCCGGGCGAGGTCAGCCGCCAGGCGCGGGCGATGAACTGGTCGAACATCTCATAGGAGAAAACGAGCCCGTTGGCGATCACACACGAGGCCGCCTCCAGGGAGTGGCCGAGGCGGATCGAGGGAATGCCGCAGCAGAGCACCTGCGTGGAGCCGGTCTTGAAGCGCTCGATCGCCAGTGCCCGGCGACGCGGGTTCATCGTCTGCGCCCGCCCGGCTCGCTCCTCGACGATGTGGGCGGCCCGCACTCCCTTCTCCTGCAGCCGCTCGCAGAGCCAGCGGCCGGTCTCGATCAGGTCCGAGCCGATCAACACCTTCTCGCCCCGCCCGGCGTGCTCCATCGCAACCTGGAGCACCTTCAGGTTCTTCGGCGTCCAGTTGGAGTGGCGCAGGTCGTCGAGCCCGACCCACTCGCGGTCGGGGTCTGCCTCGGGCAGCGTCGTCGCGTACTCCAGCTTGGTCAGCTGCCCCAGGCCGGCGGCGAAGCGCTCGACCAGGTCGGCTTCCAGCATCGGGTGGCCGGGGTGCTTCCAGGCGAAGTAGCGGCGGAAGTTGGCCGCCGAGAGCCAGAACTTGTAGAGGTCGAGCTGGGCCTTCCCCATCGGCGCGGCGATCGTCCGGGTCGTGCGCGGCGGCAGCTCGCCCATGTGCTGCTTGCGGCGGCGCACCATGCCGCCTGAGAGCAGCCGCCAGAGCCGCGAGACGTTTGTGACCTGGGGCAGCACCTTGCGGTTCTCGCGGCGGGTGCCGTTGCGGAAGTACTCGATCACGCAGAAGTCGGCCTCGAACTTCGCCCGGCCGCCCGCATAGTCGAAGGGGAAGCGCAGGCTGGCGTTGCCGAGCGTCCACCAGAGCAGCCAGAAGACGTCGTTGACGTAGTTGGAGATCGGCGTGCCGGTGAGCAGGTAGCGGTGGCGCGCCCGCAGCCCGCGGATCGCCTTGGAGCGCAGGCTCTCGTTGCCCTTCGCCAACGTCCCCTCGTCGACGACGATCACGCCGTCGGCGAAGGCGCCCGCCAGGTAGTGGGCGGCGGTCTTCACCCGGAGGCACTTGTGGACGTAGCGGCAGCGCTCGCAGACGTGCGGGCTTCGCTTCTGCCAGCCGTCCTCGAAGGATGCGAGGCAGGAGGGGCAGAACTCGGTCGAGTCGAGCGCGGTGCGCTCGGCCTCCTCGCGGTCGGCGACCGGCGCCTTCACCGGGACGACCGGCAGCGGCTCGTCAACGCGGCCGAGCAGCGAGAGCACCTCGTAGTGGGTGATGTAGAGGCCTTGGCCGCCGGAGCGCAGGTGGCGGGCGATGGCGCGCGCCCGGGCGGGGCTGGTGATGTGCTCGGGCTCTTCGCCGTAGAAACGGCGGATCTCTCGCTTCCACTGCGGCACCAGGTCCTGCGGGCAGACGATCAGGCCCTTGCGGGCGGCGCCGCGCTCCCAGCAGGCGTGGATCAGGGTCGCGCCGCCGAGGCTCTTGCCTCCCCCCTGCTCCCAGCCGAGCACGCCCGAGCCCTTGACGACGAGCCGGGCCAGGTCCTCCAGCTGCCAGTCCTCGCTCTCGGAGCGCTTGAACTCGAAGCCGTGGCTATCGGCGAGGCCGCGGAGCACCGCGCGGGCGCCCTCGACCTGATCGGGGAAGCGAGTCCCCAGGTCGCCCGGGTCGGGCAGCTCGAAGTGCTCCAGAAGGTAGGCGACGTCGGCGGCGGACTCGTTGAAGACGTGTCCGCCGATGTCGACGCGGAGCACCTTCGCCTCGTGCTCGTACTTGCGGATCTCGACATCACCGTTTCGCTTGTGGTGGGGACGCTCGGAGTGGGTGACCTGAACGTCGCTAGAGGTCTCAAGCGGGTAGCGCTCCCCGGCCTCGAAGCCGCGCTCTGGGTCTGAGGCGATGCAGCGGACCTGATCGAGGTCGTCGAGGAAGGCGAGGCGCTGCTGGGGCCGGACCTCATACAGCGGGCAGACTGCCTGCTCGGCTTCCGCTGTCGCCGCTGCGACCGCCTCGCGCAGCGCCGGCTCCAGGGTGAGCGCGTCCTCCTCGGCGAGCGCGCAGAGCTGGCGCCACTCCCGCAGGTTGAGGGCGAAGTAGGTCGGCGGCTGGCCGTTCAGCCGCTCGACGCCGCGCAGCTCGCGTCGCTGCTGCAGGGCGAGGCGGGCGAAGGGGCTCGGCCGGGCCGAGATGCGGCCGCCCTTCAACGCCAGGTCGTAGCGCTGGCGGGTCTGGCGCTCGCTTTCGCGGCGCCGGGCCAGCTCCTTGGCGACCGTCTCGAAGCGCTCGACGAGCGACGCCCGGTAGGGGCAGAGCGGGCGATCGATCACGTAGCCGGCCACCTCGCCGCGCTCGGTGCGGATCTGCTCGGCCAGCCCCGGCAGCTCCTCGCGCGAGCTGGCGAGGCGCAGCGGCCCTCCCTCGCGCGGCTCGACCATGTTGTCGGGCGCGACGAAGAAAGCGATCGTGCACGCCAGCTCGACTCCCTCGAAGAGGTCGTCGCACTCGATCAGCGCGTAGACGCCGGCGGCATCCGGTCGCGGCAGCACCTCGCGGGCGAAGCGGTCGCGTCCAGCGATGAAGGCTCCGGCGCCGTTGCCGGCGAGCAGCGCCATCGCCATCCGCCAGGTGGCGAGGGTCGAGTTCTCCCGCTTGCCGCCGAGTGTCCAGTCGAGGCCGAAGGGCGGGTTGCAGGCGAGGCGGGGGAACTCGGTGCCGAGCAGGCGCAGCAGCGGGTAGGCCCGCTGCACGTCGCCGTGGATCGCCTCGTAGCCGCCTACCTTCACCTGGTCGGCGTCGATCTCGATCCCGAAGCGCAGGTCGGGGTCGACCTCGGCCAGGAGCGAGCCGTCGCCGGCGGTGAGGTCGAGGGTGGAGAGCGTGCGGCCGTTGACCGCGGCGACCAGCTCGGCAGCCTCGGGCGGCGCGAAGTACTGCTGCAAGCCGGCGACCGCGTTCTTGGCGCGGGTTGGGCGAAGCAGCGACGGCGAGGAGTCGAAGACCTCGTCGGTGAGCGCGGCGCCGGTGAGCGTTCCCCGCTTTGCCCGCGGGCGCTCCTGGGCGGAGGTGGCTGGAGCTGGCATGGCCGTCCTTTCACGCAGGGCCCCGCCCGTTGCGGGGCCGACGGCGGAGCCCCCGCACGCCCGTCAGGGCGTGCCAAGCTGGGGCGGAGTCGGCCCCGCGGGGGTCAGCGCAAACGCCCGCGCGATCGCCTCGCGACTCATCGGGCAGGCCCCGAGCCGCTCGGCCTGGCGGCGGTAGTCGGCGATCAGAATCGCCAGCTCGCCCTTGGACTCAAAGCCCGCCTCGACGAAGTAGGGACGGCCGTTGCCGTCGCGCGGATAGTCGTAGACGTGGACGACGCCCTCGATGCGGCGGCCGACGAGGACGCGGGATTCGTCGGGGACGGTGTAGTGGCCGAGTTCGCATAGCTGGCTCGGGCTGGACTGAGTTGCCGTGGCGCTCATGGCTTACCTCCTGGGCTCGTTGACGGAAGTCGCCGAACCGAGAGGCAGCGGATCAGGCGGCGCGGAACCCGAGCGTCAGCGAGGGCGCGTCAGCGAGGCCCCGCGAAGCGGGCGCCTTGCAGCGCCGCCGGCCGCTGCCAGGCTCGGAGCGGCTTCCGTTGGCCCAGAGGTGGCCTTTGCGGCTCACCGTCGGGACGTCAAGTAGCTTGACGCACCGCCGGCGCCAGCACACTGACGCCGAGGATCGAAGCGCCGGTCAAAGCCAAAACGCCGGCGAGGCGTTTCGGCCGACCTTCCTCGTACTGCATTTCAGCGGCAAGCTGAAGTGCCTCAACCGCCAGTTCGTACTCGGGCTGGAAGGCAGACGGGATGACGAGGCTGACGGCCTCTGCAATCAGCTCACCGTTGGGAGAGCGCATCCAGCTCGCGAGCCGCAGAGCTTCAAACTCGGAGTCCGCGAGTAGTTCGTCAGCCATCTGCCGGGCCGTCGGATACGGCAGC
The DNA here is from genome assembly GCA_035605615.1 of Solirubrobacterales bacterium. GTDB lineage: Bacteria > Actinomycetota > Thermoleophilia > Solirubrobacterales > 70-9 > VRUE01. The sequence goes on from DASTHF010000244.1 coordinate 9,494, forward strand.
CGGCGGAACGGCGGGACCGTCTGAGGCCAGACGACGACCGGCCGGAAGATCGGGCTGCGCTGAACGAAGTTGGCTATGTGCTGATGGCGATCGGGCATGGGTCAACTGACGATCATGAGCTCTTGGCCGCGAGAAGCGCGACTCCAACGAGCGCGCCAAGCGCACCGATCAACAACAGGAAATCCTGCTGATTAAGACTCTTCGACATCTCTGACTCACCGATCAGAAGGCCGCTGAGCCTTGACCCGCAACTTGGGCACGAGCCGGTCACGAAAAGGTCATAACCCGTGATCGGAGTCTCGCAGCCGAGGTTTGGACAGCTCCCCACCGGTTGCCTGACACGGCTGCCAAGCGCGCTCAACGCTTGCAGCTCAGAACGCGCGCCCTGCAGCTCGGACTGCAACGTCGCCTTGTCGGCGACCAGCTCGCGAACATGCTCCCGGAGCTCAGCGACGGTCTCCGCAGTCGCCCCTCCCTCCAACCCGCGCTGCAGAAGGTCGGCGACGGCCGCCGTGAGCGTCAGGTCGTGGTCGGCGGCATAGCCCTCGGTCCTTGCCTTGAGGGACCGAGGCACCCTCGCGTACAGCACCTGGTCGGGTTGCTTGGAACTAACTTGCGATTTGCTAGCAGCCATCAAGCAAAAGCTATCACGTCTGACGACAGCTTGCCTGCTCGAACGAAAGCCAACCGGCCTGCAAAGGCCAGCCATGAGTCTGAGTCGCGAGCGTTCTCCGGGAAGCGACGCCGCTAGTTTTCAGGGGACCAACTGGGGCCTCCGAGCGGCACGAACACACCCCGGGAGCCACGAAGGGAGACGTAGGCTCATTGAGCGGTGACGGTGACGATGAAAATGCAGGGAGCACGACGATCAAGGTCGGCGACGTGCTGATGCTCGATGACCGCGACACCGGCGCGAGTAAAAAGTCGGTCGTTCGCCCCTGCATGGTCATTGCCATGAGCACAGCGATCGCCATCGTGGCACCACGGACTACATCGGGAAGCGGAGAGGTCTCGACCCCGATCGGCGCCGCAAAGGGGCTGAATAGAGAGGGGCGATTCGGTTCCTGGCGATGCCGGGTTCCCCGCGCGATCGCAGAAGCGGCGCAGAACAATGGCCAACTGGGCGAGCCCTACCGTTCCGAAGTCTTGGCGTTGCAGGGGTTGAGGGGAAGTGGCCGATGACCGAGAGCGAGTTCACCCAGGCCCGGTCCGCGGTTCTCGCCCGCAAGGAGCCACCACCCCCGCTTCTTGAGGAGTGCCGACGGATCGTCGCTCTCATGGTCAGGACCTCCGGCCTGCCCCCCCACTACTCGCCATATGGAATCTGGAGCCAGGAGGCGATCGAGGAGGTGCTGGCGGGTTGGGCGGAGCGACGCCTTATCGGGCGTGGGCAGTTGCTGGCGATCATGCAGCGCGCGCCGGCGTTGCCGGTTTTTCGACGAATGGCGGAAACCTCGGCGCGCCAGTACCTAATCGACAGCCGAAAACGTTCGCAGGCTGCGAACCTTCACGATCGTGTCAGGGAGCTGCTTGTGGGGGATCCACGCTTCGCTGAGGAGGGAAGCGGCAGCGGGGCGCTCTGGCGATTCGAGGGCGGAGCGGACGAGCCTTTCATCGGGGCGGATCGTGACCTCGCGGCCCTCGCCTGGTCGCTCGGCGATTTTAAGGTGATCCGGTACGACCCCCAGGCGAAAAAGCTCTCGCCCCTTCTTGAACACGATGAACTGTTGCGGTTCATCGAGGGAATGCTCGCCGCAGGCGCGATGAGCGTGGCGGCGCTCATGCGAGCGCTGCACCTGCGCTTCGCTATCGATGACTCACTTCCCGACGCAGAGTTGAACCTAGGAATTGCCGCTGAGGACGAGGGTCCTGAGGCAGAGGCGCTGTTCGGCCAACTAGCGACCTCGACCCTGAGTGAGCTGAGCAATCGCCAGGCTCAAGTGTTGCTCGGAATGGAACGCGGCGAGACGACGGAACAGATTGCCGATCGCCTCGGCTGCTCGACTGGCACTGTCTCGGCAGAGAGACGAGCGCTCGAAGCTATTCTGACGCGCCTCGGTGCCGACGCGGGACCGGTATTGAAGCTAGTTCTTGATGCGCTGTTCTTGGAGGACGGATGAACTGCCCATCGCTGACAGAACTCTGCGCGAGAAACGCGAATGAGGTGCTCTCCGATCACCTTGCCGAGTGCGTGCGCTGTCGCGCCCTACGCAAGCGCCTTGAGCGCTCCGAGCCTGATCTCGGCGATTTCGGTGCGCCTCCTACTGGCGGAGGCCGTGATCCTCGGGCTCGTGAGATTTGGACCATCTGGGCGCCGCTCATGGACGAGCACCTGGTCGCTGCAGTTCTTGCGCGCGACGAGGAGGAGGCTCTCGTATTGCCGCTCCTGCCAATGGAGACGTGGGGGGCTGAAGCGGACGTTGAGCTGGAGCAGGACGTGCTCGGCTATCCCGCGCTAGCGCCTCTCTGGGCCGTCGACCATGTCCTGATCGAGCAGGCGGTCGAGGCAGTCGATGTTCTTTCTGAGGAGTGGATTTCCCAACTAGGAGCGGCTGTTAGCGCCTTTGAATCCGACGAGGAGATTCCCTTCCCCACCGGACCCGAGATTCTCGGCTCCGAGGATCCGCGGATCGACGCCCAAGCTGCCCTGGCCGAGTGGCTTCGCCCCTGGTTTGAGCCACGCGGAGCCTTGCGAAGGGGCGAGGAGCTCGGGCCGGTGCTGGCCGAGCGACGCGAGGAGCTCGGGCTCACAAGTGAAGAGCTGAGTGAGGAGATCGGCGTCGAGACGAAGACCTGGTGTGCGTTCGAGGGGGCGAAAACCGATCCCTTCGAGGCGATCCCCGCCTCGGCGATGGCGCGCGCGATTCAGAAGCTCCGCCTACTTCCCAGCCGCCGAGTGGTCTGGCTCGCACGGGAGTCGGTTGAAAATCACAACAAGGGCGTCGCCATCGGCAGCCGGAGGGCGATGGCGCGGAGGATGCAGGGCAGCACCGCTCGAAGTGGTCGAGACAAAGCCGTCGTCGCCAAAGCCGCAGACGACTATGCAGAGTCACTGAGGAAGGCGCTCGGAATATGACCGTGATGATCTGCCGCGAGTGCGGCCATCACAACGAGTTCCGCAGCGACTTTGAACGAGAATGCGCCGAGTGCGGGTCGGAGGACCTCGAACTTGATGACGCATACGCCCCCCAGGAGCACGAACTCGTATGTGAGTTCTGCGGCTTCGCGGTGGACACGACGACCCGTGATAACGAGTGGGTCGGAGAGGGCGAGGATATGCCGACGTCTGTGGACGATCCGTGCCCGCGGTGCGACTCTGCGCTGGTCCCTCGAAGCGAAGCACGTAGCCCCCGCGGGGTCCCCGAGTACAAGATGGCGGTCGAGGCAGCGAAGCGGCTTCATCGCGAACATGGGATACCAGGTCCGCCGTACGATCTCGAACCCTTGGCTCGGAAGCTGGGGCTGGAGATCGTGGTCGGGGGCTTTGGCCACGAGGGACTTTTGGTTGGCGAGCGGATCGAGATCCCCGAACGGCTAATTCCCGAGGCTCAGCGCTTCTCGCTTGCCCACGAGATTGCACACTTCGTTCTCCGCCACGAAGGCGAGCGTTCAAAGATCGAGGGGGAGGCCAATGCCCTTGCCTCCGAGCTCTTGATTCCACGCAGTGAGCTGCAGGCCCAGATCGCAGCCAATCCTTCGCTCTGGAGTCTCCGCCGCCACTTCGGGGTCTCGAAGCAGGCGATCACCTACGCCCTGATGAGCGCTGGTGCGCTCGGCCGCGTTGGTCGCTGAGCCGCGCTGAAGAAAGCCGCCGATCGGGGGTTCAGGGTGGGTGTAAGCCCAGAACAGAAAGGCCCGTATGTTTTTCGACAGCAGCTCTCAGTTGATCAGCCGCCTTCTCGCCGGCACCGTCGCCGTACTTGACATCCCCCCTGAGCTTCGGCGCGCCGCGGCTACTGAGTACGAACGGGTTGGCAACTGGCTCGCCGACTACGTCGACGGCGAGACGGGCTGGGTGATCTATCCCCAGGGATCATTCCTTCTGAACACTGTCGTCCTGCCTCGTGGTGCCGACGAGTACGACGTGGACAGCGTCTGCCTGCGCGAAGTCACTAAAGACCAGACGAGCCAGCGCCGGTTGAAGCATGAGGTCGGCGAAGCGCTCGAGGAATA
>DASTHF010000206.1:0-2466 GCA_035605615.1 Solirubrobacterales bacterium
CTCGCCGGCGAACGCGAGCTGTGGCGGCGCTTCGCGCGCGATCGCGACCCGGCGATCCGCGAGGAGCTGGTGCGGCGAAACCTGCCCTTCGCGAAGCGGCTCGCTCTCCGCTACCGCGGCGCCAGCGAGTCCTTCGACGACCTCCTCCAGGTCGCCAACCTCGGCCTGGTCAACGCGGTCGACCGCTTCGATCCCGAGCGCGGCATCCCCTTCACCGCCTTCGCCTCGCCCACCATTCTCGGCGAGCTGAAACGCCACTTCCGTGACCGGGTCTGGACGGTGCGCGTGCCGCGCGGCCTCCACGACCGCATGGCCGAAGTGGAAAAGGCGATCACCGAGTTGACCAAGGAGCTGCAGCACTCGCCCTCGGTCGGCGAGATCGCCGCCCGCCTCGACCTCCAGCAGACCGACGTGCTGGAGGTGCTGGAGGCCAACCACAACCGGCGCCCGCTCTCGCTCGACCGTCCGGCCGGCAGCGATGACGCCGACGAAGCGCCGGCCGCCGAGTGGATCGGCAGCGAGGACGCGGGCTACGAGCTGGTCGAGGGGCGGATCGCGCTGGACGCGGCGCTGCCCTACCTCGACGAGCGCGAGCGCCTCGTCCTGCGCCTGCGCTTCGCCGACGACATGACCCAGTCGCAGATCGCCGAGCGGATCGGCCACTCGCAGATGCACGTCTCGCGCATCCTGCGCCGCGCCCTGGCGCGGATCCGGGAGCGGATCGACGAGGAGCAGCGGCGTGACGACGCCGTGGACGGCGAAGGCTCGGCGCGGCCCTAAGTCGCCGTGGCGATCGCGAAGCGGATCACCAGGTAATCGCCGTCGGCGGAGCGCTCGACCGCGAGATCGTCAGCGAGCGCCTCGAGCGAGCCGCCCACCTCGGGCACGTGCAGCGCCTCGCGCACCCGCTCGGCGGCGCCCTCTTCCATCGGGCCGAGCCGCAGCTCCACCCCCTCCTCGCGGTCGTCGAGGTCGAGCTTGACGAAGCCGTCGGCGAAGCGGCCCGGCGCCTCGGCGGCGATCGCGTCGGTGACCAGGACCGCGTCGGAGAGGCGGTCGACGGGGAGGTCCCGGCGCGCGGCCAGCGCCCCGACGACCCGTGACAGCACCGGCCCGAGCAGCTCGGCACGGCCGATCGTCATCTCGGTCCGCTCGGCCGGCGCGACGCGGACGGTGGCCGCGTCGCCCTTGCCATTGGCCCCGCCGGCGCCGCGCAGCGGCACCCGCATCGTCACCTCGGTGCCGCGGTCGAGGCCGGCTGAGATCTGGAAGCTGCTGGAGAGCGCTGCGATCATCGAAAGGCCGAGGCGCAGGCTGGAGTGCTCGATGTCCGCCTCGGGCCTGATCCCGATCCCCTCGTCGCGGACGACGATCGTCAGTCCCCCTTCGTCGGGCTCGGCCTCGACGTTGAGCGGGCCGGGCTCGCCGCGGTAGGCATGGATGACGACGTTCATGCAGGCCTCGGTGACGACCGTCTTGAGGTCGCCGATGCCGGCCTCGTCCATGCCGATCTCCTCGGCGAGGCCGGCGAGGGCGTGGCGGACCACGGAGACGTTCTCCGGCCGCGCCGGGAGGGTCATCCGCAGCCCCGCGGGCTTCTCACTCCTCATCAGCGTCTCCGACATAGGCCGCATTTCCCCCGCCGCGGAACGTGCCGCAGCAGGAACCGAGCATAACCGTCACCTTGGATCACCTTCGCTACCCAGGCAATCTGAGGAAAAAACCATGCCCATACATCGGCTGTCCACGGTTTTCATCCAGTTTTGCGAACAAAAATTGAACCTGCGCTACGATCAGGCCCGTGACCCCAGCCCCGTTCGCGGTCAGCGCAGAGGAGCTCGACGGCGGAATCCGCGCCTTCGCCGTGCGAGGGGAGCTCGACATGAACACCGCACCGGAGTTGGAGCGCGAGCTGGAGGAGACGCTGGCGGGTGACGGAGCTCCGGTCCTCCTCGACCTCTCCGAGTGCGAGTTCATCGACTCGACCGGCATCGCCCTGATCGTACGCGCCTGGCAGCGGCTGGAGGGCAACGGCTCCGAGGGCGGCCGCCTCGCGCTCTGCTGCTTCAAGCCGCAGGTCGAGCGGCTGCTGAAGATCACCGGCGTCGCCTCCTCGATCTCCATGCACGAGGAGCGCGAGTCCGCGCTCGCCGAGCTGGGGAGCTGAGCTCCACTTCATCCGGGCCGGCGGCCGGACGCGTTTCCCGCGATGGGCCGCCTGGGTAGAGCGCCAGGGTGGGCGGCTTCCAGGACAAGGTCGTCGTCGTCACCGGCGCCGGCTCCGGGGTCGGCCGGGCGACGGCGCTGCGCTTCGGCCGCGACGGCGCCCGGGTGGCGCTGTTGGCGCGCGGCGCCGAGGCGCTCGCCGCGGCGCGGCAGGAGATCGAGGCGGAGGGCGGCCGGGCGCTGGCGATCGAGACCGACGTCGCCGACCACGAGGCGGTCGAGGCGGCGGCCTCCCGGGCC
>DASTHF010000003.1:0-3693 GCA_035605615.1 Solirubrobacterales bacterium
AAGCTCCTGCTCACGGTCGCACTCGATGAAGTTCTGGGGCATCGCCGGCCTCCGCGCTCGGGGACGGGGCAATGCTCAACGGCGCCCCGGACGTGACTGAGGCTCACGTCCGGGGGTTTGTGCGACAGCCTCAGTGGCGGGGATTTCAATTCAGACTGCCCGCTAGGAATTTCTCTTTATAGGATCGCCGCGTGCCAACCCACGACGTACTGGTGATCGGCGCCGGACTGGCCGGGCAGAGGGCGGCGCTGGCCGCGGCCGAGCAGGGCGTCTCGGTCGGGATCGTCTCCAAGGTCCACCCCGTCCGCTCCCACTCCAACGCCGCCCAGGGCGGGATCAACGCGGCGCTCAACCCCGAGGACAGCTGGGAGTCGCACGCCTTCGACACGGTCAAGGGCTCCGATTACCTGGGCGACCAGGACGCGATCGAGGTGATGTGCCGCGAGGCGCCGGAGGAAATCCTCCACCTCGAGCACCTCGGCGTCACCTTCCACCGCAACGAGGAAGGCAAGCTCGGCACCCGCGCCTTCGGCGGCGCCTCCGCCGCCCGCACCTACTACGTCGCCGACATCACCGGCCAGGCGATCATGCACGTCCTCTACGAGCAGCTGATGAAGTACTCGGAGAAGGTCGCCCGCTACGAGGAGTGGTTCTGCACGGCGCTGGCCCTCGACGAGCAGGGCGAGTGCTGCGGCGTCGTCACCCGCAACGTCGCCGACGGCACGATGGAGCTCTTCCGCGCCAAGTCGGTGATCCTCGCCTGCGGCGGCAACGGCCAGGTCTGGAAGCCGACCACCAACGCGCTGATCTGCACCGGCGACGGCATCGCGATGGCCTACCGGGCCGGCGCCAAGCTGATGGACATGGAGATGATCCAGTACCACCCGACGACGCTGGCGGGCAAGGGCTTCCTGATCACCGAGGGCGCCCGCGGCGAGGGCGCACACCTGCTCAACGCCAAGGGCGAACGGTTCATGGAGCGCTACGCGCCCAACAAGATGGAGCTGGCCTCGCGCGACGTCGTCTCGCGCGCCGAGCAGACCGAGATCGACGAGGGCCGCGGCTTCCCCGACGGCACCGTCGCGCTCGACATCACCGTCGTTCCCCGCAAGCGCGTGCACGAGGCGCTGCGCGAGATCGTCCTCGTCGGCCGCGACTTCGCCGGCGTCGACATCACCAAGGAACCGATCCGGATCAAGCCCGGCAACCACTACACGATGGGCGGCGTCAAGACAGACGTCGACGGGCGCACCGACATCCCCGGCCTCTACGCCGCCGGCGAGGCGGCCTGCGTCTCGGTCCACGGCGGCAACCGGCTGGGCGCCAACTCGCTGCTCGACACGCTGATCTTCGGCCGCCGCTCCGGCGTCGACGCCGCCGCCCGCGCCAAGCGGATCGACGGCTCCGAGCCCTCGAAGCAGGTGCTCGAGCAGGAGCAGGCGCAGATCGACGCGATCATCGCCCGCGAGAAGGGCTCCGGCCGCCGCGTCTCGGAGATCAAGCTGGAGCTGGGGCTCGCGATGGACAAAGACGTCGCCGTCTTCCGCGACGAGGCGCGCATGCAGCAGGCCCTGGAGACGGTGCGCCGCCTCAAGGAGGAGGCGAAGACCGCCTACGTCGACGACCGCGGCAAGGTCTTCAACCAGGACGTGCTGGCGGCGATCGAGCTCGGCTACATGCTCGACAACGCCGAGTGCACCTGCGTCGGCGCGATCGAGCGCAAGGAGAGCCGCGGCGCCCAGTACAGGACCGACTTCCCGGAGCGCAACGACGAGGAGTGGCTCAAGCACATCGACCTGACGCGCGGGGCCGACGGGCCGGAGATCTCATACTCCGAGGTGACGATCACCCAGTGGGAGCCCGAAGAGAGGAAGTACTAGAGCAGTGGCCGAGTACACGCTGAAAGTCCGCAGGTACCAGCCGGAGCAGGGCGGCGGCCCCTTCTGGGAGGAGTTCAAGGTCGAGCTCGACCCCTCCCTCTCGGTCCTCGACGGCATCCTCCAGGCGAAGGATCGCGACGACGGCTCGCTCGCCGTGCGCTGCTCCTGCCGCGCCGCGATCTGCGGCTCCTGCGGAATGAAGATCAACGGCTCCTCGACGCTGGGCTGCAAGACCCAGATCGGCGAGGCCCACGAGGCCGCCAACCGGCGCAACGGGGGCGACAACCCGATCGTCGTCGAGCCGATGGGCAACATGCCCGTGATCAAGGACCTGATCACCGACATGGAGTCGACGCACTGGAAGAAGATCCGCCGCGTCACCCCCTGGCTGCTGCCGGCCGGCGAGCCGCCCGAGCGCGAGTACATCGTCGACCCCGAATCGATGATCGACATCACGCAGACGATGGCCTGCATCCAGTGCGGCGCCTGCGTCTCCTCCTGCCTCTCGATGGAGGCCGACCCGGACTTCATCGGCCCCGCCGCGCTCGCCAAGGCCTACCGCTTCGTCGGCGACCCGCGCGACGGCGAGACCGAGGAGCGCCTGCACGACCTCGCCTTCGACCCGCACGGCCTCTATGACTGCACCCACTGCTTCAGCTGCGTCGACGCCTGCCCCAAGGATGTCGCGCCGATGAACCAGATCATGCGGCTGCGACGGCGCGCCGGCGAGGAAGGGATCGAGGACCCGAACAGCGGCCACAACCATGAGATGGCCTTCGTCAACATCATCGAGAAGAAGGGCACGCTCGACGAGGCGCAGCTGCCGGCCGACTCCTTCGCCTTCGGCATCAAGGGCAAGCTGATGCCGAGCAAACGGGCGATCAAGGAACTGACCGGCTCGCTCCCGACCGTGCTGCGGGCGATCAGGAAGCGCAAGGTCAAGGCGCGGCAGTTCGTCCCCGGCCTGCACCACAAGCTGCCCGGCAACGCCCAGGACGAGGTGAAGGCGGTCTACGCTCGCGCCCAGGCCAGCCGCCAGCAGCTCAACCTCTACATCAAGGGCGAGGGCGGCGACGAGGAGGAGGCGCAGCAGTGAGCAACGGCAGCGGCAACGGCAAGCTGAAGGTCGCCTACTGGCCCGGCTGCGTCTCGCGCGGCTTCACGACCGAGCTGCACGGCTCGATGGCGCTGGTCGCCGAGCGGCTCGGCATCGAGCTGGTCGAACTGGACCGCGCCAACTGCTGCGGCGCCGGGGTGATCGCCGAGCACAACCAGGAGCTGGCCGACACGCTCAACGCCCGCACCTTCGCGCTCGCCCAGCAGACCGGGCTGCCGATGATGAACATCTGCTCGACCTGCCAGGGCGCCCAGTCCGAGTGCCAGCAGCGACTCGACGCCGACTCGGAGTACCGCGCGCACGTCAACGAGACGCTCGGCGAGCAGGGGCTCGAGTACGTCAAGGAGGGCTTCAGCAACAAGAACTTCCTCTGGCTGCTGGTCGAGGACTACGGCCTCGACCGGCTCGCCGAGAAGGTGGTGCGGCCGCTCTCCGAGCTGCGCATCGGCCCCTTCTACGGCTGCTACGTCGTGCGTCCCAAGGAGCGGCTCGGCTACGACGAGCACCCGGAGCGCGACCTCTACCTGGAGCAGGTGATCGAGGCCCTGGGCGGCGAGGTCGTCGACTACGACGGCGCCCGCAAGTGCTGCGGCTTCCCGGTGATCACGATGAACCGGGAGACGTCGCTGCGCCAGGCCGGCACCCACGTAGGCGACGGCAAGGACGCCGGCGCCGACGCCCTCGTCACTCCCTGCC
>DASTHF010000031.1:0-8353 GCA_035605615.1 Solirubrobacterales bacterium
TCGACAGCCGCCAGCACGTCATCGATGTGGTCGCCGCCGAACTTCTCGCGATAGCAGCGGGCCAGGGTCAGGCAGACCATCGCCTCGGCAACCACCGCGGCGGCCGGCACGACGGTCGAGTCGGTGCGCTCGCGCAGCGCCTCCGCCGGCTCCTTCGTCTCGGTATCGACAGAGCGCAGCGGCTTGGTCAGCGTGGAGATCGGCTTGATCGCCGCCCGCACCGAGAGCGGCATGCCGTTGGTCATGCCGCCCTCGAGGCCGCCGGCATGGTTGGTCTCGCGGTAATAGCCCCGCTCATCGGACCAGAAGATCTCGTCGTGGGCCCGGGAGCCGGGCCGCGTCGCGACGTCCCACGCTTCGCCGATCGCGACGCCCTTCACCGACTGGATCGAGGCGACCGCGCCGGCCAGCTGCCCGTCGAGCCGCTCCTCCCAGGAGATGTGCGAGCCGAGCCCGGGGACGAGGCCGAAGGCGAGCACCTCGAAGCTGCCGCCGAGGCTCTCGTTGGCCTTGCGCAGGCGGTCGATCTCGGCGACCATCGCGGCGCTCGCCTCGGGATCGAGGCAGCGCACCGGATCGTCGTCGACCTCGGAGAAGTCCTCGGGGCGCAGGCCGGGGCGCTCGGCCGCCTGCACGGAGGCGATCCGGGTGACGTGGCTGTGGACGCCGACGCCGAGCGCGGCGAGGAAGCCGCGCGCCACGGCGCCCGCCGCCACCCGCGCCGCCGTCTCGCGCGCGCTGGCCCGCTCCAGCACGTTGCGGATGTCGCCGTGGCCGTACTTCCAGGCGCCGACCAGGTCGGCGTGGCCGGGGCGCGGCAGGTGGACCTCCTCGGGCTCGAAGCCCTCCACCGGCCAGGGATTCATCCGCTCCTCCCAGTTGGCATAGTCGCGATTGGCGACGAGGAGGGCGATCGGGCTTCCCAAAGTGCGGCCATGGCGCAGGCCGGAGCGGACCTCGACCGCGTCGGACTCGATCTTCATGCGGCCGCCGCGCCCGTGGCCGAGCTGGCGCCGCGCCATGTCGCGGTCGAGCGCCTCGCGGTCGAGCGCCAGGCCGGCCGGCATGCCCTCGACGATCGCGACCAGGCCGGGGCCGTGCGACTCGCCGGCCGTCGTGAAGCGAAAGCGCGTGCTCATGGGTGGCAAGGCTATATGCGGGAACGGGCCGCGGCGCGCATCGCCGCGAGCGGCGCATCGCGGCCGGTCCAGATGCGGAAGGAGAGGGCGCCTTGGCGGACGAGCACCTCGATCCCGTCGACGGTCGCCGCCCCCGCTGCCTCCGCGGCCGCCAGCAGCGGCGTCGGCCCATCGCCATAGAGCATGTCGACGACGGTCTGGCCGGGGGCGAAGCCGTCCCGCCGCAGCGGCAGCTCCGCGAAGGGGTCCTCGCCGTGCAGCCCGACCGCGGTGCTGTTGACGATCAGCCCGTAGGCGCTCGGATCTGGCGTCGTCGCCACCCTGCCGCCCAGCTCCTCGCAGAGATGGCGGGCGCGCAGCTCGGTGCGGTTCCAGACCTCGACCTCGGCGCCCTCGCGCAACAGCGCCCAGACGATCGCGCGCGCCGCGCCGCCGGCGCCGAGCACGAGCGCCCGCCTGCCGCGCGGCGGCTCCGGCAAGGACGCCAGCAAGCCCTCCGCGTCGGTGTTGTCGGCGCGCACCTCTCCGTCGGCGAAGCTGAGCGTGTTGGCGGCGCCGATCTCGCGCGCCGTCTCGGAGAGCGTGTCGGCGACGACCAGCGCCGCGCCCTTGTGGGGAAGGGTCACGTTGGCGCCGACGAACCCCTCGCCGGCCATCGCGCGCACCAGCTGCTCGAAGCGATCGGGCATCACGTCGATCGCCTCGTAGCTCCACTCGCCGGCCATCCCCAGCTCGGCCAGCGCCGCGTTGTGCATCGCCGGCGAGCGCGAGTGGGCGACCGGGTGGCCGAGGACCGCGAGGCGCTTCAAGGGCGTCTCCCCGGAGTCACCGGCCACAGCCGGCGCCCGCCCCGCCACCTTCTTCGCCGCCGCTGGCGCGGTAGCGGGCGACGTCCTGTTCGAACTGGGCTTCGGTCGAGGAGAAGGCGAGCTTGCCGCAGCCACCCGGCTTCACCACGTAGTAGAGGTAGCCGACCCTTGCCGGGTGGGCGGCGGCTTCGATCGAGGCGAGGCCGGGGCTGTCGATCGGCCCCGGCGGCAAGCCAGCGTGGGTGCGCGTGTTGTAGGGAGATTCGACGGCAAGCTGCGATTCGGTAAGCGGCTTCGTGTAATTGCCGGTCGCGAAGCGGATCGTCGCGTCGATCCCCAGCGGCATCCCTTCGTGCAGGCGGTTGTAGATGACGGCGGCGACCAGGCGGCGGTCGCCCGGCACGGCCGCCTCGCGCTCGATCATCGAGGCGATCGTCACAACATCGTGGGTGGTGAGGTTCTTGGAATGCGCGTAGCGCATGTCGACGCCCTTGATCCGCTTCTTGAAGTCTTCGAGCTGAAGCCGCACCAGTTCGCGCGCCGGGGCATGCCGCCGTAGATAGAAGGTGTCGGGGAAGAGGAAGCCCTCGTGGCCTCCGCTCGCCTTCACGTAGCTGCCGCGAAGGCCGTCTTCGCGGACGAGCTGCGCGGCCTGGGCGCGATCGTAGCCCTCTGGAATCGTCACCGTGACCGTCTTCACGGAGGGTGCGGGCGGAGGCGCCGAACGGTGGAAGTGGCGGTAAGCCAGCGCGGCGACGACGGCGAGGACGAGCAGGGCCACGATCGCGGCGGGCGCGAGCAGGGCGCCCCGACGGCGACTGCCTCGGGCGGCGGGCGGCGGCGCGGCCGCTTCGACGACCGGGTCGAAGGCCTCTGCCGCGCCGCCGCCACCGTGCCGCCGTTCTTCGCGTTCCCGCCGGCGCCGCTCCCGTTCGGCCCCGGCCGGGTCGGCGCCCTCGGCGAAGGGGTCCTCGGCGAGCCAGTCCTCAGTCGTCATCGTTTTCGCTGCCTTCGATCGCCGCGCGGCCGGCGAGGTAGGCCTGGAGCAGGTGGGCGGCGGCCAACGAGTCGGGCGGGGCGGCGGCGCCCTCGCGCTTCGTCGCCTCCGCCATCCGCGTCGTCAACCGCTCGTCGTAGGTCTCCACCGGGACGTCGAGCACCGTCTCCAGCTCGGCGCAGAAGGTGCGCGTGAGCGCCGCCTGGGCGCCCTCCTCGCCGCTCAGCTGAAGCGGCAGGCCGACGACGACGCGCTCCACCTCGTGCTTGGCGACCAGCTCGGCGACCGAGCGCGGCTCGGGCGGCTCGATCACCGGCAGCGGCGTGGCCAGCGTGCCGCTCGGGTCGGAGATCGCGCAACCGATCCGCGCCGTGCCGTAGTCGAGGGCGAGCACGCGCGCCATCAGCCCAGCGCCCGCTCGATCTCCGCGCGCGCCGCGCTCAGCGCCTCGTCGAGCTTCGCGGCGTCCCTGCCGCCGGCCTGCGCCATCTCGTCGCGGCCGCCACCGCCACCGCCGACGATCGGCGCCGCCTCGCGCACCACCGCAACCGCCGAGACGCCCCGCCCCACTGCCTGCTTGGAGGCGAGCGCCACCAAGCCGACCTTGCCGCCCTCGGCGCCGCCCAGCACCACGGCCGATTCGTCGCCCAGCTTCGAGCGCACCCGGTTGGCGAGCTCGAGCAGCTGCTTCCGATCGGCGAGGGCGGCGCGCCCGACGACCAGCCTCAGGCCACCCACCTCGATCGCCTCGCCGGCCAGCCGCTCCGCCTCCTCGCCGGCCAGCCGCCTGGAGGCCTCCTCGGCCCCCCGGCCGGCCTCGCGCAGCCGCTCGGCCGCGCGGCGGGCGCCGGTCAGCGGGTCCTGCGGAGAGCCGAGCAGCTCGCCCACCTCGCTCAGCCGCTCCTCGCGCTCGCGAAACCAGTCGATCGCGGCCGGCCCCGTCAGCGCCTCGATGCGACGCACGTTGGCGGCGCTCGACCCCTCGGAGGAGATCTTGAAGATGCCGATCTCCGCCGTGTTGGCAATGTGAGTGCCGCCGCACAGCTCCCGCGAGACGCCGTCGACCTCGACCACGCGCACCCAATCGCCGTACTTCTCGCCGAACAGCGCCATCGCTCCCAGTCGCTCCGCCTCGGCGCGCTCCATCTCCAGCCAGCGCACCGGGCGGCTCTCCTTGATCCACCCGTTTACCCGGTCCTCGACGGCGCGAAGCTCCTCGGCGCCGAGCGCCTGGCCGTGGGTGAAGTCGAAGCGCAGCTTGTCGGGACGGACCGCCGAGCCCGCCTGGTGGACGTGCTCGCCGAGCCGCTCGCGGAGCGCGGCGTGCAGGAGGTGGGTCGCGGTGTGGTTGCGCATCGTCGCGTGGCGCGTCGCTCGGTCGACCTCCGCTTCGACCGCGACCCCGGCCGCGATCGTCGCGCCGCCGGCATCCACCTCGAGGGCCTGGTCCTCGCCGACCCGGTAGACGTCGAGCACGCGAGCCTCCACCCCGTCCCAGCGCAGCACCCCCGCGTCGGCGACCTGGCCTCCGCCCTCGGCGTAGAAGGGGCTCTCCTCGAGCTTGACCAGGGCCCGCCCGTCGTCGGCCTCGACCGCGGCGAGCCCGGTCGTCGCCCGCAGCGTCTCGTAGCCGACGAAGCGGGTCGGCGGCGCGGCGGTCGCGAAGGCGATCACCTTCTCGTGGCGGTCCTCGGAGCCGTGCGCGGTGGCAGCGCCGACCCGCGCCCGCTGGCGCTGCTCCTCCATCAGCTCCTCGAAGCCGCCGTCGTCGACCGAGAGGCCCTGCTCGGCGAGCAGCTCCTTGGTCAGGTCGTAGGGAAAGCCGTAGGTGTCGTGCAGCTTGAAGGCCTCGGCCGCGTCGATCCAGGAGGTCTCCGCCTGCCTCGCCTCGGCGACCAGCCGCTCGAGCAGCTCCGTACCCCGCTCCAAGGTACGGCCGAAGCTCTCCTCCTCGGCGCCGACCCAGCGGGCGATCGTCTCGCGCTCCGCGTGCAGCTCGGGGTAGGTGTCGCCCATCATCTCGATCGTGCGCTCGGCGAAACGGCCGAGCCAGGGCGCCTCCAGGCCCAGCGCGCGCCCCTGCTGGATCGCCCGCCGCATGATCCGCCGCAGGATGTAGCCGCGGTCTTCGTTGGAGGGGACGACCCCGTCGGCGATCAGGAAGGCGGCGCCGCGCGAATGGTCGGCGACGATCCGCATCGCCCGGGTAACCGCGCCTCCCTCACCGTAGGAGCGGCCGGACAGCTCCTCGGCAAGGTCGACCAGCGGCCGCAGCAGGTCGGTCTCGAAGACCGAGGGCACGTCCTGGAGGATCGCCGCCATCCGGTCCAGCCCCATGCCGGTGTCGATGTTGCGCATCGGCAGCTCGGTCAGCACGCCCTGCGGGGAGAGGTCGTAGGTCATGAAGACGTGGTTCCAGAACTCGAGGAAGCGGTCGGTGTCGTCGCCGGGCCGCTCGCCGGGGGGGCCAACCGACTGGGCGCCGCGGTCGAGGTAGAGCTCCGAGCAGGGCCCGCACGGCCCGGACGGTCCCGCCTGCCAGAAGTTGTCCTTGCGCCCCAGCGGCACGATCCGCTCCTCCGGCATCCCCTGCGCCTTCCACAGCTCGATCGCCTCCTCGTCGGGACCGAGGCCCAGCTCCTCGTCGCCGCCGAAGACGGTCGCCCAGAGCCGCTCCGGGTCCATGCCGAAGCCCTGCGTCGAGAGCTCCCAGCCCCAGGCGATCGAGTCCGCCTTGAAGTAGTCGCCGAAGCTCCAGTTGCCGAGCATCTCGAAGAAGGTCAGATGGCGGGCGGTGTTCCCGACCTCCTCGACGTCGGTGGTGCGGAAGCACTTCTGGACGTCGGCAAGGCGCGGCGCCGGCGGCTGCTCGCGGCCCAGGAAGTAGGGCTTGAAGGGCTGCATCCCGGCCGTGGTCAGCAGCACCGAGGGATCGTGCACCGAGGGGACGAGGGAAGCCGAGGGCACGATCCTGTGGCCGCGCTGCTCGAAAAAGGAGAGATAGGTGTCGCGGATCTCGCTGGCCTTCATCGCCGGGGAGCCTAAACGCTGACATCGCGGCGGCCGCGCCGTTGAAGTAGACGATGGCCCTAACCTTTGCCAATGGCGCAGGTTTCGGACGACCACCTCGCGCAACAGGCGACGCAGGGGGACAAACACGCCTTCGAAGCGATCTTCCAGCGCTACCACCGCGACCTCTACCGCTTCTGCCTGGCGATGGTCGGCAACGCCCAGGACGCCCAGGACGCGCTCCAGAACACGATGGTCAAGGTGCTGCGGGCGCTGCCCGGCGAGCAGCGCCAGATCAACCTGAAGCCGTGGCTCTACCGGATCGCCCGCAACGAGGCGGTGGAAACGATGCGCCGGCGGCGCGAGAGCCTCGAGCTGGATTCCGAGCAGGGGGCGGCCGGCGCCGGGCTTGCCGAGACCGCCGAGCACCGCGAGCGGCTGCGCGCCCTGCTCGCCGATCTCGACGAGCTACCGGAGCGGCAGCGGGCGGGGCTGGTGATGCGCGAGCTGGCGGGGCTTGGCTTCGAGCAGATCGGCGCGGCCTTCGAGACCACGCCCGCGGTGGCGCGTCAGACCGTCTACGAGGCGCGGCTGAGCCTGCGTCAGATGGAAGAGGGACGTGAGATGAGCTGCGACCTGGTGATGCGAGAGCTCTCCGACGCGGACGGCCGCGTGACGCGGCGCCGCGAGATGCGCGCCCACCTACGGGGTTGTGCCAGCTGCCGCGCCTTCCGCGACAGCATCGGGGAGCGGCGCAGCGAGCTCGCGGCGATCGCGCCGCTGCCCGCCGCCCTCTCGGCGGCGATGCTGCACGGCATCCTCAGCGGCAAGGCGAGCGCCGCCGGGCTGAGCGGGAGCGCGGCAAGCGCCGCCGGCGGGGCGGCCGGGGGCGGCGCCGGCGCGGGCGCGGGTGGCGTCGCCGGGACGATCGGCGCGGGCGCCGGCAAAGCGGTGGCGACGTCGGCGATCCTCAAGGCGGTCGCGACGGTCGCCGTGGTGGCGACGGTGGGAGCCACGGCCGCCGACCGCAGCGGCCTGATCCATGTCCCGCTCCTGGGCGGTGCCGCCAAGTCGAGCCAGGCTCTCCCGGCCGCCCCACCCGCGAGCGACTCGAACCAGAGCGCCGGAGCGCAGAACGGAACGGTCAGCGGAGGGAAGCCGGGGGCCGCCACGGCGCGGTCTCCGCACGGCGGCGGCGCTCAGAAAGGCGGCGCCGGGGCTGCGGCGCCGGGGACGAACGCGCGGCAGGTCGGCTCCGGTCACGTGAAGTCATCCAACGCGCAGGCCAGAGGCCACAGCGCCTCCTCCCGCGGCAACGGGCACGGCCACCAGGGCATACCGGCGGCATCCAGCCACGGCAAGTCGACGTCCGCGTCCCACAGGGCGGTGCGCCACGCCACGCGCCATTCTGTCGCCAGGCACAGCTCCCACCGTCACGCGAGCCATCGTCACAAGCCACACCGCAGGGCCCACCCGGCGCACAGCTCCCATCCGGCCGAATCGAAGCCGCCGCCGCCGAAGCCGGCGCCCTCGAAGGAAGGCGGCGGCACGACGACGCCGACCTCTCCCCCGGTCCCCGGCGAAGCGGCCGAAGGCGGCACCGCAGGCCGACCGCTCTCGGGCGTCGAATAGGACACCCGTCTAGCGGCGCCACGGTTCGGGCCTGACAGGGCCGGCCGCGACTCGTTTGAGGTCAGAGGGTTCCTTTCCGGAAGGACGGGCAAGCGGAAGCGTGCCCGGGCAGGCAAGACATCGAAGGAGGGACGATGAAGCTCTTTACGAAGATCGCACTCATGACCGGTGCCCTGGCGCTGGCCATCGGTTCTGTGGCGCTGGCGTCCGGCAGGCCGGAAGGCGTTCCGCCCACCCACCCGAGCGGCCCGACCGAAGCCGGGTACACCGAACCGCCCGGCCCGAAGGCCCCCCTGCCCGAAAAGGCGCGGGCCTACGGCGTCTACTGCCGAGGCGAAAGCCGCAAGCACGTGAAAGGCGAACGGGGCACCGCGTTCAGCCGCTGCGTGACCAAAATGGCGCAGGCGGCGACCCACCCGAACATGGCCCCGGGCCGGGTCTGCAAGGGCGAAAGCCGCAAGCACGTCAAAGGTGAGAAGGGCACCGCGTTCAGCCGCTGCGTGAAGGCCGCGGCGAAGCTGCGGCGCCACGAACACGAAGAAACCGAAGCGACGAGCTAGGGCGCAGGGACGTTGAGCTTCCTCGGCGCGATCGTCGCCTATTTCCTCGCCGGTCCAGCCGGCTTGGCGATCGTGCCGTGGCCGACGATCGCCTCTCCGCAGAGCAGCACAGCGGTCTGCCCCGGAGCGGCGCCGTCGAACGCCTCCTCCAGCTCGACGTCGAGCTCCGCGTGACGCCCGGTCCCCGCTGCCGCGACGGCGGCGGGG
>DASTHF010000033.1:0-8947 GCA_035605615.1 Solirubrobacterales bacterium
GGTTACTGTGCTCGTACAGTTTCAACAAATGGGCAACGGCTTGCATCTTCATTACTCCTTAAGTTATTCGTCTTCCGAGATTGTGGGCTGGGTCTTATCGGCAAGGACGAACTCCGCAGCCGCCCGCCGGAATTCATCCACTTGCACGTCGTAGTCGGAGTCCATCCAGTCGATCCAGGGTGTCGGCACGATGACAGCCCCCTTGTCCATCTCCTGGCGCAATTTGATTTTCATCGTGCCAGGCTTGCGCCCCTTGAAGTCGATCAACACGGGTAGCGCGGCATTCCAGCTACTGCCAAGGTCGCAAACGTCGATCGCGAAGCCAACCAATGGGTCAAGGCAGGCTACCAGGGGGATAGAGTCAGCGATGTCCGCCAGTGAACCGGTGGTGATCAGTCGCGGAGGCGTAAGGCAAGTGGATGGCCCATACTCCACGCGAAGGCGGTACTCTACTTCGGCAAAGATGCCCTCTTCGCGCTTCGAGAAAATCACCGACAAAACGTTTTTACTCATCGTGAACTCCTTGATCGAGGTAACAGGGGTTGGTGCACTGCTTGCGGGCGAGGTCTTGGCTTGCCATGCGTGCCATCAGCTTCAATGACTCGTCCTTCTGCTTATAAAGCAGCTCCAGGTAGCGAACGACCTGCTCGTATTCCAGGATCTGCACGTACATCTTGCTAGAGAGCCGCTGCTGTTCAAGGGTGGAAAGTTTGAGCCACTTTTGCTCGAATTCAACTTGCTGGGTAGCTCGAACGACTTCAAAGGGAAGGCTGTCGGGAAAGCTGCTCATTTGAGGGCCTCGTTGATACAGTCAGCGCGCAGGTCTAGGAATACTTGCTGAACGATTTCCTGAATCTTTTGTTCAGGTAGTCGAGAGAGTTGCAGCTTGCGAATTAACCCCTCTTCACCCTGCTCGAATACCAGGTCTCGGGCACGGGCGAGAGTGGACTTTAGTTCATCCGTCTGACCTGACTCGATCAGGTAGACCAGGGTGGGCACTCGCGACTCGAAAATCCCTGTCTCGGTCAGCACGCGACAAGAGTAGGTCGTACCCGATCGCTCGGTAGCCGCACCAGCGTCAGGCCGCCGGGCTCGCTCTCCGCCTCGCCGCGCAGCACGACGGCGCCGGCGAGATCGGCGACGAAGGGTGAGCGGGGGCGGGCCGAGATGTCGGCGGCGCTACCGGTCTGGACGACGTGGCCGCGGTCGAGCACCACGAGGCGGCCGGCTAGCAGCGCCGCCTCGTCGAAGGAGTGGGTGACGAGCAGCACGGGGATGTCGATCTCACCGAGCAGGATGTGCAGCTCGCGCAGCGCCTCGCGCCGCGTCGCCGGGTCGAGCGCGGCAAGCGGCTCGTCGAGCAGCAGGGTGCAGGGCTGCGAGGCGAGCGCCCGCGCCAGCGCGACCCGCTGGCGCTCGCCGCCGGAGAGGGCCGCCGGCCGCGCCTCGGACAGCGCCGCTACACCGAAGCGCTCGAGCAGCCCTTGGGCGCGGCGGCGGCGCTCGCGCCGCGGCCCCTCCATCCCGTAGGCGACGTTGCGCCAGGCGCTCATGCGCGGGAAGAGCGCGTAGTCCTGGAAGACGTAGCCGCAGCGGCGCTCCTCGGGTGGGACATCGATCGAAGAGGCGGTGTCGAGCCAGACCCGCGAGCCGAGCGCGATGCGGCCGGCGGCGGGCCGGGCGAGGCCGGCGACAAGCCGCAGCAGGGTCGTCTTGCCGGCGCCGGAAGGGCCGACGATCGCCAGCCGCCCGCCCGCCGCCGCCTCGAGCTCGACGTCGAGCTCGAAGCCCCGGAGCGGCGTGGTCGCCCTCACGGCCAGTCGACTCATAGCTTCCGGTGGTCCTTTTGTCCGTATAGGGCACATAAAGCGCACCGGAGGCTCATTGCGTTTCGTCCCCTTCCACCGCGCGGTCGCCGCCGAGCAGCTTCACGGCTAGCAGGATCGCCGCCGAAGCGACGATCAGCACCGCCGAGAGGGCCAGCGCCGAGACGAAGCCGTCGGGCTGGTTGAAGCGGGCGAAGATCGCCAGCGGCGCCGTCTGGGTGACCCCGGGCAGCGAGCCCGCGAACAGCAGCGTCGCGCCGAACTCGCCCAGCGCCCGGCCCCAGGCGAGCGCCAGGCCGGTGGCGAGACCGGGCCGGGCGCTTGGGACGGCGACGCCGAGGAAGGTGCGGAAGGGGCCGGCGCCGAGCGTCCGCGAAGCCTCGAGCAGGCGCCGGTCGACGGCCGCGAAGGCGGCGACCGCCTGGCGCAGGAAGAAGGGCGCCGAGACGAAGATGAGCGCCACCACGACGCCCGCCGTCTGGAAGACCAGTTCGATCCCGGCGCCTTCGATCGCCGGGCCGAAGACGCCGTCGGGACCGAAGGCTGCGAGCAGGGCGATGCCGGCCACGGCGGGTGGCACCACGAGCGGCAGCTCGATCGCGGTGAGGACGAGGGCGCGGCCGCGGAAGCGGCGTGTCGCCAGCAGGTAGGCGGCGGGGGTTCCGACCGCGACGATCGCGACGATCGCGATCGCGGTCGTGCGCAGGCTGAGCCAGAGCGCTTCGCGAGCGTCCGCTTCGCCCAGCGCCGAGATCAGCCGGGCGGGGCTTGTGTGGGCGAAGATCGCCACGACCGGCACGACGAGGAAGGCTAGGGCGATCGCGAGGGCGAGAACGGCGAGGGGGCCGAAGGCGGAGCGCCGTCTCACGGCGGCGGCAGGAAGCCGGCGCGGCGCAGGTCGGCGGCGCCGCGGCCGGAGACGAGACCTTCCAGGTAGCGGTGCGCCGCTGCGGGCTGCGAGGTGCCCTTGACCACGGCTGCCGCGTAGGCGACCTCGGGCTGGAGGCGCGCCGGCAGGGGGATCGTGTCCAGCTGCCCCGGCGGGGCCGCCTTGACGTCGGTGACGTAGACGAAGCCGGCGTCGGCGGCGCCGCCGAGCAGCTTGGCGATCACCGAGCTGACCTCGGGCTCCTGCGAACGCACGTTGGCGAGGATGGCGCGGCGCTCGCCGCCGGGCAGGCGAGCCAGCGCCTGGCGGGTGTAGGCGCCGACCGGAACGCCGGGGTCGCCGATCACCAGCTTCGTCCCCGGCCGCGCCAGGTCGGCCAGCGAGTGGACGCGGCCGCCGGCCGGCACGGCGATCACGAGCCGGTTGGCGGCGAAGACGAGCGGCTTTTCGACCAGGCCTTCGCGGTAGAGCCGCCGCGGATAGCCGGTGTCGGCGGAGGCGAAGACATCTGGACGGGCGCCCTGGCGAATCTGCGCCGCGAGCTGGTCGGAGCCGGCGAACGAGCCGCGCACCGCGCAGCCCGGGAACGATTCGCCGTAGGCGGTGAGGGCCTGCTGGAGCGAGGATGCGGCAAAGACGGTGAGCTGCGGCCCATCACCGCCCCCACAGGAGGCAAGGGCCCCGGCGATGGCCACGATGAAGAGGATCGCCACGCCGCGTCGCGCCGATCGCATCTTCAGCCGCCTCGCCGGACCATCACGAGGGGAGCACTATACGGCGGCTCAGCGCGGCGTCTCAGCCGACCGCGACGCGGCGCACGCCGGCGGCACAGCCGTCGCTACCTCCACCGCCAGACGCAAACGCGCCGGACCACTATCGGGGCGCCCGGATTTGAACCGGGGACCTCACCGACCCGAACGGTGCGCGCTACCAGGCTGCGCCACGCCCCGAGAGAGGCGATTATCCCAGACGCGCGGTCGACCGCGTCCGTGCCTTTGGCTGATGCAGCGGTCGATCTAGCGGACTGCGGCGATCGCGTGTTCGACCTCCGCCAGGCCGGGGCCTTCCTGCAGGGTCCTCGTGCCGCGCGGGCCGCTGACGATCATCGCCTGGCCGGTGCGGATGGAGAGCCTGCGGCCGAGCTGGTCGTAGCCTTCGAGCCTGGTGGCGATCGCGCCGCCCGAGCCGCTCTGCGTGTCGAGGTAGTGCTGCCATTCGGGCACGTTCAGCTCTTCGATCGAGCTGGCCAGCGAGGTCAGGAAGTTCCTGTCGATGCCGAACCGCTTCGCCTCGTCCTGGTTGAGGAAGAAGAGGTAGGTGTACTGCCAGCCGTAGCCCTGTTGTGCGGCCGCCTCGGCGCCGAAGAAGCCCAGCTCCGACGGGTTTTCGGCGACCGAGTAGTGGCGCATCAGCAGCTTGACGTCGCCGGACCGCGCGTAGCGTTCCGCCAGCTTCGGGATCGTCGCCAGGAAGGCGGCCCGGCAGCTCGCGCACTGGAGGTCGTTGAAGACCTGGACCGAGACCGGCGCGTCGGCCGAGCCGAGCCGGTCGCCGGCCTGCGGGACGCCGCCGAAGATCTCCTGGGCGCTCGAGCCGCCGCTGATCCGCACCACTTCCCGGCCCGCCTTGCGGGTCGAGATTTCGACCACCCCCCAGGCCAGCCCGACCAGCGCCAGCGCGAGCGCCAGCGCGATCCAGAGGCGGCCCCGGCTGGGGATCGGGGTGACGGCCGCTTCGGACATCGCCGCATTATCGCGAAGCCCAGTTTTCGCCCCACGGCGAAGCCGTTTGGGGATCGCCGGACCGATCCTCGCAACGTGCATAGACCCGGTTGACACGTCCGCCGCCAGGGGTAAATATCCGACTACCCGATTTCAACGACATGGGAGGTCCCCAGTGGCCAATCACCTCACCCCCAGCGAGCTTGCCGACGAGCTTCACATGAAACGGCAGGAGGTGATCGGCAAGTGCCTGGAGCTGGGGGTCCCGATCTTCCACGGTCGCATCGACAAATCCCTCTTCCAGTCCTCGCTCCGGCACTCGCCGCCGTCGTCGCAGCAGCGACGCGCCGCCGCCTAGCAGCCGCGCAAGCTCAATAGACTTCCCGGCGATGCAGCCGGGGACGAAATCCGCCACGCTTGCGGACCTCCTTCCGCGCGCCGCCCAGCTCTACGGCGAGGCGCCGGCGATCCGCTTCAAGCAGGGCGACGAGTGGATCTCCCGCAGCTTCGAGGAGGTCGAGGAGACGGTCCGCTCGCTCGCCCTCGGCCTGATCGACCTCGGCATCGAGAAGGGCGACAAGGTCTCGATCCTCGGCAACACCCGTCCCGAGTGGACCTACATCGACTTCGCGGCGCTTTCGATCGGCGCGATCGTCGTGCCGATCTACCAGACCAACTCGCCGGAGGAGTGCCAATACGTGCTCGAGAACTCCGACGCCAAGCTGGTCGCAGTCGAGGACGACGAGCAGCTGGAGAAGATCCGCTCCGTCCGTGAGCGGCTGCCGCTGCTCGAGCAGGTGGTTCGCATGACCGGCAAGAGCGACGACGCCGTCTCGCTCGAGGAGCTGGCGGCGCGGGGTGCCCGCCGCGATCCCGCCGAGTGGGAGCGGCGCTGGCGCGCCGTCGCCCCGGAGGACGTCTGCACCTTCATCTACACCTCCGGCACGACCGGACCGCCGAAGGGCTGCATCATCAGCCACGGCAACTACCGGGCGATGCTCGACATGGTCAACGAGACCAGCGTCATCGTCGACGAAGACGTCACCTACCTCTACCTGCCCCTCGCCCACTCCTTCGCCCTGCTGGTCCAGCTGGGCAGCTTCGACCTCGGCGCCACGCTCGCCTACTGGGAGCGCGACCCGCTCAAGATCCTCCCCGACCTGGCCGAGGTGAAGCCGACCTACTTCCCGTCGGTGCCGCGCATCTTCGAGAAGATCTACACGGCGGCGACGAGCGGGATGGAGAAAGCCGGCGGCCTCAAAAAGGCCGTCTTCGACTGGTCGCTGCGGGTCGGCGGCAAGATGCGGAAGGCGGAGCGGGACGGGCGCAAGCCGGGCTTCCTGCTCCGCAAGCAGTACGAGTTCGCCGACAAGCAGGTGCTGTCGAAGATCAGGGGCCTGTTCGGCGGCCGCCTCCGCATGGCGGTCTCCGGCGCCGCGCCGATCAGCCCCGACATCCTGCGCTTCTTCGACGCCGCCGGGGTGCTGGTGCTGGAGGGCTGGGGGATGACCGAGACCTCGACCGCGGCGACGATCTCAACCGAGGAGGACTTCAAGATCGGGACGATCGGCAAGCCCTTCCCCGGCTGCGAGGTGAGGATCGCCGAGGACGGCGAGATCCTCGTCAAGGGCCCGAACGTCTTCCAGGGCTACTACAAGAACGAGGAGGCGACCCGCGAGACGATCGTCGACGGCTGGCTCCACACCGGCGACCTCGGCGAGATCGACTCCGAGGGCTTCATCAAGATCACCGGCCGCAAGAAGGACATCATCATCACGGCGGGCGGCAAGAACATCACGCCGGCCAATCTCGAGGGCGAGATCAAGCAGCACCCGCTCGTCTCGCAGTGCGTCGTGATCGGCGACCGCCGTCCCTACCTGGTGGCGCTCGTCACCCTCGACCCCGAGGAGGCGGTCGCCTACGCCAAGGAACACGGCCTGCCCGAGGATCCCGAGCGGCTCGCCTCGGACCCGGGCGTGCGCGAGGCGATCGAGGCCCACCTCGACAAGGTCAACGAGAAGTTCGCCCGCGTCGAGCAGGTCAAGAAGGTGGCGATCCTCCACCACGACCTCTCGCAGGAAAGCGGCGAGCTGACGCCGACCCTGAAGGTGAAGCGGGCGGTCGTCGCCGCCAAGCACGCCGACGAGATCGAGCAGCTCTACGCGGGCTGAGCTTCGCGCTCGCGCTCCAGGGCGCGGCGCACACGGCGCTCCGAGATCTCGAGGCCGTGGCGCTCGGCGATCTCGCGGTAGCGGTCGTAGTCCTTGGCGAGGCTGGCGGTGACCGACTCGAAGCCGTGGCGGGCGATCTCGAGCCGCCGCGAGTAGTCCATGATCGGCGTTCCGAACATCAGCTCGTCGGTGGGCTCGGGCTCGATCAGGACGATGTCGACGCCCGGATACCGCTCCTCCCACTGTGCGACCGACTCGTGCAGACGGGCGTGGGCGATGAGGCGGAAGGTCTGGTTGGCGATCGCCGGCAGCCCCATGTCGGAGACGCGCCGCACGCGACGGCCGAAGACCGTCGGGATCGTCTTCTCGAAGTCGTTGACGTAGGGGACGAGCGGGTTGACGACGACGATGAACTTGGCGCCCTTTTCGACCGCGATGTCGACGTTCGTGGTCGAACGGACGCCGCCGTCGATCAGCTGGCGGCCCTTCAGGTCGACCGGCTTATAGACGATCGGCAGGGCGGTCGAGCACTGGACCGCCTTCGAGATCGGCACGTCGGACCAACCGTCTTCGCCGAAGACGATGCGCTCGCAGGTGTCGAGGTCGGTGGCGGTCAGGTAGAGCTCGTTCTCGAGCAGGCGGAAGTCGTTGACGCGGCCGTCGGTGGAGAGCGCCGCCTCGACGTACTCGTCGATGCCGGCGCCCGAGTAGAGGCCGGTCGGCAACGCCTCGGCGAGGCCGACGCCGATGTCGATCGCCGAGAACTCGCCCATCTGGATCAGCCGCAGCACCAGCTCGGTCGTGCGCAGCGGCAGCAGCGCGGCTTTCTGCAGGAAACCGAGGTAGTTGGGCTTCAGCGCCCGTTTCAGGTCGAGGTCGTCGAGCTCCGTGGGAGGCCGCTCGCTGATCACCTGCATCATCTCGTCGGGGCCGATGCCGTTGGCGAGCATCCCGGCGACGAAGGAACCGGCGCTGGTGCCGACGTAGATATCGAAGTTGGTTACCGAGCTGTTGACGGCGAGCAGGTCGAGGGCGCGCAGCGCGCCGATCTCGTAGACGCCGCCGGTGAAGCCGCCGCCGCCGAGCACCAGCGCGGTCTTCGACGGCTTCCTGCGACCCTTCGCCCGCTTGCGGCGCGCCCCCGCCTCCATGTCGACCACTTTCCCCATAAACACGAATTATCCCATTGCCCTCGGCCAGGATACGACGCTACATTTGCGCCCATCCGTGTTGGGGTCTCCGATGAGGCGAATTTGGGGGTTTTTCCTGGGAGGCACGCTCATCCTCGCCCTCCTACTACCCTCGCCGGGGGTTGCCGGCAACCTCTGCCCGCAGCTGCGCGGCCTGCTCGTGCGCGGCGGCGGCCGGGCCAGCGGGCTCTACGTGCTGGACGCGACCAGCGGCAGGCCGGTCTGCGCGCGGGCTCCCGGGCGCCGCCGCCCGCTCGCCTCGAACATGAAGCTGTTCACGACCTCGACGGCGCTGGCGCGCTTCGGGCCCGCATACAGGATCGAAACCGCGCTGCTGAGCGACGGCGCGCTGGACGAAGAAGGCGTCCTCCACGGCAGCCTCTACCTGCGCGGCGGCGGCGACCCGACGCTCGGCGTTCCCTCCTTCTATGACCGCTACCTGGGCGGCTTCGGCACGAACCTGCTGGCGCTGAAGCGGGGGCTGCGCGAAGCCGGCGTGCGCCGGGTGACCGGCCGTCTCTACGCCGACGACACGATCTTCGACCGCCTGCGAGGGGTCGCCGACTCCGGCTACGCGACCAGCCCCTGGATCGGGCCGCTCTCCGGCCTCTCCTTCGATTCCGGCTACGCCGCCAACGGCTTTGCCGCCGACCCGGCCAAGCTGGCAGCCGAAACGCTGGACGGCGCGCTGCGCCGGGTGGGGATCGCGATCCGGCCCGGCGTCGCGCTGGGCACCACGCCGCCCGGCGCCCAGACCCTTGCCGCGGTGCGGTCGCCGACGATGTCCCATATCGTCGCCACGACCGACGTCGACTCCGACAACTTCTTCGCCGAGACGCTGCTCAAGCTGATCGGGGCGCGGTTCGGCGGCGAAGGGAGCACCCGCGCCGGAGCCCGGGTCGTCGCGGCCTTCGCCCGCGCCCACGGCTCCGCAGTTCACGCCGTCGACGGCTCCGGCCTGACCCGGGGCAACCGCGCCTCGCCGCGCCAGGTGGTCGACCTGCTCGAGGCGATGCGCGAGAGCCCGCTCAGCGAAGCGTTCGAGGGCGACCTGGCGCTCGCCGGCCGGGAAGGTACCGTCTCCTCCCGCATGCACGGCAGCGCAGCCGAAGGCCGCTGCCGCCTCAAGACCGGCACCCTGACGGGAGTC
>DASTHF010000208.1:0-2368 GCA_035605615.1 Solirubrobacterales bacterium
GGCGGGTCTTTCGCTGGTCTTCTTCTACGCCCCGCTCGATGCCGACCAGGGCTTCATCCAGAAGATCTTCTACCTGCACGTGCCGCTGGCGATCACGGCGCTGGTCGGCTTCGTCGTCGGCGGCGCCTTCGCGGTCGCCCACCTGCGCAGCGGCGACCGCCGCTGGGACGCCTGGTCCTACGTCTGCATCCACCTCTCGGTGATCTTCGGCGTCGCCGTGCTGATCACCGGCTCGATCTGGGCCAAGGCCTCGTGGGGCCACTGGTGGGTGTGGAACGAGCCGACCCTGGTCAGCTTCCTGATCGTCTTCCTCCTCTACGCGACCTACTACCCGTTCCGCTACGCGATCGAGGACCGCGACCGCCAGGCGCGCTACGCCTCGGTCTTCGCGATCGTCGCCGGCGCCTTCGTGCCGCTCAACTTCATCGCCGTGCGGATGGCCCAGAGCCTCGTCCACCCGCGCGTCTTCGCGACCGCCAACGGCGGCCTGCCGGGCTCGATGCTCCTCACCTTCCTCGTCTGCCTCACCGCGACGGCGCTGCTTTGGGTGACGCTGGTCAAGCTCGAGCTGACCGCGAAGAGCGCCTCCGGGCAGCTGAAGCGGCTGCGCCGCGCCCTCGACGCGCCGGTGCGCGGCGGCGCTTCCCGCGTGGCACCGGAGATCTCGTCCTGATGCCCGCGCTGCCGCTGGACGAGGCCGGGAAGTACGTTGCAGGTGCCTACGTCACGTTTCTGGTGCTGGTTGTCATCTACGTTGCGATCATGGCCGCCAAACTGCAGCGCATGGAGCGCGAGCTGCGCGAGCTGGCCGCGATCGCCGAGCAGCGAGAACGCGAGCGGGTGAGCGCCTGATGTCCGAGCTGCTCGCGATCGGGGTCAACCACAAGACGGCGCCCCTGGACCTGCGCGAGCGGCTCTCCCTCACCGACAGCGTCGCCGTCGAGGCGCTGCGCGAGCTGACCGACACGGAGGGGATCCACGAGGCGACGGCGATCTCCACCTGCAACCGCACCGAGCTCTACCTGGTCGTCTCCGACTCGGTCGAAGCCGAGTCGAGCGCGCTCGGCATCCTCACCCGCCACGCCGGGATCCGCCCCACCGAGCTGCTCGGCCACCTCTACTCGCTGCGCGCCGGCGAGGCCGCCCACCACCTCTTCCGCGTCACCGCCGGGCTCGACTCGATGATCCTCGGCGAGGCGGAGATCCAGGGCCAGGTCAAACGGGCCTACGAGCTTGCCCTGGTCGAGGGCGTCACCGGGCCGGTCCTCAACCGCCTCTTCCGCGGCGCCCTCGCCGCCGGCGGGCGCGCCCGCGACCGGACCGGGATCAGCGAGAAGGGCCTCTCGATCCCCTCGGTCGCGGTCGAGCTGGCGCGGCGCACGCTCGGCGAGCTGGACGAGCGGCGCGTGCTGGTGGTCGGCGCCGGCGAGACGGCCGAGCTGGTCGCCAAGGCGCTGGTGGCGCGCGGCGTCGCGACCGTCTTCGTCGCCAACCGCCACTACGACCGGGCGATCGGGCTGGCGCAGCGCTTCGGCGGCCAGGCGATCCGCTTCGACGACATGCCGGAGGAGCTGAGGGCCGCCGACATAGTCGTCTCCGCCACCCACTCGCCGCACCACATCGTCGAGCGCGACGAGCTCGAGCACGTGATGAGGGCGCGCGAGGGGCGGCCGCTGCTGCTCGTCGACATCGCCGTGCCGCGCGACATCGAGCCGGCCTGCCGGGAGATCGCCGGGGTCAGCGTCCACGACATCGACGACGTGCAGAAGATCGTCGAGCGCAACGCGAGCGGGCGGGAGCGGGAGGCGGAGCGGGCGGAGCCGATCCTCGCCGCGGAGCTGGAGCGCTTCGAGCGCTGGCTCGCCTCGCTGGAGGTCGTGCCGGCGATCGCCGCCCTGCGGGAGCGGGCCGACGAGGTCGTGCGGCGCGTCCTGACCGAGAACGAGGGGCGCTGGGAGAGCCTCGGCGAGGCCGACCGCAAGCGGCTCGAGGCGATGGCCAGGGCGATCGCCTCCCGCCTCCTGCACGAGCCGACCCTGCGGATGCGCCGCTCGGCCGGCAGCGACGACGCCTACCTCTACGTCAGCGCCCTGCGCGAGCTGTTCGGCCTCGGCGTCGAGGCCGAGCCGGAGGAGGAGAGTCCTGAAAATGTCACACAACTTCGTCGAAAATCTGGCTAGGCGCAGCGTGGCCAAGCAAATCAAGGACGCAGGGAGCGTGGCGTGCTCTGCACGCGAGCGACCGAGGACGCCGATATGCGCCGTGCCACGCTGCGCGTAGCGACGCGGGGGAGCGCCCTCGCCCTTGCCCAGTCCGGTCAGGTGGCGAAGCTGCTCGGCGACGCCGAGCTGGTCGAGGTCTCCTCCGA
>DASTHF010000043.1:0-3708 GCA_035605615.1 Solirubrobacterales bacterium
TTCCGAGCGGCGGAGGAGGTTGCTTGTGACTACAGAGTCGACAGAAGCGGGCGCTGCGCTTTCGCGCCGGCCGAAAGACCGCAGTGCAGCCGTCGCACACTGACAGCGGCTTCGTCTTGGGAGTCCAGCCGGGAGGCCAAAATTTCACGCCGCCGAGTAGACGCAGATTCATCTTCATGAACTCCCATGCGATGAAGTCGTCAATCATCTCGGGCTTAACGATGGCCACCGGGCGCACCAGCATCCCCTCTCGCGCGAGGAGGCCTTTACCCAAGACTTCATCGACAGCATTAAGAGCCGCAGCGCGAGCTCCCATGAACGCCCTCTCTCCCGCCGGCTTCCGCTGCTTTCCTGCCTGACGGAGACGAGCTCCAATTTCAACCTGGCCCAAGTGAGCGCGAAAAGACCTGGCAGCAGGGATGACCCTCTCTGTCGAAGCCCGCGCCCACTGGGCATAAAAGTCCTCCAACCCCGCCGACCCAGTTACGACTCGCTCATGAAGGCGTGTTTGGGGAGATTGGCGTATCCCGCTTTCCGATCTGATCCCAGGCAGCGAAGCTGCTCTTGTGCTCATGCTGTTCACAGCCCCTACAGTAGGAGAGACGAAAGACGTCGACATCTTACGCCGGGTCCTAGCCGGAACCCAGCGAGGGCCGGCGACCTTCCGAAGCGTGCAATGTCTGACGCGCCAGATAGTCGAATTGCTCCACCCGAGGGGTCAGAACTCCAATTGGGAAACGCTCAACTCGAGGCTTATTTTCTTATGAAAGCCAAGGCGTAAGAGTTAATGAAGGAAAACGCAATCACCCACCTTTTCTCCTATGCAGGCTTCGGCGTGAGCTTGCTTTCGCTGCTGTTACAACTCCATCTGGGAGCGCTCTTGACAGCTTTTATCCTCGGCCTTGCAACGGGAGCCATCGGGCTATACGCAGCCCTCAGAATTCTTGATCGTCGCCGCTGAGCTCTCGCCGATCTTCCCGATACCCTCTGACGTCGGCTATGTGGTTCGGCCCTGCCTTCGCCCGCTCGTCGGTGAGCTGGAGCGCCGCAAGGACAGCTACCGGCTCTGCTACGTCCGCGGCCCGGAGGGGATCATCGTCGAGCTGGCGGAGAAGATCGGCTAACGGGCGGCATGACTAGACATCCGAACACGACCTAGCCGTGGCGGAGCAGGTGCCCGCTGTCTGTGATGTGCTCGCGACGATCGGGGACCGCGATTGACCTCGGCTGGAACTTCTGCTCGACCCGGATGTCCACTGGACGACTGCAATAGAGGAGCACTTGCACGGGCCGGTCGAGGTGATTGCCCTTCTGGCCGACGACCCGCCCCCAGTTCCACGAAGTGCGCAACGGACTGATCGTGCGCTGGATCGATACCCCCGGCTGAGATCGCCGGTAACCGCGCGCTACAGATTGCGGACGCGACGACCGATCTCCTGATCCTGGGGGTAGCCAGCAGACTCCCAGAAGGTCCCAGCCGCATCGTCCTCGAAGGCGACCAGGGCGGTTATCCGGCGGGCACCGCAGGCCCGCAGGTACTCCTCTCCGGCTCGGGTCAGCGCCAGCCCAATGCCCTGCCGCCGATGCCCGTCGCGGACGGCGAGCCGGTACATGTTTCCTCGCCAGCCATCCCAGGCGGCGATCAGGGCGCCGACGATCTCCCCGCAATGCTCGGCTACCAGGAGGGCAGCCGGAGACTCGGCGACCAGGCGCTCGACATCATCTAGGCGGTCGGGTGTGTTCGCATGCTCGCTTCGAGCCTGCGCCCACAGGTCCAACACCGCCGGCACGTCAGCCTGTCGGCAGCGGCGTACGGTGGTTTCCTCGCCGGTCAAGTGCGGAGCATACGCAAGCCTTCGCCTGGTCGAGCGACGCGGCTTCTCGGTGGTGGGGACGCATCGCCATCATGGTCGGCTCGACGGTGAGCGGCGGGACGTGCTCTCGACGCGCGGAGGCGGCGATGGGTCCGGAGAGATCGACGCCTAATAGGCTGCCGCGATCTCCGGGCCACGGCGAAATATCGAGCTGAAGGCAAGGGACGCCGACCCCGAGGGGTCATTGGCGACCTGTGAAGCCATAGGCGCCGAAGCACAAGGCGTCCTGGTCCAGCGCGATACCTACTTCCACGCCCCACGCGGACGCCTCAAGCTGCGCGAGGAGAACGGGGCGACGCCGCACCTAATCGCCTACGAGCGCCCGGACCTCAACGTGCAGCGCGAGAGCCGCTACCGGATCGTCGAAGTCGAGGACGCGGAGGAGCTGAAGGCGGCGCTTGCCGGCGCGCTCGGCGTCAAAGTCGTCGTGGCAAAGGAGCGACGCCTCTTCCTCTGGGAGGGGAACGTGCGGATCCATCTCGACGCGGTCGAGGGGATGGGCGACTTCATCGAGTTCGAGGCGGTCGCGCCCCCCGGCTCAGACCTCTCCCGCGAGCAGGCGCAGGTGGCGACTCTGCATAACGAGTTCAGGGTCACCGACGCCGACTTGATCGGCGGCAGCTACAGCGACCTTGTACTCGCTGAGGACGCCGCGCGGATCGGCCGGTGACCGACCGGCGCCTTTATCGAGGTGGAGGACAATCGAGCGGATGCCAGAGGGCCTGAGAGAACGTGCGCCGATCGGCCTGGGGGCGCCGCCCGAGGCTCCGGAGCGCTACGAGCCGATCCAGCCGGGCTCGGGCCGCCGCCCCCTTCGCAAGCGGCTCGCCCGCATCCTTGCGCCGCTGGGCATCCTGCTCGTAAAGGCGAAGTCCCTTCTGCTGCTGCTTCCGAAGCTGAAGCTGCTGATGACCTCCGGCTCGATGCTGGTCTCGATCGCCGCATACGCGGTCTTCTTCGGCTTGCCTTTTGCGGTCGGGCTGGTCGCCCTCCTTTTCCTGCACGAGATCGGCCACGTGATCCAGCTGCGCCGCGAAGGGGTCAAGGCATCGGCACCGCTCTTCATCCCCTTCCTCGGCGCGGTCATCGCGGCGAAGTCGCTGGGCAAGGACGCGGCCGCGGAGGCTCGGGTCGGACTCGCGGGCCCGGTGCTCGGGACCGTTGCCACGCTCGTCCCGCTCGGGATCTGGCTGGCGACCGGCAGCGATTTCTGGCGGGCGCTCGCCTACATCGGCTTCATCCTCAATCTCTTCAACCTGCTGCCGGTGGTCCCGCTCGACGGCGGCCGGGCGATGGCGGCGCTCAGCCCGGCGGTATGGCTGGTCGGATTGGCGGCGATCGTCGCCCTGACGGTCTTCTACCCGAGCCCGATCCTCTTTCTGATCCTGGTCTTCGGCGCGATGGAGAGCTGGCGGCGATGGAAGGCCCGCGCGACGCCGCAGGGCCGCGCGTACTACGCGATTCCCGCCCGGACCAGGGCGCTCGTCGGCATCGTTTACCTAGGCCTTGCCATCGCGCTCTCGGTCGGGGTGGCCGAGACCTTCGTCTCACGGAGCCTCTGACCTCAGCCCCGCCGCCGCGCGCCCCAACGCGCAGCTCAGGGCAGGATGTCTTCTGGTCGACTACGTAAGGGCCGCGATGGACTCGACGGCTGCTCGGAGACTGGCCGGATCGACTGCCGGGAACCGGAACAGCTCCGGCTCGATGCCCTCGAACAACTCGAGCAGCTTGGCGGGCTCGACCTGGCCGGAAAGCACCATGCTCCTTACATCCTCGAGATCGAGATCGAAGCCGCGCTCCAGCTTCGAGAGCGCCTGAGAGTAGGGATCGAAGT
>DASTHF010000049.1:0-9728 GCA_035605615.1 Solirubrobacterales bacterium
ACGACACGCTGCGCTACAAGAGCGCCCTCGAAGAGCTGGTCCGCCAGGAGGTGGAGATGGTGATGGAGCGCCTCGCGGGCGAGGTGCCGCCGGAACGCGTCGTCGAGATGCTCGAGGCCGGCGCCCAGCCCCTCCAAGACCTGATCGCCGCCCTGCACACGAAGCTGATGGTGGCCGAGCTGGAGCGCCACCGGGCCGGCCGCGGCTGACGGCTTCCGCCCTCCTATACTGGTCTTCAACCGATTGACTGGTCAATCAGCCAGCGATAGACCCGGTCCGGAACTCAGGTGGTCGCCTTGCGTGCAGCAGCGGTACAGCTCAACTCGACGAACGACAAGGCGCGAAACGTCGCCATCGCGGAGCGGCTGGTCCGCGCCGCCGCGGCCGACGGCGCCGAGCTGGTCGCGCTGCCCGAGAAGTGGAACCTGCTCGGCTCCGCCGACGAGCTGGCGGCGGGCGCCGAGCCGCTCGACGGCCCCACCTTGGGCGCCGCTCGCGCCTGGGCACGCGAGCTGGGCATCCACCTGCTCGCCGGCAGCGTCGCCGAGCGCGGCGCCGAGAAGGCCTTCAACACCTCGGTGCTGATCGGCCCCGACGGCGCCGACCTCGCCATCTACCGCAAGATCCACATGTTCGACGTCGACGTCGGCGGCGTCTCCTACCGCGAGTCGGAGCGCGAGCAGGCCGGCGAGGAGATCGTCACGGCGCCGGTCGGCGAGCTGATCGCCGGCCTCACCGTCTGCTACGACCTGCGTTTCCCGGAGCTGTACCGGATCCTCGCGGTGCGCGGCGCTCGCCTGATCGCCGTCCCCTCGGCCTTCACGCTGGCGACCGGCCGCGACCACTGGGAGGTGCTGCTGCGGGCGCGGGCGATCGAGAACCAGGCCTTCGTCATCGCCCCCAACCAGATCGGCCAGGCACCGCCCCACCACAGCTCCTACGGGCGCTCGGCGATCGTCGACCCCTGGGGCGTCGTGCTCGCCATGGCGCCCGACGAGGAGTGCTTCGTCGCCGCCGACCTCGACCTGGCGGCGCAGGAGCGGATCCGCGCCTCGCTGCCCTCGCTCGCCAACCGCCGGCCCGAGGTTTACGCCTGGCCGCAGTTGCAGGAGGCCCACCGCTGATGGCCCAGGCGCCCCCGGTCGACAAGCGCCGCCAGATCCTCGACGCCGCCGTCCGCGTCTTCGCCCGCCAGGGCTTCCACTCGACCCGCGTCTCCGACATCGCCGACGAGGCGGGGGTCGCCTACGGACTCGTCTACCACTACTTCAACTCGAAGGAGGAGGTGCTGAACGAGCTGTTCAGCGAGCGCTGGTCGCTGCTGCTGGCGGCGATCGAGGAGGCCGACAGCAGTGGCGCCGTGCCGCGCGAGAAGCTCAAGGCGGTCGCCGGCTTCATCGTCGACTCCTACCGCCACGACCCCGAGCTGATGAAGGTGATCATCGTCGAGGTCACCCGCGCCGCCAACTCGTTCGGGCAGACGCATCTGCCTGAGATCCGCCGCGCCTACGAGTCGATCGCCAAGATCGTCGCCGACGGGCAGGCGGCGGGCGCCTTCCGCGCCGATGTCGACCCGACCTTCGCCTCGATGTCCTTCTACGGGGCGATCGAGCAGCTCCTCTCCGGCTGGATCTTCGATCTGATCCCGGCCTCCGACGCCGGCTACGAGCAGGCGAAGGAGTTCGTGGTGGCGACGATTTGCGACGGCCTGGAGCCGCGCTGAGCGCCTGGGCGACTCTTCCCGCCGCCCCGCCACCCGAGGTGGTTTACTGCCCAGCGCCAGAGGGGAAGGTCTAGCCAACGTGGACAACGACATAGTCAAGCGGCTGATGTGGAGCGGCATGCTCGCCGCCAGCGGGGCACTGGCGAGCATCGTCGCCACCAAGCTCGCTGCCTTCGCCTGGCGGCGGATCTTCGACGAAGACCCGCCCGAGTAGGCGACGCGATGGCCGACCAGATGACGACACCACCGAGATCGCCGGACGAGAAGTCGGTCGGCGAGCTCGTCTTCGACGTCTCCGAGAAGACCTCTTCGCTGATCCGTGAGGAGATCGAGCTTGCCAAGGCCGAGATCGGCGAAAAGGTCACCAAGATCCTGCGCGGCTCGGCGGTCGGCGCCGCGGCGGGCGCCTTCGCCTTCCTTGCCCTGATCCTCGCCATGATGGGCATCGCCTGGCTGCTCAACGAAGAAGTCTTCGGCGGTCACACTTGGCCCGGGTTCTTCGTCGAGGCAGCGGTCTTCCTGCTGATCGCCGCCGGCGCCGGCTTCGCCGCCTACCGCTCGTTGCGCGCCGGCGCGCCGCCGGTGCCCGAGCAGGCGATCGAGGAGGCGAAGATGACGAAGGCAATGCTGGAAGGGGAAAAGCAATGAGCACCTATCCGGAGCCGCTCCGCGCCCCGACCGCCGGCATGCCGGGACGCTCCGCGGCCCAGATCCGCCGCGACATCGAGATCCAGCGGCAGGACCTCGGCCACTCGGTCGAAGCCCTGCGCGGCCGCGTCGCCGAGCTGACCGACTGGCGCCGCCAGGCCCGCGAGCACCGCCGCGAGCTGATCGTCGGGGCGGCCGCCGTCGGCTTTGTCATCGGCGGCATGCTGATGCGCCGCCGCCGACGTTAGCTCAGGACAGCGGTAGAGACACTGCCGACGCCGAGCATGCCGGGTCCCGCGTGGGCGCCGATCACCGGGCCCACTTCGGAGACGAGGGCGGGCTCGCAGCCGAAGATCTCGCGGCAGTCGTCGACCAGCTCCGCCGCCGCCTCCGCGTCCTGGATGTGCTGGACGGCCCAGCCGTCGAAGCCGGACTCGTGGCGCTGGCGCGCGTAGTCGCGCAGCCGCTCGATCGAGCGGGCCCGGGTCCGCACCCGCTCGACCGGGGTGATCTCCTCCTCGAAGGTGAGGATCGGCTTGATCTTCAGCGCCGAGCCGATCAGGGCCTGGGCGCCGCCGATCCGTCCGCCCCGCCGCAGGTACTCGAGCGTGTCGATCGCGAACCAGATCTTCAACTCCTCGCGCGCCTGTCTTGCCCGCGACAGCGTCGTCTCGCCGTCGGCGCCTCCCGCCGCGGCCGCCGACGCCGCCAGCACGCAGAGGCCGGTGCCGCCGCAGGCCGAGCGCGAGTCGAAGGTGTGGATGCGCTCGCCGCCCTTGCCCTCGTCGATCAGCCGCTGCCGGGCCTGGTTGGCGGCCTCGAAGGTGCCGGAGATGTTCGCCGAGAGGTGGATCGAGACGATCTCGCGGCCGGCCTCTAGCAGCGGCTCGTAGACGGCGACGAAGTCGCCCACCGAGGGCTGCGAGGTCGTGGCGCCGTTCTCGGAGGAGCGCAGCCGCTCGAAGAACTCGTTGTAGTCGTCGATCTCGGACTCGGGCCGCTGCTCGTCGTCGATCGAGACGTAGAGGCTGATCACCTCGATCCCCCGCTCGGCGACCAGCGAGGCGGGGAGGTAGGAGGTCGTGTCGCAGACGACCGCGGTTCGGGGGCCGGGGCTCAAGGCGCGGGGATTCTCGCAGACCTCTCGCTACACTTTATGAAGTGACTGAGACTCCGAAAGCGGCGATCACCCTGAGCGACAAGGCCACCGAGAAGATCGGCGAGCTGCTCGGCGGGCAGGCGGGCTCCGAGGGCCAGGCGCTGCGCGTCGCGGTGCGCGGCGGCGGCTGCTCCGGCTTCCAGTACGCGCTCGCCTTCGACAGGGCCAAGGAGGACGACCACGTCTTCGAGGTCGACGGCGTCTCGGTCGTCGTCGACAAGGTCAGCATGCAGTTCGTGATCGGCTCCGAGGTCGACTACGTCGAAGGGCTGCAGGGCGCCGGCTTCCAGGTCAACAACCCGAACGTCGTCGCCGCCTGCGGTTGCGGTTCCTCTTTTCAAGTCAAAGAGGATGCTGCGGCTTCCGCCGCCGCCTGAAGCGCCCGCCTATTCGATCTGCAGAGGAGGCGGTTCGACCTTGGGGGTGCTCCCAAGATCCTCCGCCGGCTGCTCGACGCCGAGCGTCTCGGCCAGCTCGCCCGACTCGTACATCTCCTCGACGATGTCAGCGCCGCCGACCAGCTCGCCGTTGACATAGAGCTGCGGGAAGGTCTGCCAGTCGGAGATCTCGGCTGTCACTTCGCGCAGCGGCTGCAGGGCGGGCAGCACGTCGATCGCCCCGTACTCGACGTCCATCGCGCCGAGCACCTGCACGACGCGCATCGAGAACCCGCAGCGCGGCGCCTCCGGCGTGCCCTTCATGAAGAGGAGCACCGGGTTGTCCGCGATCAGCTCCTCGACCTTACTCTTCAGCGCGGGATCGGCCATGGCCACAGGGTAGCTAGCGCGGCGTCTCGGTCTTGATCGAGAGGGCGTGGATCGTGCCGTCCTCGAAGCGCTCTCTGACGGCGGCCTTGACCAGCCGGTGCTGCTCGATCCGCGAGAGCCCCTCGAACTGGGGCGCCGCCACCGTCGCCCGCAGGTGATTGCCGCTGCCGGTTTCGTCGATCACCTCGACCGCGGCGCCGGGCAGCGCCGCCTCGATCATCGACCTGAGCTTGGCGAGGTCCGTCACCGCGGCTAGCCGGAGACCTTCTCGCCGAGCGCCTCGAACATCTCCTCGACGCGGACGAACTTGACGCGGGGACGGCCGTGTGGCTCGCCGCGGCCGACCTCGGCCTGGTCGATCGCCTGCCAGTCCTCGAAGCTGACGAAGCGGACGCCGCGCTCGGCGAGCAGCGCCTCGACCGCCGCCGGCTCCGGGCTCTCCGGCGCGAGCAGCTTGCCCTCGGCGGAGTCGGCGAGCAGGTGGTCGACGGTCTCCTGGGCGCATTTCTTGTTGGTGCCGATCACGCCGGAGGGGCCGCGCTTGATCCAGCCGGCCGTGTAGTGGCCGACCCTGTGACCGGCGTCGTGCGAGTCGAGCACGCGGCCCGCCTCGTTGAGGATCAGGCCGCGCTTCTCGTCGAAGGGCACGCCCTCGATCGGCACGCCGGTGTAGCCGACCGAGCGCAGCACCAGGCCGCACTCCAGCTCCTCCCGCTCGCCGCTGTCGCGGGCGCGCAGCGTGCCGCCCTCCTCGACCAGCTCGTTGCGGCCGATCACGATCCTCTCGACCTTGCCGTCGCCCTCGATCGCAACCGGTGAGCGCAGGAAGCGCAGCACGATCCGCTTCTCCTTGCCGGCCGGCTCGCGGGCGGCGAACTCCTGCAGGATCTCGACGTTGACGCGAGTCGTCTTGTCGGCCTCGTCGGACTCGACGTAGGCGCGGCTGGCGGGGTCGAGCTCGACCTCGGCCGGGTCGACGATCACGTCGGCGTCCTCCATCTCACCCAGCTCCTTGATCTCCGGGTTGGTGAAGGCCGCCTGCGCCGGGCCGCGCCGGCCCAGCACGACGACCTCGCGCACGCCGCTGCGGGCGAGCGCTTCGATCGCGTGGTCGGCGGTGTCGGTCTGGCGCAGCTCGTGCTCGGTCAGGGCGAGCATCCGCGCCACGTCCATCGCCACGTTGCCGTTGCCGATCACGACGGCCCGCTCGCAGGAGAGGTCGAACTCCTCGCCCGCGTAGTCGGGGTGGGCGTTGTACCAGCCGACGAAGGCGGTGGCGGCGTGGCTGCCGGGCAGCTCTTCGCCCGGGATGCCGAGCTGGCGGTCGGTCTCGCAGCCGACCGTGAAGACGATCGCGTGGTAGAGGCGCTCGAGGTCGCTCACCTCGACGTCGTGGCCGACCTTGACGTTGCCGAAGAAGCGGAAGCCGTCGCGCGCCGCGGTCTTCTCGTAGACGCGGATCACCGACTTGATCTTGGGATGGTCGGGGGCGACGCCACCACGAACCAGGCCGAAGGGGGTGGGGAGGCGGTCGAAGAGGTCGACCTGGGCGTGCACGCCCTCCTCCCTGAGGATGTGCTCGGCGGCGTAGAAGCCGGAGGGGCCGGCGCCGACGATCGCGACGCGAAGCGGGTTCTCCTGGGTTCCGACCTGAGCCATGGCGCGAGCGCGAAGAATAGGGAAAGGGACCGGGTGGGCGCTCAGCCCACGGCGGGCGCCTTGGTGACGACGCTCGCGGTGCCGTCGAGCGCGTCGAGCGCCCTGCGCACCGACATCGCGACGCAGGTGAAGATCGGCGTCTCGCGCTCGGTGTAGGCGCTCGACTCGGTCGGCCGCAACTCCTGAACGAGGTCGAGGAACTCGGCCGGGTCGTCGCCCTCGAAGGCGACCACGAACTCCTGGTCGTCGAGACCGAACGAGTAGGAGGTGTTGATCGAGATCTCCGGGTGGCGGCGGCCGACTTCGATGTGGCTTTTCATGATCCGGCGGCGCTCGTCCTCCGGCAGCCCGTACCAGCGGCGCTGCTTGACCATCGGGTAGAGGAAGAGGTACTTGCGCTCGGAGACGCAGATCTCCGGGCGCGCCGCCTCGTCGGAGTAGGGCGAGCGCTTGGTCGTCGAGAGGAATGAGTAGGGGGTTTCGGCCCACTTCGCCAGGCCGCTCTGGCCGAGCACGACGTGGAAGGTGTGGATGTCGTCGAGGTTGGGGCTCTGGCTGAGCAGCACCAGGTCGACGTCGCCGCGCGTTCCTATGGTTGAGTAGGCGCGCAGCGAGCGGTCGAGCGCGAAGTCCTCGCAGGCGGCGAGGAACTCGAGCTTGTCGGCCGCCCGGAGCTCGGCGTCTCGACGGCGCCACGCGGGGTCGATCTTGAGGAACGTGAACTTGGCGAAAGTGCGGTCGGCCATCGGCCTGACGATAGCGATGACGGTGCCGATCGCTGTCGCGATCGCGGTCCTGCTGGCGCTGCGACTGGCCGGCTGTGGCTTCCACGCGGAGCCGACGGCGGTCCTGTCCACGTCCGGGCGGCGGATCTGGGAAATCGGCTCGCGGCGCGGCTCGGTGCTTGGCGTCGTCCTGATCGCCTGGGCGGTTGTCGTCGCGGTCGCGCTGCTCGCGGGCCGCGGGCGGGCGGCGTGGGCGCTTGCCCGGCTGGCGCCGCTGTCGCTGATCTACCTGCCGCTCGCCTGCCTGGCCGGCGCGGCGCTGGAACCGAGCGTCGACGCCGAACGGCTGCTGCTGGGACTCGGCCCCCCGGCCCTGGCGCTCCTCACCCTTGCCGCCCTCGGCGGCTACCGGGCGCTCGCCGTCGCCTCAGCCGCCACCGTCCTCGCCTACACGGTCGACGCGATCGCCGGCTCGCCGTTGTCGCGCCTCTCGTTGGTCGGGCCCAACCCGGCCGGCGGCCACCGCTTCTACGGGATCGGCAACGAGCTGGAGGCGATCCTCGTCGTCCTGATTCTGGCCGGTACCGGCGCGGCGCTATCCGTTCCGGTGCGCTTTATGCGTCCCAGGGACACAAAAGGCGCACCGGAAGGAGGGAGGGTGCAGAGACGATGCGCGGAGGTCTTCATCGCGGTCGCCGCCGTCCTCACCTTCGTCTTCGCCTACGGCGCCTACGGGGCGGACGTCGGCGCGGCGATCTCGCTGCCGCTCGGCGCCGTCGT
This sequence comes from Solirubrobacterales bacterium, assembly GCA_035605615.1. GTDB lineage: Bacteria > Actinomycetota > Thermoleophilia > Solirubrobacterales > 70-9 > VRUE01. Next base: position 7,462 of record DASTHF010000049.1, read on the forward strand.
CGCCGCGGCGCTGGTCGCCGGCCGGCGCCGCCTCGCCCTGCTTGCCTTCGTCCTGCCGCTACCGGCCGTGGCGCTGCTGGCCGCCGTCGATTTGGCGACTAATGCCCACAGCCACCTGACCGCCGCGGTGCTCCAGGCCGAAAGGGGCGGCGGCGCGCTGGGTGTCGTCGGCCGTCGCCTGCGCGAGACCGGGCAGAGCTTCGGCCGGCCGATCCTGCTGCCCGGACTGCCGGTCGTCGCGGTCGCCGCTCTGCTCGCCTGGACGGGGCGGGAGCGCCTGGCCGCTTGGCTGCGGGGCAGTCCTGCCCTGGCGGCCGGTCTCGCCGGTGCCCTCGCCGCGACGTTGGTGGGCACGCTCGCCAACGACTCCGGCGCGCTGCTGCTTGAGCTCGGCGCTCTCTACCTCTTGGCCTTCCTCGCCTTCGCCTGGGCCCAGGAGACGCGCGTGGCGCGGCGCCCATCTGCGTCCCCCGTCGCTCGCGCGCAGAGCACGCCATGCTCCGAGCGACCGAAGGGAGCGATCGAGCGCCCAGCGCGAGATCCTTGATGTGCCTGGCCACGTACGCCCCCGGGAATGCCCGCTTCGCTGTCCGTTACGCTGTTGACCAGTGCGAATCGCCCTTGTGTCGCCATATTCCTGGACGTACCAAGGGGGCGTGAACCGGCACGTCGAAGCCCTGGCCGAGGAGTTCCTCGGTAGGGGGCACCACGTCCGCGTGCTCGCTCCGTTTGACCCGCCGGACCGGGCGAGCAGGCTGCTGCACCGCTCGGTGGCCGAGTCGCGCGAGGCGCCCGACTACCTGATCCCGCTCGGCCGCACCGTCGGCATTCCCGCCAACGGCGCCGTCTCCAACCTCTCGCCGTTCCCGGGCGGGGGAGTCCTGGCGACGCGCCGCGAGCTCCGCGACGGCCGCTTCGACGTCGTCCACATCCATGAGCCGGTCGTGCCGCTGGTCGGCTGGAACGCGGCGCTCGGGTCGCGCGTGCCGGCGGTCGGCACCTTCCACGCCTACTCGACCAAGGGCGTCCCCAACCACATCGCATCGGCGTTCGGCGCGCGGCGGGTCTTCAACCGGCTCTCGGCGCGGATCGCCGTCTCCGAGGCCGCCGCCTGGACCTGCCGCCGCTGGTTCGGCGGCAACTACGAGATCGTCCCCAACGGCGTCGACGTCGAGACCGCGCCGCGCATCCCCAAGCCGCCGGCCGGCGAGCTGCGCGTGCTCTTCGTCGGCCGCCCCGAGGAGCGCAAGGGCCTGCCGGTCCTGCTGCGCGCCTTCGGCGCCCTGGTCGAGCACGTTCCCTCCCGCCTCACCGTGATCGGCGCCGAGCGCGAGGACGTGCTCCGCTTCCTCGCCGACCACGAAACGATGCGCTGGATCGACGTCCACGGCCGCGTCTCGCATGAGCGGCTCTGGCAGTCGCTGCACGAAGCCGACGTGCTCTGCGCGCCGTCGCTCTCCGGCGAGAGCTTCGGCATGGTCCTGACCGAGGCCTTCGCGGCGGGGACGCCGGTGATCGCCTCGGCGATCGCCGGCTACAGCGACGTCGTCACCGACGGCGTCGACGGCGTCCTCGTGCCGCCCGGCGACCCGCAGCGGCTGGCCGAGGAGCTGCAGCGCGCCCACCACGAGCCGCAGCGCCTGCGCGCGATGGGCGAGGCGGCGCGGCGCAGCGCCCAGCGCTACGCCTGGCCGCGCGTGGCCGACCGCGTCGCCGAGGTCTACGAGCAGGCGATCGAGGCGCCCGCTCCGGAGGGCGCCGCGCAGCACGCCGCCCACTGGGCCGGCCTGCGCCCCGCCGACGGCAAGCCGGCGCGCCGCCCGCAGCGGCTGCCCTCGCTCGACCCGCCCCTGGCCCGCCGCGGCAGCCGCCGCCGCCGCGCCGTGCGCCGCGCCGGCCTCGGCGTCGCCAGCGCGCTCGCCCTCGGCCTCACCGGGCTGGCGGCGCAGAAGATCGGCGTCGAAAACGTGCTTGCCAGCATCGTCCGCTCCAACCTCGCCTGGGTGCTGGTCGCCTGCGCGCTGATGGGCCTCTCGCTCTTCTTCCGCGCCGCCTCCTGGTACTGGATCGCGCGCGCGGCGCTGCCCAAGCGGCCGATCCGCCGCCGCGACGTGACCGCGGCGACGATGATCGGGGTGCTGATGTCGGCGACCCTGCCGGCCCGCCTCGGCGAGCCGGCCCGGGCGATGTCGCTCGCCCGTCGAACGGGCCGCATGCGGGAGACCCTGCCCGTCATCCTCGGCACGCTGGTCTCGCAGACGGTTTTC
>DASTHF010000052.1:0-3392 GCA_035605615.1 Solirubrobacterales bacterium
GCCAGGCCTTCAATCGGATCGGCGAAGGCCCCTCGCTCGAGCTCTACTTCGGCACCACCACCGGCGAGGTCTTCGGCTCCGCGGACGCCGGCGCCACCTGGTTCGCCGTCGCCACCCACCTGCCGCCGGTCTACTCCCTGACCGCGAGTCGCTGACTCGCGCCCGGGGTATGCCGAAAGGCATGACCCCTTGGATGTGCGTGCCTGTAGCTTGGGATGAGAGATGACCGCCGCCCTGCGTCGCAGCTTCGATTCGCTCTCGGTCCCCAACTACCGGCGCTACTTCGCGGGGCAGATCGTCTCGGTGTCCGGCAACTGGATGCAGATGGTCGCCGAGATCTGGCTCGTTCTCTCGCTGACCGGCAGCGGCATCGCGGTCGGCGCGACGACGGCGCTCCAGTTCCTGCCGATCCTTCTCTTCGGCGCCTGGGGAGGCGTGCTGACCGACCGCTTCCCGAAGCGGCGCCTGCTGATCGTCACGCAGACGCTGATGGCGCTGCCGGCGCTCGTCCTGCTGGCCGTCACCGCGGCCGGCGCCGTCGCCCCCTGGATGGTCTTCGCGCTGGTCTTCGTGCGCGGCACGATCAACGCCGTCGACAACCCGGCCCGGCAGAGCTTCGCGATCGAGATGGTCGGCGCCGAGCGGGTCGTCAACGCGGTCAGCCTCAACAGCGTGATCATCAACTCGGCGCGCCTGCTCGGCCCGGTGCTGGCGGGACTGCTGATCGCCACGGTGGGCCTCGAAGCCTGCTTCGCGCTCAACGCGCTCAGCTTCGCGGTGATGATCGTCGCCCTGCGCGGCATGGAGCCGGCGCAGCTGCACACGCCGCCGCGCGCCGAGCATGAGCCCGGCGCCGTGCGGGCCGGGCTGCGCTACGTGCGCGCCACCCCGGAGCTGGCGGTGCCGCTCGCCCTGATGGCGCTGGTCGGCACGCTCGGCTTCAACTTCCAGGTGATCCTGCCGCTGCTGGCGCGCTTCAGCTTCGGCGGCGGCGCCACCGTTTACGCGATGCTGGTTTCGGCGATGGGGGTCGGATCGGTGATCGGCGCCCTGCTGACCGGGGCGCGCGGCCGCGCCGACGCCCGCCTCATCGCCGGCGCCGCCCTCGCCTTCGGCGTGCTCGCGCTGCTCGCGGCGCTGATGCCGAGCATGGCTATGGAGATCCCCGTGCTTGCCCTGCTCGGCGGCTCCGCCGTCACCTTCGCCGCCTCGATCAACTCCTCGCTGCAGCTCGCGGTCGAGCCACGCATGCGCGGCCGCGTGATGGCGCTCTACTCGGTCGTCTTCCTCGGCTCGACCCCGATCGGTGGCCCGCTGGCGGGCTGGCTCTCGCAGGCCTACGACCCCCGCGTCGCCCTGCTGCTCGCCGCCGGCGCCGGCCTCGTCGCGGCCTGGGCGGCGCACGTCGCCCTCACGAGGCTGCCGGAGCGCTCCCGGCTCGGCATCTGATCAGGACCGCCCTCCGCCGTCCCCCTTGGCGAGGATCCGGCGGCGCTCCTCGTACTCCTCGACGGAGAGCTCGCCCATCGCGAAACGGCGCTCGAGCAGCTCCAGCGCGCTCGGCTCGCGGTGACGACCGCGATCGCGGTCGGCGAGGCTGCGGACCAGCCAGACGACGGCGCCGATCACCAGCCCCCAGAGGACGACCATCATCGCCGCCATCGCGATCCATTCGCCGGCGCCCCAGTCGCCCATGTGGCCGTCCCAGCCGTCGTGCGCGAGGTACAGCGCTGCCATCGTCACGTCGAACCTCCTCTGCTCAGATGTCTCTCAGGGGAGACTACCCCCTGGGGGTATATGTCAGGCCAGGCCGAGGCGGTGGGCCCGCTCGACCGCCCGCGCCACGATTTCCTCGCTGCCCGGCACCTCGCCACCTTGCATCAGCACGCGGCCGGCGACCACCGTCGTGTCGACGACGGAGCCGTTTGCCGCGTAGACGAGGTTGGCGGCAAGCTCGCCGATGCTGAGCTCGGGCGCGCCGCCGCGCAGCAGCAGGAAGTCGGCCGGGGCGCCAACCGTCAGCGGCTCGGCCGGGGCGCCGAGCAGGGGGGCGGCGTCGCCGGTGGCGATCCGCCAGGCCTCCGCCGCGGGCAGGACCGTCGCGTCGGCGGCGGCGTGCCGCTGGACCAGCGCGAACGTCTTCAGGTCGGCGAGCAGGTCGAGCGAGTCGTTGGAGCCGGGACCGTCGGTGCCGAGGCCGACCGCGACGCCGGCCCGCCGCGCCGCCGGGTAGGGGAAGACGCCGCCGACCGCCAGCTTCATGTTGGCGACCGGGTTGGTGACCACCGTGCAGCCGCGCTCGGCGATCAGCTCCAGCTCCGCCTCGTCGAGCCAGACGCCGTGGGCGAGCAGCGTCCGCTCGCCCAGCATCCCGAGCCTGTCGAGGTAGGCGGCGGGGCGCTCGCCGTGCGCCGCGAGGCAGTCGCTCACCTCCTGCCCGGTCTCGGAGAGGTGGATGTGGACCGGCACGCCGCGCTCGGCGGCCAGCTCGGCGATCCAGCGCAGCGACCCTTCGCTGACCGTGTAGATCGCGTGCGGCGCGAGCGCGGGAGCGATGCGCGGGTCGCCCAGCGACCCCAGCGCCTCGAGGCTGTCGAGCGCGGTCCGGCGCAGCCGCTCCCCATCGCCGTCGAGGTCGAAGAGCGGCGCGCCGACCGTCGCCCGCAGGCCGGAGTCGGCGACGGCGCGCGCGGTCGCCTCCGGATGCCAGTACATGTCCCAGAAGCGGGTCGCGCCGGTGCGGATCATCTCCACGCAGGCGAGCCGCGCCCCCCAGTAGACGTCCTCGGGCTCGAGCTTCAGCTCGACCGGCCAGACCACCTCCCGCAGCCAGCGCATCAGCGGCAGGTCGCCGCCATGACCACGGAAGAGGGTCATCGCGGCGTGCGTGTGGCCGTTGAGGAGGGGCGCGACGAGCGGCGCTCCGGCCGCGTCGATCGTCTCGTCGCCGGGCGCGGGGACGACCTCCGGGCCGAGCGCCGCGATCGCGCCGCCCTCGCAGCGCAGACCTACCGCCTCGCCGTCGAGCGAGGCGTCGACGACGGCGAGCGGCGGCGCCGGCCCGTCGCTCATAGGACAACCTCATGTTCGCGGTCCGATCGCCACGGACTCGAATAACCGGTTATCACCGTGTCGATCGGACCGCTCACTGCGCCAGCTCCGGCAGCAGCGCGGCGAACGCCGCCCGCAGGCGGGCGGCGTTTGCCGCCCGGTCGCGTTCCAGCTCCACGGCGCTGAGCGGCCGGGCGCCGATCCCGTTGGCGAGGTTGTCGACCATGCAGACGGCTGCGTAGGGCAATCCCAGCTCACCGGCGACGACGCACTCGGAGGCGAGCGTCATCCCGACCAGGTCGGCGTGGGCGGCGATCAGCCGGATCTCGGCCGGCGTCTCG
>DASTHF010000060.1:0-7080 GCA_035605615.1 Solirubrobacterales bacterium
AATTCATCGCAACGAACGGCCGGTCCTCGTGCGGCTTCTCCCACGGCCGGTAGGTGTCGAGCTGCTCATCGACGCTGGTAAGGGCGGGGTCCGGGATCAGTCGCCGCACCCGGCGGAGACTAGTGACCGGGCACCGCTCTCAGGAGTATTCGTGCCAGCCGGCGAACTCGCGGCCGGCGAACCGCTGAAGCGCGGCGACGTCCTCGCCGAAGCGGCCGCGCAGCGTCTCGAAGAGGTCGTCGGGGAGCTCGGGCTTCGGCGCGGGCGGCTTCTCGGGGTCGTGAACCACCTTCTCGACCACCCAGCGCAGCGACTCCGGCAGGCGGTCGAAGTTGCGATCGAAAGAGCGTAGGCCCGGCAGCTTCACCAGCTTCTCCATCACCTGGTACTTGTCGCCCTGCTTGGCGCTCGACTTCTCCCACTCGCGGTCGAACTGCTCGGAGGTGAAGTCCTCGTCGACGCCGGCGAAGCGGAACGCCCTGCGCATCGTCGTCTCGCGCTCGCCCTGCAGCTCCTCCTGGGTGACGATCTCGATCTGGGCGCGGTCGAACAGCTCCAGGTAGGGCTGCAGCTGCATCCAGTAGAGCGAGCGGTGGATGTAGGAGGTGTCCGGCGCCGACAGGGTCGGGACCAGCTCGCGGGTCTCGTAGCCGGCGCCGGTCGCGTGCACCCAATGAGAGAGGATGCGCTTGATCGGGTCGCGCACCATGTAGATCAGGCGGGCGTCCGGACAGTGCTCGCGGATCCGCGCGGCGACGCCCTGGAAGCGGGGCAGGTTGGTGTAGTGCGGCGAGGACTCGCCGCGCACGGCGAAGCGGTCGTCGAAGCGGCTCGCGTACCAGTCGAGCCCCAGGTCCCAGTTGAGCTCCTCGACGAAGAAGTTGAGCTCCTTCGGCTTCGACATCTGGATCTGCGGATGCAGGCCGAGGTAGTGGTGGATGCTCGTAGTGCCGCACTTCAGCCCGCCGACGATGATCAGGTTGGGCAGCGCCGCGTGGCGCTTGCGGCGGCGACGGAAGCGGCTGCCGCGGTCGCCCGTGAAGCGCTCGCGGGCGCGGGCGCACATCGCCTCGTCGGCGGGATCGCGGGGGACTGCGGCGGAGGCAGGGGGCAGCTCGGAGGGCACTGACACGAGCGGGCTAGTCTAGCTGTGATGCGGCTAGCCGATTTCGCCTCCAGCTTCGAATCGTTCTTCGAAAGCGTCGCGACGTTCTTCCGGCACCTCTCGGCCGTCAACTGGAAGGCGCTGGCGATCGCCCTCGCCTTCCTGGCGGCGATGGAGCTGACGCGCGCCTGGGCCTGGCGAAACGTGCTGCGCGCCGCCTACCCGGAGAGGCGCATCCCCTACCGGCAGCTGGCCGCCGCCTACCTGGCCGGCTCCGGACTCAACGCGATCGCCCCGGCGCGGGCCGGCGACGTCACCAAAATCTTCCTCGTCAAGCGTCAGATCCCCGGCTCGTCCTACCCGGCGGTCGCCTCGTCCTTCCTCGTGCAGTCGGTCTTCGACACGGCGGCGGGGGTCCTCGTCCTGCTCTACGCGATGTCGCAGGGGCTGCTGCCGCAGCCGCCGACCCTGCCCGATCTGCCCGCCTTCGAGATCTCCTTCTGGGCCGCCCACCCCGAGGCGCTGCTGATCACGGTGGCGGCGCTGGCCGTGGCGATCGCCGTCGCGGTGTACTTCCTCGCGCACCGCGTGCGCCGCTTCTGGGATCGCGTCAAGCAGGGCGTCGCGATCCTCGGCCGGCCGCGCCGCTACCTGCGCGAAGTGGCCGCCTGGCAGGCGGTCGGCTGGCTCTGCCGCTTCGCCGCCTTCTGGTTCTTCCTGCAGGCGTTCGGGATCGGCGGCTCGATACAGGCCGTGATGCTGGTGATGAGCGTGCAGGCAATCTCGACGATCGTCCCCTTCACGCCGGGCGGCGTGGGCGCCCAGCAGGCGTTGCTGCTGGCGACGCTGAGCGGCCCCTCGGCCGCGGCCGTCCTCTCCTTCTCGGTCGGCACGCAGATCGCGATGGCGGCCTGGTCGGTGGCGCTCGGCTTCGGCGCCGTCCTGCTCGTCTTCCGCACGACCGACTTGCGCGGCCTGATCCGCCAGGCCGAAGAGGAAGCCGCCGCCGAGGCGGCCGTGCCCGTCCAGAACTAAGCGGCGCTCAGCTCGACCAGCCGGGGTAGAGCGGCGCGACGTGACCCTGCCAGGGCGGCCGCTCGGGGGGCGGGAAGTCATAGTGGTCACGGCCGGGCAGGGTCTCCAGCGGGACGAGGGCGGGATCGTCGGAGAGGCGGACGCGGACGTGTCTCGCCGCCTCGACCTGCGCCTGGCCGGCGCGGCGCACGATCCGCTCCCAGCCAAGCCCCGGGCGGTAGAGCCAGTAGACCAGCTCGACCCAGCCCAGCGAGCGGCGGCGGTCGAGCAGCTGCGTGAAGGCGGTCGTGCGCATGCGTGCGGCGGTCAGGTGAGGACCGGCGGCGACCGCGCAGCTCTCCCGCCGGCAGCGGCGGAAGTCGACCGGCGCCAGCAGCAGGCCGGAGGGCCCGAGCCGCGCGACCGGGGCTGGCGCCAGCGCCCGCGCCAGCCGCGCCAGCGGCCAGCCGTAGGCTGGAACGAGCGGGTGGTGGCGGCAGCTGCCGGGCAGGCGCGGCCCGCAGGCGAGCCGTCTGGCGAGCGCCCCGCCCAGGGCGCGGCCGGCGTCGATCCTGCCTTCGCCGGCGATCGCCGCGATCGCGGCGATGAGCAGCAGCGCGATCAGCGCCGCCAACCCGGCCTGCTCGACGCTCGCCGCTCCGCGCTCCCCTCCTCTCATGCGCCGAAGCTAGGCGGCGCATGCGCGCGAGTGGCGCGCCAAAAGCAAGAAGTCGCCGTCGCCTCTGCGCCACCTTGCGAACGGCGTCCGTCTGCTTACATGTCCTCGATGGAGGGCGGCTTCAACCTCTTCGGCGACCCGGAGGAGTTCCGCGCCCGCATGGAGGAGCTGGCGGAGCAGATGCAGTCCTCCCAGCGGGTCGCCTGGGCCGACAACGCGATCCGCCTCGCGGTCGAGATGACCGTCGCCTCGATCGAGCGCCTCAACCTCAACGGCACTCCCGACGAGCAGGCGATGCAGGTGCGCGATGCGATCCGGGTCCTCTTCCCGGAGGCGGTCACGCTGGTCCGCGAGGCCCGCGAAGGCCTGTCTTAGCCGGCCTCGACCTCGCGCAGGTAGCCCGTGTCCACGTCGTAGACGAAGCCGCGCACGACATCGCGGTGGGCGAGGAACGGCGAGCGGCGGACGCGCAGGATCGACTGCCGCACGTCGGCCTCGGGGTCGTCGAAGGACTCGATCGCGAAGGCGGGCGCGACGCCGGTCTCCTCGCGCAGCTCGGCGCGGAAGCCGTCGTCGGTCAGCTTCTGCATGCCGCAGTCGGTGTGGTGGATCAGCATCGTCTCCCGCGTGCCGAGGCGGCGCTGCGAGATCGCCAGCGAGCGGATCACATCGTCGGTGATGACCCCGCCGGCGTTTCGCAGCACGTGCGCCTCGCCGCCGCGCAGGCCGAGCGCCGCGAAGACGTCGAGGCGCGAGTCCATGCAGGCGACGATCGCCAGCCGCCGGCTCGGGCGCACGTCCAGGCGCTCGACCGCGGCCGACTCCGCGAACTCGCGGTTGTTGGCGAGCAGGTCCTCGATGGCGCTCATGGGCGCACCCTAATACGGTAGAGGCGTGCAGCTGGGCGAGATCATGACCGCCGGCGTCGTCACCGCCGTCCCGGAGGCGAGCGCGGTCTCTGTCGCGCGCCAGATGCGCGACCGCCGCGTCGGCTCGGTCGTGCTGGTCGATCCCGCCGGCGCGCCGGTGGCGATGGTCACCGACCGCGACATCGCGGTCCGCGCCTTCGCCGAGAAGGAAGACCCGGAGTCGCCGGTGGAGCGCTACGCGTCGCGCCCGCTGATCTACGGCGAACCGGCGATGGGGCTGGACGAGGCGGCGGCGCTGATGGTGCAGCACCGCGTGCGCCGGCTGCCGGTGGTCGACGAGGGCGAGCTGGTCGGCATCGTCACGCTCGACGACATCGCGGTGCGGACCGGCAACCTCGAGGTGGCGCAGCGGATGACCGCCGACGTGATCGAAGGGGCGTTGCCCCAGTTCTACTTCCACGAGCGGGGCTGAGCCGGAGTGCCCCCAAGCAAGCGGGACGTGCTGGATCGCGAGCGCCGCTGGGCGCGCCCCGTGGCCCTGGCCACGTTCGGCGGCGTCGCCCTGCTGGTCGGCTCGTTGATCGCGATCAGCAGCGTCGGCGGCGGCGAAGTCGCCGAAGTCCTGTCGCGCGTCCACGCCCATCCCGGCCGCGTCACGCTCTCCACCGTGCTGGAGGCGGTCGGCTTCGTGCTGCTGGCGGCGCCGCTCGCCTACCTCTTCCGGGCCGCCCAAGCGCGCAGCAAGCGCATGCGCGGCCAGCTGATCGGCGTCATCGTCGCGGCGCCGCTCTTCCTCATGGTCGCCGCCGGCCTCAACGCGGTCGCGACCACCAACGCCGCCTCCGATTTCGTCTCCGGCAAGGCCACGGCGAGCCTCAGCCGCAAGGACGCGACCTCCGAATGCCGGACGCAGCTCAAGGACAAGGGCGCCAAGGCGTTCGGCGAAGAATTCGAAGGCGGCGCCGGCGGGCCGACCGCGCTGGGACGCTGCGTGCAGAGCAAGCTCGCCAACGATCGGGCCGAAAACGCGCTCAGCGAAGCCTCGCCTCACAACCTCGCGAGCGGCTTCGAACTGGCGGGCCGCCTCGGTCTCGCCTTCGCCTTCGTCTACACATGCCTGTGGGCGATGCGGGTCGGCCTGCTGAGCCGCTTCTGGGGGTCGCTCGGGATCGCGCTCGGCGTTGCCGTCCTCCTCCTGCTGATCCAGTTCGCGCTGGTCTGGTTCGTCTACTTCGGCCTGCTCGCGGCGGGCTGGGTGCCGGGCGGACGACCACCCGCTTGGGCGGCCGGCGAAGCGGTCCCCTGGCCGACGCCGGGCGAGCGGGCCGCCGAGGCGCTGACCGGCGACGAGGAGCCGCCGGAGGAGGAGACCGAGGTCCCGGCCGGCGAGCTGCCGCCCGACGGCGAGCGGCGCAAGCGCAAGCGGCGAACGTAGGCGTGTCGGTCGAGGCCGGCCAAGCGCACGCCGCGACGCCGCAGGTCGGCCGTCCGGCGATCGCGCTGAGCGGTGTCGGCAAGGCCTACGGCGAGGGTGACGTGGTCGTCAACGCCCTCCGCGACGTCGACCTCGAGATCTGGCCGGAGGAGTTCGTCGTCCTGCTCGGCCCGAGCGGCTCCGGCAAGACGACGCTGCTCAACGTGATCGGCGGCATCGAGCCGCCCAGCTCGGGCCGAATCGTGGTCGGCGGCCACGACGTCTCGGCGCTCGACGAGGAGGGACGGACGAGGTTCCGCCGCGAGACGGTCGGCTTCATCTTCCAGTTCTTCAACCTGATCCCCACCCTGACCGCGCTCGAGAACGTCGAGCTGGTGGCCGAGCTGGGCAACGGCGCCGGGCGGGCGGGCGAGATGCTCGAACGGGTCGGGCTCGGCGACCGCCTCGACCACTTCCCCGCCCAGCTCTCCGGCGGCGAGCAGCAGCGCGTCGCGGTCGCCCGCGCCCTCGCCGGCGGCCCCCGCGTCCTGCTCGGCGACGAGCCGACCGGCGCCCTCGACCTGGAGACCGGTCGCGCCGTCCTCGCCCTCCTTCACGAGCTCAGCCACGAGCTCTCGCAGACGGTCCTGCTCGTCACCCACAACGCCTCGATCGGGCGGATGGCCGACCGCGTGCTGCGCATGCGCGACGGGCGGATCGTCGCCGACGAGCGCAACGAGTCGCCGGCCCCCGCCGCGGCGCTGGAGTGGTGATGGGCGGGGGACGAAGAGGGCGCGAGGCGGCGTGAGATGACGCGGACGCTGCGGAGGAAGCTGCGCCGCGACGTCCGCCGCCAGCGCGGCGCCTTCGCCGCGATCACCCTGACGATCTTCATCGGGGTGACGCTGTACGGCGCCACCTACGACGCCTTCCTCAACCTGAAAAGCTCCTACGACCGCGCCTTCGCCGCGTACCGCTTCGCCGACCTCACGGTCAGCGGCGGCGACGCCGCCCGCTTCGCCCGCCTGGCGCGGCGCATGCCCGGCGTCGAAGCCGTGCAGGCGCGCACCCAGGCCGACCTGCCGATCCGCGTCGGCCGCGACAAGTTCCTCGGCCGGGTGGTGGGGGTGCCGCCCGGCCGCCCGCCGGCGGTCAACCGATTGGCGCCGCGCCAGGGCGCCTCTCTGGCGCCCTCGGGCGGCGGCGCGGTGCTGGTCGAGAAGCACATGGCCTCGACCTTCCACCTCGCGCCCGGCGACCTGCTCACGGTGGTCGGCGCGCACGGCCCGCGGCGTTTGCGGGTCGCCGGCGTCGTCTCCTCGCCGGAGTACTTCTGGCCCTCGCGCAGCCGCCAGGAAGTCTTCTCGGCGCCAAAGGACTTCGGCGTCGTCTTTGCGGCCGAGCCGCTCGCCCGCGATCTGGCCGGCGCCCGCTCGCCCAACCAGGTGGCCGTCTACTACCGCGGTGGCAGGCCGGCCCCGGCGCTGACCCGGCGGCTGAGCGCTGCCGCCGAGCGGCTCGGGGCGGCCGACGCGATGACCCGCGCCCAGCAGCCCTCGAACAGCGCCCTGCAGCAGGACGTCACCGAGTTCGAGCAGCTGGCGGTCTTCTTCCCGCTGCTCTTCCTGACCGCCGCGGCGCTCGCCACCGGGATTCTGATGCGGCGGCTCGTCGCCGCGCAGCGGCCGATCATCGGCATGCTGCGCGCCTGCGGCTTCGAGCGCCGCCAGATCGTCGCCCACTACCTCTCCTTCGGCCTCGCCACCGGCCTGCTCGGCGCCGCGCTCGGCGCCCTCGCCGGCTACGAGCTGGGGCGCCTCTGGACCGGCCTCTACACCGAGCAGCTCTCGATCCCGCTGACCGTCGTCCAGGTGCGGCCGCTGACGATCGCACGGGGACTCCTCTTCGGCGTCATCGTGGGCGGCCTCGCGGCGGCGGGGCCGGCGGCGCTCGCGGCAAGCGTGCCGCCCGCCGAGGCGATGCGCCGCTTCGCCCCGGC
>DASTHF010000083.1:0-15780 GCA_035605615.1 Solirubrobacterales bacterium
GTCAAGGGCGCTCCGGAAAACCTCAAGCTCAACGGCGAAGTCCTGGCCGACATCTACCTCGGCAAGGTCACGCAGTGGAACGACCCGGCGATCGCCAAGCTCAACCCGGGCGCGAGCCTGCCGAGCACGAAGATCACCCCGGTCTACCGCAGCGACGGCAGCGGCGACACCTACGCCTTCACCAACTACCTGTCGACCGTGAGCCCCGAATGGAAGTCGAAGGTCGGCACCTCGACCTCGGTCAAGTTCCCGACCGGCGTCGGCGCCGAAAAGAACGACGGCGTCGCGGCGGCGATCTCGCAGACCGACGGCGCGATCGGCTACGTAGGGCTCGCCTACGCGCTCTCCAACGAACTCAACATGCCGCTGGTCGAAAACGCCGCCGGCGAATTCCCGGAACCGGGCGTGAAGAGCGTCGAAGCGGCCGCCGCGGCGGTGAAGACGATCGGCGGCGACAACTCGATCTCGCTGGCCAAGCTGCCGGCCTCGGCCAAGGACGCCTACCCGATTTCGACCTACACCTACGCGATCGTGCCGCTCAAGTCCGAAAAGGCGACCGAGCTGAAGAAGTTCGTCGAATACGCGATCGGCCCGGGCCAGGAATTCGGCCCCAGCCTCGACTTCGCGCCGCTGCCGGCACAGGTCGTCGCCGCCGACAAGAAGGCGATCGCCAAGATCGGGAGCTAGGTGGAGGCCGGAACCGTCACCCACCCGGTTCTCCGGTTCCGGCGAAACCTCAGCGACCGCGTCGGCGACCGGCTGCTGCGGGGCCTCTCCGGCCTCGCGGCGGCCGTCGCCATCTTGGCGATCGGCGGCATCCTCTACGAGGTCGCGCGCCTCGCCGGGCCGGCGATCTCCCACTTCGGCCTCGGCTTCGTCACCACCAACGACTGGAACCCGGTCAGCCAGCGCTTCGGGGCGGCGCCGTTCCTCTACGGGACGGCCGTCACCGCGCTGATCGCGCTGCTGCTCGCGGGGCCGCTCTCGATCGCGATCTCGATTTACCTGACCGAGCTGGCGCCGCGGCGGCTGCGGCGCCCGGTGGCCACCCTGGTCGACATGCTGGCGGCCATCCCCAGCGTCGTGCTCGGCCTCTGGGGGATCCTCGTCCTCGGTCCCTTCATGCACGACACGATCGAGCCGGCGCTGAAGAGCGCCTTCGGCTTCCTGCCGATCTTCAGCGGCGAACCCTCGGCCTTCGGGTACCTGACCGCCGCCTTCGTGCTGACGATCATGGCGACGCCGATCGTCACCAGCGTCGTCCGCGAGATCTTCGAAACGGTGCCCGGCGAGCTGAAGGAAGGCGCCTACGCGCTTGGCGCCACGCGCAGCGAGATGGTGCGGATGGTGATCCTGCCCTACTCGCGCACCGGCATCGTCGGCGCCGTCATCCTCGGCCTCGGGCGGGCGATCGGCGAGGCGATCGCGGTCGCCCAGGTGATCGGCGGAGCGACCGGCATAAACATCTCCCTCTTCCACACCGGCGGCACGCTGGCGGCCCAGATCGCAGCCCAGTTCCAGGGCACGACCAGCGCGCTGCAGAAGGCCTCGCTGGCCTACCTCGGCCTGATCCTGCTCGTCTTCACGGTTCTCGTCAACGCGGTCGCGCGGTGGATCGTGCGGCGCGGCGCCCCGCGCGAGGTGAGGATGACGCTGACCGAGGCGGAGGCCGTACCTTGAGCGCCCCGGCCCACGCCCTCTTGCTCGACCGCGGCGGCTTGAGGCGCCGCCGGCGCTTCAACCGGTTGGTCGAAGCCGCCGCGACCGCGGCCGCGCTGCTCGCCGTCGCGGTGCTGCTGATCGTCGTCGGCTCCGTCCTCGTCAAGGGGGCCGGGGCGCTCAGCCTCCATTTCCTGACGACGCCGATGGCGCTCTTCGGCGAACCCGGCGGGGGCATCTCCAACGCGATCGCCGGCTCGGCGATCATGGTCGCGCTCGCCGCCGCGATGGCGATCCCGGTCGGGCTGCTGGTCGCGATCTACACGACCGAGTTCGCGCCGCGCCGCTTCGGCCACGCCGTCGGCTTCGCGCTCGACGTGCTCAACGGCGTGCCGACGATCGTCACCGGGATCTTCGTCTTCGGCTTGCTCGTCGCCGGTCGCCAGCAGAGCGGCTTTGCCGCCTCGGTGGCGCTGGCGATCGTGATGCTGCCGATCGTCGCCCGCACCGGCCAGGAGGTGCTGGCGCTGGTCCCCGGCACCCTCAAGGAGGCCGCCCACGCGCTCGGCATCGCGCGCTGGCGGACGACGCTGCGGGTCACCGTGCCGACCGCGGCCGGGGGGCTGATCACCGGCGCCCTGCTGGCCGTCGCCCGCGTCGCGGGCGAGACGGCGCCGCTGATCCTCCTCTCCTCGATCTTCGGCCAGGGCGTGCTGACCGATCCGCGCCAGGCTCTGGCCTCGATCCCGATCTTCATCTTCCGCTCCTCCGAGGCGCCCAGCCCCGAAGCGCACACCCAGGCCTGGGCCGCCGCCCTCGTCCTGATCGCGGTGGTGCTCGTCCTCAACGTGATCGCGCGCGTCCTCTACGCTCGCTCCCGCAGCAAGATGGGAGCCCGATGATCCCAAGCGCGTCCACGAACCGACCCGGGAGCCTTCCGATGCAAAGCGGGGAGTCGAGAGAGATCCTGGCGGCAGTCGGCCGCGAGATCGGCAACGTCGAGCTGCGCGGCCTCGACGCCTGGTACGGCGACAACCAGGCGGTGAAGGGGGTCGATCTGACCTTCTCCTCGAACCGGGTCACCGCGATCATCGGTCCCTCGGGCTGCGGCAAGTCGACGATGGTGCGCTGCATCAACCGCATGCACGAGGAGATCGCCGGCGCCCGTGCCGGCGGCCAGGTCCTGCTCGATGGGATCGACCTCTACGACCCGGCGGTCGACGTGGTGGCCGTGCGCCGCGCCGTCGGCATGGTCTTCCAGAAGCCCAACCCATTCCCGACCATGTCGGTCTTCGACAACGTCGTCTCGGGCCTGCGTCTGAGCGGCGCGCCACGCGGCGAGATGGAGGACCGCGGCCGGGAAGCGCTGGTCGGCGCGGGGCTCTGGGACGAGGTGAAGGACCGCCTCGGCAGGCCCGGCGCCAGCCTCTCCGGCGGCCAGCAGCAGCGCCTCTGCATCGCCCGCGCGCTCGCCGTCGAGCCCGAGGTATTGCTGATGGACGAGCCCTGCTCGGCCCTCGACCCGGTCGCGACGCTGCGGATCGAGGAGCTGATCGGCGAGCTCAAGAAGCGGGTGACGATCGCGATCGTCACCCACAACATGCAGCAGGCGGCGCGGGTCGCCGACACGACCGCCTTCATGCTGAGCGGCGAGCTGGTCGAGGTGGCCCCCACCGAGAAGGTCTTCACCAACCCCGACGACGAGCGGACCGAGCAGTACGTCTCGGGTAAGTTCGGCTGATGGAAACCCGGGTCCACTACCGCGAGGAGCTGGAGAAGCTCGAGGCGGGCGCCATGGGCGGGCTCGAGCTGGTCAACGCCGCGCTCGGCCGCACGATGGAGGCGATCGAGCACCAGGACGTCGAGCTGGCGCAGCTCGTGATCGCCGACGACGACCGCATCGACGGCCGCTACCTGGAGGTCCACCAGAGCCTGATCACGCTGCTCGCGACGCAGTCGCCGGTCGCCACCGACCTGCGTCTGATCTCGGCGCTGCTGCACGTGCTGAAGAACGTCGAGCGGATGGGCGACCAGTGCGTGAACGTCTGCAAGCTGCTGCCGCTGAGCGGCAACGAGCCGCCGGCCGACGAGGAGATGGTGAAGCGGATCCTCGCGATGGGTGCTCAGACCCGCACCCTGATCGTCCAGGCCAAGCGCGCCTTCGAGCAGCGCGACGTCGAGATGGCGCGCGACCTCGTCCGCCAGGACGACCTCGTCGACGAGCTCAACCGCGAGTGCTTCCACCTGGCGCTGGCGATCGGCGACGACGCCGACCGGCGCGAGTGGGCGATGACGATGCTGCTGGCGGCGCGGGCGATCGAGCGGATCGGCGACAACGCGGTGGACATCGGCGAGCAGGTCGCTTTCGTCGTCACCGGCCTCTTCAAAGAGTTCGAGGACGCCTCGCATCCCGCTTAGGCGCGGGGCGGGCCAGGGCCCCGCGAGGTTCAGATCCGGTCCCGCTGGGAAGATGGGCGGCAAGGCCCCGAATGCTCTGCGCCGCGATCGACATCGGCTCCAACACCACGCGGGCGCTCGTCGCCGAGCCGGGCGACGGACAGCTGAAGAAGGTGATGGAGCAGCGTGCCTACACGCGGATCAACAGGGCGATCCGCGGCGACGGCTCGGTCCCGGCGGAGAAGGTTGAGGAGGTCGCCGAGGTGGTCGCCACCCAGGTCCGCCTCGCGCGCGAGCTGGGCGCAGAGGCGATCCGCTGCGTCGCGACGGCCGCCATCCGCGAAGCCGACAACGGCGCGCAGGTCGTGGAGGCGATCGCCGCGGCCGCGGGCGTCCCGGTCGAGGTCCTCGACGAGGAGGAGGAGGGGCGGCTCTCCTTCATCGGCGCCACCAAGACGCTCGGCCACCCGGTCGAGGGCAAGATCGGCGTCGTCGACGTCGGCGGCGGCTCGACCGAGATCGCGATCGGCACAGTCCCGGGCGGGGTGGAGGCCGTGCGCTCGTGGCGGGTCGGCTCGGGTGCCCTGACCGACGAGCTGATCGATTCGGACCCGCCCTCCGCCGCCGAGCTGCGCAGGATGCGCGACCGCATCGAGGACGTCTTCGCCGGGGCGGAGGTCGAGCGCCCGGCGCAGGCGGTGGCGGTGGGCGGGAGCGCCACCGCGCTGCGGCGCCTGGTCGGCGCGGTGCTCGAGTACGAGACCCTGGAGCGTGGCATCCGCGTCCTCGCCGGCGAGCCGGCGGCGGAGGTGGCGCGGCGCTTCGAGCTGGATCCGGAGCGGGTCCGCATCCTCGCCGGCGGCGTGCTGCTGCTCGAGAAGGCCTCGCAGCTGCTCGCCCAGCCCCTGCAGGTCGGCAAGGGCGGCCTGCGCGAGGGGATCGTCCTCGACCTGCTCAACCGGCGCGACGGCGCCGCTGCCGGCGCTGGTGCGCGCCGGCTGGCTGCCTAGAAAGCCGCGAAGCGGACCAGGCTGAGGCCGCCGAAGGCGACGCAGTAGATCGCAAACGGCTTAAGAGTGTGCGTCTCGAAGTAGCGGACCAGGAAGCGGACCGAGAGGTAGGCGGCGACGCCGGTCACGAGGAAGCCGACGGCGATCTGGCCATGGATGTGTTCGCCGGCCTGCCCGAAGAGGGTCGGCACCTTGAGGACGCCGGCGGCGAGGATGACCGGTGTCGCCAGCAGGAAGGCGAAGCGCGCCGCGTCCTCGTGGGAGAGCCCGCGCCAGAGGCCGCCGACCATCGTCACCCCCGAGCGGCTGATGCCGGCGAAGAGGGCGAGGATCTGAAAGGAGCCGATCAGCAGCCCTTGCAGGTAGGGGAGGCGGGAGATGCGCACGTCGGATGCGTAGGCCGCGGCGAGGTCCTGGGCGGTGCGGCCGCCACCCGTCTTGCCCTCTGGGAGGGACGGGCCCTCGGGTTCTCCCGCTCCCACCAGCGCTCCGACTGGAACCTCGGCCGGGCTCGGGGGCCGCTCCTCGGAGCGCCGTCGCGCCCGCTCGCCGGCGAAGAGGATGAGGCCGTTGATCAGCAGGAGGGCGCTAGCCGCGACCGGCTTCGCGAAGACAGTGCGGAAGGCGTGCTCAAAGGCGACGCCTGTGAGCCCGACCGGGATCGTGGCCAGGACGATCAGCCAGGCCAGCCGCTCGTCGGGGTCGGCCGCGCTCAGGCGCCGCTCGCGCAGGCTGCGCGGGACGCTGTGCAGGAAGCCATTCGCGATGCGTGCCCAGTCGGCACGGAAGAACCAGAGCAGGGCAAGTGCTGTGGCGACGTGCAGGGCGACGATGAAGGCCAGGTAGAAGGAGGCCTCGCTGTTGGCCTGCGAGGACTGGGTGACGAGAGTCTCCCAACTGCCGCCGAACCAGGCCGGCACGAGCACCGAGTGGCCGAGGCTCGAGACCGGGAAGAGCTCAGTGACCCCCTGCACGAGGGCGATCACGATGGCTTGCAGGTAGGTCAGCATCGATGTCCTACGTCGTCGCCGGCGTCGGCTTCGCGCTGTACGGGATCGCGGTGATCGCCTACGGCAGCGCCCGCCGCGCCGATGTCGAACAGGCGCTGGCCCAGGGGCGCTTTCCGGCTCCGCCGCGCTTCGGCCATGGCGCGCTGCTGGCCGGCGGGCTGGTGCTCGGCCTCCTCACCGTCATTCTCGTGCTGGTCGACTGATCCGCCGCCGCAGCGGCATCAGGTACCAGAGATAGAAAAACACGCTACCTGCCAGGGCGCTGGTCACGGCGGTCGTCACGCCGCCGAAAAGAACGTCGGTGACGAGCATGATCGCCCCCGTCATCGCCACGGCGAGAAAAGTCAGGCCGCCGATCGCCATCCAATTCGCGAGCATGATCAGCTGACGCTTCTGCTGTAGACGGAAGGTCAGCCGGTGGTAGGCGGTCGGCGAGATCAGCATCGCCGCCCCGGGCAGGTTATACTTATCCGTATGACTCATAAAATGGGGACCAAAGGCCAGGTCGTCATTCCGAAGGCGATTCGCGAGCAGCTCGGCTTCGAGCCCGGCGACGAGGTCGTCTTCGAGCCCGACGGCGCCGACGTGCGCATCCGCCGCCTCGCCGACGAGGAGGCCCAGCGGGCGGCGGCGATCAGGGCCCTGCGGGGAATCTGGGCGGACACCCCGGGGGGCGGTACCGCTGCGCTGGAGGCCGAGCGGCGCGAGGAGCGAGAGCGGGAGGAGCGCAAGGCGCAGGGGTGGGGCGTTGGTCGTCCTCGATAGCTGGGCCCTCCTCGCATACCTCCGGGACGAGCCGGCCGCCCCACGTGTAGAGGAGGCCTGGCTCGGCGAGGGCGCCGCCATCTGCTCGCTCAACCTCGGCGAGGCGCTGTACATCCAGACTCGCGAGCGCGGCGCCCGGGATGCAAAGTCCGGCATCGAATCCGCCCGCGCCCGCCTCACCGTCGTCGACCCCGATTGGCCCCTCATCGCTGCCGCCGCAGGGATCAAGGCGCGCGGCGGCCTCTCGTTCGCCGACGCCTTCTGCCTCGCCACCGCCATGCGGCTCGACGCACCGCTTTGGACCGGCGACCCAGAGATCCTTGCCCTCGACACCGAGGTCGAGCTGGTCGACCTGCGCTGAGCGCCGCCGTAGAGCACCGCTAGGCGGCCGGCAAGCCGAGGAAGTCGGCTGCCTCGATGACGATGGGATCGTCGAGCGTCAGCTTTACGGCCTCCACCAGCTCGAGCTCGGTGGCGGCGCGGTCGAACAGAGTCCAGTTGATCCAGCTTCCCTCCAGCGTCGACCACCAGCGGATCGCGAGCGCATCCGGGTGCGAGGCGTGGATCGCCGCGGCCTGGCGCTGCGTGACGGTTCGCTGCCGCGTCGCCACCTGGGAGGGAAGAAGCCCTTCCGCGTCCAGAGTGAGCGGGTCGTCGAGGTCGATGGTATTCGGGTTGTTTGGAAGCTCCAGCGCCGCGAGGGCAAGCGGCAGATCGAAGCGAACGAGCATCGAGGGCAGCAGCCTGCCCACGCCCCGGAACGGAGAGAGTTGCTCGACCACCGCGGAGAGCGGCTGCTCGGATACGTACAGGCAGCCGTACACGTCGGGGTTGTCGTGTCTGCCGGCGCCCTGTTGCGCGCGCGGGAACCAGAGTGGCCCGCCCGGCTCGGCGTCGCCGGCGCGCTCGTCGAGCGGCAGCGCCCGCCAGAGCCTCACGCGAAAGCGCCGGAGCGCTCGGCCCCGATCGCCCCGAGCAGCTCCTGCGCGCGGCCGGCGCGGACCAGGTCGATCGGGCGGCGATCGCCGAGGTGGGGATTGACCCCCTGGAGCCACTGCTCGGCGGCCTCGGCGGGGTAGAGGCGCAGCAGGCTCGCGACGACCAGCTCCAGCAGGTCAACCCGCTCGGCATTGGCGAGGTCGATCCCCCCGCCGCGCCGCCAGCGGGTGATCTGGGCAGGGCTCACCCCCAGCAGGTCTGCCAGGCGCCTTTGCGAGCCCAAGTCATGGCTGAGCGCGCTGATCTTCTCCGCGGTTGCGACGGGCACGGTCGCCAGCATAGCGCAACGAATTTCGTTGCGAGCAGCCCCGAGGCGGTTCGGCGCGGTTCTCAGGTTGTTCACAGATTGGCTCCCGCGATGCGTGATCCTGACTGCGACTGAAGATCTCGAAAGGGAGGCGTCGATGACTTCCCGGGTTGACATGCATTGCCATTCCACCGCGTCCCAGCTCTCGCGGCTCGGGGTCCAGCGCTCGCTTGGGCTGCCGGAGTGCGCCACCCCGCCGCAGGAGGTCTACGAGCTGGCGAAGCGTAGGGGGATGGACTTCGTCACGATTACCGATCACGACACGATCGACGGCTGCCTGGAGCTGGCCGGCCGTCCCGACTGCTTCGTCTCCGAGGAGCTGACCGCCCGCTTCGCCGGCGAGCCACAGGCGGTTCACGTCCTCTGTTACGGGATCACTCCCGGAGACCACGAGTGGCTGCAGGCCAACGCCGGCGACGTCGAGGCCTGCGCCGCCTACCTTCACGAGAACGAGATCGCCTGCGCCCTGGCGCATCCGTTCTTCGACGTCGGGGCGCCGCTCAGCGGCCGTCACCGCCACCGCCTCGCCGAGCTGTTTCCGGTCTGGGAGGTCCGCAATGGATCGCGGGCGGCGGAGCTGAACATGCCCGCCGCCGCCTACGCCGAAACGCACGGCGGCACCGGCATCGGCGGGTCCGACGATCACGCCGGCGTGGACATCGGCCGCACCTTCACCGAGACCCCGGCCGCGGCCACGCCGGAAGAGCTTCTTCGCCACATCCGCCAGGGACGTACCGTGCCCGGCGGCGAGCAGGGCAGCGCGGCCAAGTGGGCGCACGCCGCGATGGCGCTTGCGACGCGCGCCCTCGCCTGCGACGGCGGCGACGCGGAGGCTGGTTCCGCCGACCCCACGGCCGTGCTGAAGATCGCGCAGCGAGTCGTCGCCGAAGGAACCGCCCGCCACGGCAAGGTCGCGACCGACCTCGGCCCCCGGGACGGGCGCGCCCTGCTCGAGGCGTGGCTGGCGTCGATCGGCGTCGAGGAGAGGGGTCGGGACCTGCTCGCCCGCCTGCAGTCCGACAGCTTCTCCCATGCCGATCTCTATCGCCTTGCCCGCCGCAGCCACGAGCAACGGTTGCGCGCGGCGGTCGAGCGGGGAGCGATGGCGGCACCGGCCGGTGACGGCGCGGCGCCCCCCGGCCTGATGGAGGCGTTGACGCCGGCGCTTCCCTACGTGCCGGCCACCGCCGTCCTCGGCAGGGAGAGGGCGAAGCTGGCCAGGAGCTGCGAGGCACCGCCACGCGTCGCGCTGATCGCCGATGGCGCCGACGCTGACGACCAGGCAGCCGCGGTCGAGCGGATCCGGGGCGGCGCGCCCGGAGTAGAAGTCGAGCTCGTCGGCACGGACGCCAGGGCTGACCGCCGGCTGCCGGCGACGACGACGGTGCCGGCTCCCGTCTCCGGCGGCGCGAGGCTCGGCGTCCCGAGCCTGCTCGACCTGGTGGAGGCGTTGGCCGAGCGCCGCTACGACCTCCTGCACGTCGTTGCCCCGAGCCCGACCGCGGTGGCCGCCGCCCTGCTCAGCCGCATCTCCGGAACTCCGCTGCTGGCCGCATGAGGCGGCGGGGCAGCTGAGTTGCGCCAGTACGATGGCCGGATCGACGATCCGGCGCTCTACTTCAACCGCGAGCTGTCCTGGCTCGACTTCAACCAGCGGGTGCTGGAGCTGGCGGAGGACGAGGACGTGCCGCTGCTGGAGCGGGTGCGCTTCTGCGCGATCTACGCCTCCAACCTGGACGAGTTCTTCATGGTCAGGGTCGCCGGGCTGTTCGACCAGCTCGACGCCCGCATCGACGTCAGCGGCCCGGACGGGCTGACGCCCGCGCAGCAGATCGACGCGATTCAGGCCCGCGTGCTGGAGCTGGACGGCCGCCTCCACCGCTGCTTCGCAGGCACGCTGCGCCCCGCGCTGGAGGAGCGGGGGATCCGCATCGTCTCGCTCGAGCAGGCGAGCGAGGCGGAGCGGCGCGAGATCGACGCCCGCTTCCACGAACAGGTCTTCCCGGCCCTGACCCCGCTGGCGATCGGGCTCGGCCGTCCCTTCCCCTACATCTCCAACCTCTCGCTCAGCCTCGCGGTGCTGCTGCGCGATCCCGGCAACGACGCCGAGGTCATCGCCCGCGTCAAGGTGCCGAAGGAGCTGCTGGGGCGCTTCCTGCCGATCGGCGACGGGCGCTCGACCTTCGTCCCCCTGGAGGAGGTGATCGCCGCCAACCTGGACGCGCTCTTCCCCGGCGCCGAGGTCGTCGACCACGGCTACTTTCGCGTCACCCGCGACGCCGACTTCACCGTCTCCGACGAGGCCGACGATCTGCTGCAGGCGGTCCAGGACGAGCTGCGCCGCCGCCGCTTCGGCGAGGTGGTGCGGCTGGAGGTCGCGGCGCGGACCAACGCCAAGCTCCGCGCCCAGCTGATCGACGCCCTGCGCCTCGAAGACCGCGAGGTCTACGACGTCGACGGCCTGATCGACCTCGCCGACCTCACCGAGCTGGCCTCGCTCCCCGGCCACGCCGAGCTGCGCTACCGCCCCTGGGTCCCGGTCACGCAGCCGCGCCTGCAGGGCGAGGACGACAAGCCGGCCGATCTCTTCGCGGCGATCCGCCAGGGCGATGTCCTCGTCCACCATCCCTACGACTCCTTCGTCACCTCGGTGGAGCGCTTCGTCGAGCAGGCGGTCGTCGATCCCGACGTGCTGGCGATCAAGCAGACCGTCTACCGGACAAGCGACGACTCGCCCCTCGTGCCGGCGCTGATCCGCGCCTCCGAACGGGGCAAGCAGGCGGTCTGCATGGTCGAGTTGAAAGCGCGTTTCGACGAGCAGGCCAACATCCACTGGGCGAAGGCGCTGGAGGAGGCGGGGGTCCACGTCGTCTACGGCATCCCCGGCCTGAAGA
This sequence comes from Solirubrobacterales bacterium, assembly GCA_035605615.1. Taxonomy (GTDB): domain Bacteria; phylum Actinomycetota; class Thermoleophilia; order Solirubrobacterales; family 70-9; genus VRUE01. The sequence continues at coordinate 11,042 of DASTHF010000083.1, forward strand.
CCCACGTGAAGGCGATCCTCGTCGCCCGCCGCGAGGGCGATCGGGTGCGCGAGTACGTGCACATCGGCACCGGCAACTACAACCCGACGACGGCGCGTACCTACAGCGACGTCGGCCTCTTCACCGCCGACCCGGAGATCGGCGCCGACGTGGCCGAGATGTTCAACTTCCTGACCGGCTACGGCCGTCCGGCCGAGTACCGCAAGGTGCTGGTCGCCCCGACCACGATGCGCGACCGCATGCTGGAGGAGATCGAGGCGACGATCGCGGCGCACCGCGCCGGCGAGGAGGCGCGGATCGCGCTGAAGGTCAACGCGCTGGCAGACGCCCGCTGCATCGAGGCGCTCTACGAGGCATCGCGCGCCGGGGTCCGCGTCGACCTCAACGTGCGCGGCATCTGCTGCCTGCGTCCGGGGGTCCCCGGCGTCTCGGAGAACATCCGCGTCGTCTCGGTGGTCGGCCGCTTCCTCGAGCACTCGCGCATCTACGCCTTTCAGCGCGGCGAGGAGACCCGGCTGCTGACCGGCTCGGCGGATCTGATGCCGCGCAACCTCGACCACCGGGTCGAGCTCGTGGTTCCCGTGGAGGAGCCGGGCTTGCGCGCCGAGCTGCTCGACGTGCTGGAGCGCTGCCTGGTCGACGACGCGAACGCCTGGGAGCTCGGCGCCGACGGCGCCTGGGCCCGGCGCCGGGCGGCGGATGGTGAGCGGCGCAGCGTCCAGGAAGAGCTCTGCGAGCGCCACGAGTCGCGCGCCGTCGAACGGCTCGTCACGGCGGCGGGCTGACGGGGGCGGGACGCCGCGGCGGCCAATAGGATTGCCGCGTGCCTCGCCTCTCGCTGCTGCCCCGCGATACGACCTTCTTCGACCTCTTCGCGGAGGCGGGCAAGAACACGGTCAAGGCGGCGCGGCTGCTCGACCAGATGATGGCCGCCTGGCCCGACGACCGCGGCCTCTCGCAGGAGATCGTCAAGGCCGAGGGCGAGGGCGACCGGATCACCCACGAAATCGTTCAGCGGCTCAACTCGACCTTCGTGACGCCGATCGACCGCGAGGACATCTACGGCCTGGCGACGCAGCTGGACGACGTCGTCGACTACACCGAGGAAGCGGCCGACCTGCTCGGCCTCTACAAGATCGAGGCGCCGATGGAGCAGGCGCAGGCGCTGACCGGCGTCCTGGTCAAGGCTTGCGAGCAGCTCTGCGAGGCGCTCGAGCACCTGCGCGGCTTCAAGGACCTGGACCGCTACTGGATCGAGATCCACCGGCTCGAGAACGACGGCGACCGGATCTCGCGCGACGCGGTCGCCTCCCTCTTCTCCGACGGGATCGACCCGATGGTCGTGATCCGCTGGAAGGACATGTTCGCGGTGCTCGAGAACGCGATCGACGCGACCGAGAACGCCGCCCAGATACTCGAGGGCATCGCAATAAAGAACTCGTGACGGCCCCAGACGTCGCCATGCTGCGTCCTCGCTCGCTCGTGTGCAGAGCACACCACGCTCACTGCGTCCTTGCCTGGCAACGTCTGGGCCTCGTCACATCACTCCAACCGAGGAAATGACTGAGCGTGAGTTCTGACGTGATTTTGGTGATCGTCGTGGCCACCGCTTTGGCCTTCGACTTCACCAACGGCTTCCACGACACGGCGAACGTGGTGGCGACGTCGATCTCGACCGGGGCGGCGCGGCCGTCGGTGGCGATCGGGATCGCCTCGCTGCTCAACTTCGCCGGCGCCTTCATCTCGATCTCGGTCGCCGCGACCGTCGCCAAGGACGTCGTCGACCCGGAAGTGATCACGCCGACGATCGTCTTCGCCGGGCTGATCGGGGCGATTGCCTGGAACCTGATCACCTGGTGGTTCGGCCTTCCCTCCAGCTCCTCACACGCGCTGATTGGCGGCGTCGTCGGCTCGGCCGTGGCGGCGGCCGGCGTCCACGCGGTGCTCGCCGAAGGGCTGGTCGGCAAGGTGCTGATTCCCGCCGTGGTCGCGCCGACCGTGGCGCTGCTCGTCGCGGCGATCTGCATCGGGCTGGTCTACCGGGTGGTCGGCCGGCAGCGGCCGGGGCCGGTCACGCGCGGCTTCCGCTACGGCCAGGTGATCTCCGGCGGCCTGCTGGCGCTCGCCCACGGCACCAACGACGCCCAGAAGACGATGGGCGTGATCACGCTTGCCCTGATTGCCAACGGGACGCTGGCGCCGGAATCCAACCCGCCGCTCTGGGTGATTGCCGCGGCGGCGACGGCGATCGCGCTGGGCACCTGGACGGGTGGCTGGCGGATCATCCGCACCACCGGCTCCCGGATCATCAAGATGGACTCCGCTCAGGGCTTCTCGGCGCAGGGCGCCGGGGCGGCGGTCATCCTTGCCTCGACCCACTTCGGCTTCCCGCTCTCGACGACGCACGTGATCAACGGCGGCGTGATGGGCGCCGGGGCCGGCAAGCGGCTCTCCGCCGTGCGTTGGGGCGTCGCCGGCAACATCGTCGCCGCCTGGATCCTCACGCTGCCGGCCGCGGCGCTGATCGGCGGGCTGGCCTACGCCGTCACCAACCTGGTCGGGACGGGGGCGCTGGGGCCGATCGTCGTCGTCGCGCTGCTGCTCGCCTCGATCGTCGCGGTCTTCCTGCGGCGCTCCCAGGAGGGGGCGCCCGTCGCGGCGGGATGATCGTGGCGGTCATCGTCCAGGGCAAGGAGCTGCTCCAGTCGGTGATCGCCTCGGTGGTCGCCGGCGTGGGGGTGACTTTCGCCTTCTCGATGGCGATCTGGGGGGCGGTGCGCTTCGTCGACCTCAGCCGCGGCGAGCGACCGCTGGCGGCGGCCGGGGCGGTGCTCGTCGCCGTCGTGGCGCTGGCGGTCACGGTCGGGGCGATCGTGGTCGGCATCGTCGTGATGACGAGCAAGTAGCAGCGCCGGCCCGGGGCCCTGGCCGGGCGCCGTCCGGCCCTACACTCAAGTCGTGCGCGCTCTGCGCAACATCGCGATCGTCATGCTGCTGGCTCTTGTGGTGGCCTTCGTGCCAGGCGGGGGCAACCTGGCCGAAGCGGTGCTGACCGCGTTGACCATGGGCCTCCTCGCCGGCATCGCCTGGATGCTGTTCGTGCTCGGCCGCCAGAACCAGCTGACGTTGGCGGCGCTGAGCGACGGGCGCCGCGCGATCCTCTACGGGGCGCTCGGCCTGATCGCCCTGCTGATCGCCGGCGCCAACAAGCTGTTCTCGACCGGGGGCGGCACGCTCGCCTGGATCCTCCTGCTGGGCGCCTCGATCGGCGCGATCTGGCGGATCTGGCTGGAAGCGCATACGTACTGAGGCCGAATCGGCACAGAGACGTGACTGAATCGTTCGCCTGAGCACGCAACGCGCGCGCCCGTGCCTGCGACGGTCGGGGCGTGTCGCCCCAGGCCGCCGGCAGCGAGGTTCGCAGGGAGGACGGGACCGCTTCGGTCGAGCTGATCGCCGCGATCCCGTTCCTGTTGCTGGCGGTGCTGGTGGCGGCACAGCTCGCGGCCGCCGGGCAGGCGTTGTGGTCGGCGGGCGTGGCGGCGCGGGCCGGGGCGCGGGCGGCGCTGGTCGGAGGCGACCCCGGCGCGGCGGCGCGGCGGGCGCTGCCGCCCGGGCTGCGCGAGGGCGCGCAGGTGAGCGATGCCGGGGCCCTCTCGGTGCGCGTGCCGGTGCCGCGCCTGGTCCCCGGCATGCCGCACCTGAGGCTGGAGGCGAAGACCGACCTGGGAGGCGGCGGTGGGTAGGGAGTCCGGCCAGGCGACCGTTGAGCTGGTCGCAGCGCTGCCGGCCCTGCTGCTCGCCGGGCTGATCGCCCTGCAGCTGTTCGCGGTCGGCTACGCGGTGACGCTCGCCGACGGCGCCGCCGAGGCGGGGGCGCTGGCGCTTGCCGCCGGGCGCTCCGCGCGCCCGGCCGTCCGCGACGCGCTGCCGGCCTGGGCGGGCGACGACGTCGACGTCCGGGTCCGCGGCGAGCGCGTCACCGTGCGCCTCATGCCTCCCTCGCCGCTGCCCGCGCTCGCCAACCGCCTCGCGGTGACCTCCTCGGCGGCGGCGAGGCCACGATGAGCCAGTCCATATATGAGGCCGCGGTTGGCGGGCCGGTGTGCCTGGCGAGCCGTCCGGCGAGCGGCAGGGCGATCCTGGTCGGCGCGGTCGGCGGCGCGGCCGGCTCGAAGGCGGCGGCCGCGGCGCTCGCCTGCGCTGGATCGGGTCCCGACCGCGCCGGCCTGCTGATCGACCTCGGCGGCGGCCGCCCGCCGCGCCCCTCGCTCGTCGCCGGCGCCGCCGCCCGCGCGCTGGAGGAGCGGCTCGCCGTCCACCTGCCTGATGCGGCGGTTGCCTCCCGCGGGCAGGCCTGCCACCTGGCGCTGCCCGCCGACGGGGATGGGTTGGAGAGCGTCGCCGCGGCGCTGCCGCTCGTCCGCGACTCGGTCGCTGCGATCCACGTCCCGGCGGGCCTCTTCCGCGCCGCCCTGGAGGAGCCGCGACTGGATCTGTCCGGCGTCCTCCTGCGCGCCGATCTCGACGCCGACCGCTCCCTCGCCGCTCTCGTCGCCGGCGATCTGATTACGAGGGACCTGCGCGTCGCCGTCCTCAAGCGGCCGCTCGGCTGGCTCGCCGCCCGCCGCGCCCTCGCCGGCGCCGCGTTCGAGGGCGGCGGCCTGCCGCCGCGAGCGCTTGCCCGCCTGCTCGGCGACGGCGCGGATACAGTCTGCGCGTGAGCGAAGCGACGACCG
>DASTHF010000084.1:0-9607 GCA_035605615.1 Solirubrobacterales bacterium
GACACCCTGGAGCTCGTTAACCGCTTCGAGGAGCTCTACTCGGCCTGTCAGCGCGACGAGGTGCTGGCGGAGTCCGCCATCGGCGAGCTCATCTCGTCGGAGATCGAGATCCGGTCCGGACGGTCCGAGAGCTTCGCCGAGGCGGTCGCCGCCCAGCAGGAGCGGCGCGACCGGCTCTTCGGCCTGGTGGAGGGAATGGGCCTGGCGCTGGCCGCGACCGGCACGCATCCCTGGGCCGGCTACCTCGACCAGCGGATCATCGACACCCCGCACTACAACCTGCTGCGCCAGGAACTGGGCTGGGTCGCGCAGCGCAACAACACCTGGAGCCTGCACGTCCACATGGGCGTGCGCGGCGCCGACCGGGCGATCGCCGTCTGCGACCGGGTGCGCGAGCTGCTGCCGCTGCTGCTCGCCGTCTCCGCCAACTCGCCCTTCCTCGACCGCCGCGACACCGGCCTGCACACGGTCCGCACCGAGATCTTCACCCGCACCTTTCCGCGCTGCGGCGTGCCCAGCCCGTTCGGGAGCTGGGAGCGCTACGCCGAATTCGTCGGGCTGCTGGCGCGTACCGGCACGGTCGTCGAGTCGACCCAGCTCTGGTGGAGCGTCCGCCCCCATCATGAGTTCGGCACCGTCGAGGTGCGGATCTGCGACGCGCAGACGCGCGGCGACGAGTCCTTCGCGCTGGCCGGGCTGATCGCCGCCTGCATCGCGCAGGCGGCGATCGACCACGACGAGGGCGCCGCCCCGGCGCCGCTCGAGGACCGGGAGATCGAGGAGAACCTCTGGCGGGCGATCCGCCACGGGATGGACGGCGGGTTGATCGACTTCCGCCGCGGCGCCGTGGTCGAGGCGCGGGCGGCGCTCGAGGAGCTGCTCGCCTGGACGGCGCCGGCCCGGGCGCGGCTCGGCATCGACCCCGAGCCGCCAGAGCGCAACGGCGCCCAGCGCGCCCGCGACGCGTTCGCGGCCGGGGTCCCGATCGAGGAGGTCTACCGCGAGGCGGTGGCCGAGACGCGCCGCACCTACAGCGGCGCGAAACAGGCGGCGTAGAGGGGTTTGCGGCGCCTCATCGAACCCTCTCGCCGGGCGCGTATATAGACTCCCGCGCCGCTCAAACCACCGGAGGGACTCGACTTGACCAGCTTCTTGACCGAATACGGAGTCGTCGTCGCGCTCGTTTGCGCGGGGGCGGCGGTCGTCTATGGACTCGTGATCACGCAGCGCCTGCTCTCCCGCTCGCCCGGGAACGACCGCATGCAGGAAATCTCGGGTGCTGTGCAGGAAGGCGCCGGCGCCTACCTGAAGCGCCAGTACACGATCATCGCCGCCGTGGCGGTCCCGGTCGCGATCCTGCTCTGGATCCTCCAGGACTACAAGACGGCGATCGGCTTCGTCTTCGGCGGCTTCCTCTCCGGCTCGGCCGGGTTCATCGGCATGAACCTCTCGGTGCGCGCCAACGCCCGCGTCGCCGAGGCGGCGCGCGGCGGCGTGCCGCCGGCGCTCGACGTCGCCTTCAAAGGCGGCTCGGTCACCGGGCTGCTCGTGGTCGGCCTGGCGCTGCTCGGCGTGGCCGGATACTTCGGCATCCTCGTCCTCACCGGCTCCAGCGACAAGGACGCAGTCGACGCGCTGGTCGGGCTCGGCTTCGGTGGCTCGCTGATCTCGGTCTTCGCCCGGCTCGGCGGCGGCATCTTCACCAAGGCCGCCGACGTCGGCGCCGACCTGGTCGGCAAGGTCGAGGCGGGGATCCCCGAGGACGACCCGCGCAACCCGGCGGTGATCGCCGACAACGTCGGCGACAACGTCGGCGACTGCGCCGGCATGGCGGCCGACCTCTTCGAGACCTACGCGGTCACCTCGGTCGCCGTGATGCTGCTCGGCGTCCTCACCTTCACTGGCGCCGGCGGCGATTTCTCGCGCCAGGTCGCGATCTACCCGCTGGTGATCGGCGGCGTCGCGATCATCGCCTCGATCATCGGGGCGCTCTCGGTGCGGACCAAGTCCGACCGGGTCGAGGGGGCTCTCTACCAGGGCCTGATCGTCTCCGGCGGCCTCTCGATCGCCGCCTTCTACCCGATCACCAAGTGGCTGATGAGCGATCCGGTGCGACTCGGCCTCGAAGCCGGCGCCAAGACGATCACCACGACCGACCTCTGGCTCTGCGCCGTGATCGGGGTCGCCGTCACCGCGCTGCTCTTCGTGATCACCGACTACTACACCTCGACCCGCTTCCGCCCGGTGCGGACGATCGCGGACGCGTCCGAGACCGGCCACGCGACAAACATCATCCAGGGCCTCGCGCAGGGCTTTCAGTCGACCGCGGCGCCGGCCCTGGTGATCGCCATGGCGATCCTGGGTGCCAACGAGCTGGCTGGTATCTACGGAATCGGTATCGCGGTGATGGCGCAGCTCTCGCTCTGCGGGCTGATCGTCGCCCTGGACGCCTTCGGCCCGATCACGGACAACGCCGGCGGCATCGCCGAGATGGCGGACCTGCCTGAGGAGGTGCGCAACGTCACCGACCCCCTCGACGCGGTCGGCAACACGACCAAGGCCGTCACCAAGGGCTACGCGATCGGCTCTGCCGCTCTCGCCGCCCTGGTTCTGTTCTCGGCCTTCAAAAGCGAACTCAGCGGAGCGGCGCCGGCCAACTTCGACCTCGGCAGCCTCTTCAACCTCTCCAGCCCGGCGGTTCTAATCGGTCTGATCATCGGCGGCATGATGGTCTACCTCTTTGCGGCCCTGGCGGTCGAGGCGGTTGGTCGCGCCGGTGGCCAGGTGGTCGAGGAGGTGCGCAAGCAGTTCCGCGAGCACCCGGGCATCATGGAGGGGACCGAGAAGCCCGAGTACGGCAAGACGGTCGCGATCGTCACGGCGGCGGCCCAGAAGGAGATGATCCTGCCGTCGCTGATCCCGATCGTCGTGCCGGTCGTCGTCGGCCTGATCAGCGTCAATGCGCTGGGCGGCCTGCTGATCGGCGTCATCGTCGTCGGCCTCTTCATGGCCATTTCGATGACCGCGGGCGGCGGTGCCTGGGACAACGCCAAGAAGCTGATCGAGGACGGCGCCCACGGCGGCAAGGGCTCCGAGGCCCACGCCGCCTCGGTGACCGGCGACACGGTCGGCGACCCCTACAAGGACACCGCCGGTCCGGCGATCAACCCGATGATCAAGGTCGCCAACATCGTCGCGATCCTGATCATCCCGATCGTCCACTTCTAGCCGCGGCCGACGCTGCGCCCGGGGTCGCCGGGCGCAGCGTCTAAGGTCGCGTAGATGGTGCCTAGAATCGCCACGATGGCCTCGCCCGAGCGAATCTACCGCGGCTCGGTCCGCGCCTTCTCGATCGTCTTCGTCGTCCTCGGCCTCATCATCCTGGTGACGACGCTCGCCGCCGGGGGCGGCCCGCTCTCCGTCGGCGTGCTGCTCGGGGCCGCCTTCCTGGCGCTCGGCGGGGGGCGGCTCTGGGCGGCGTCGCGGATGGACCGGTGAGCGCCACCGAGCCGGCCCAGTCGGAGCCGCCGCCGCCGCAGGCGCCGCCGCCGCGCTCCCGCCTCGAGCCCTTGCTGCAGCGCGGCCTCGGCGTGCCGGGCCTCTTCATCGCCGTCTACTCGGCGGTCGGCTTCTCGATCTACTTCGCGCTCGGAGTCGTCGCCGATCGCGGCCTCGGGCTGACGCCGCTGATCTTCCTCGCCGCCGGCCTGATGTTCGCGCTGACGATCCTCAGCTACGTCGAGGGCGGCGCGATGTTCCGCGAGCGCGGCGGCTCCTCCAGCTTCGCCCGCCACGCCTTCAACGAGCTGATCGCCTTCATCGCCGGCTGGGCGATCCTGATCGATTACCTGATCGTCGCCGCGCTGGCGGCGGTCTCGGTGCCCCACTACCTGGAGCCGATCTCCCCCCGCCTCTCCGAAGCGGGCTGGGAGATCGGCATCGCCGCTTGCGTGATCGTCGCCGCCTGCGTCCTCAACGTGCTCAACGTCACCGGCAAGGGGCGCGAACGCCCCCTCGCCCTGCTCGCCTTCGCCGACATCGCCCTGCAGCTCGCCGTGGTCGTGGTCGGGGCGCTGACCGTGATGCACCCTGACCGCCTCACCGCCCATGTCCACCTCTTCACCCATCCCACCGCCAAGGACATCGTCTACGCGGCCGTCGTCGCGATGCTCGCCTACGCCGGCATCGAGGCCGCCTCGGACCTCGCCCCCGACATCGACGTGCGCCGCCGCGACCTGCGGCGGATCGTCTCGATCGGCGTCGTCGCCGTGCCGCTCGGCTATGCGCTGATGGCGGCGGTCGCGCTGATGGCGATGCCGGTCGTGGCCGGTCCGCACGGCCTCCACACCGAACTCGGGCGCGACTTCGTCGAGAACCCGCTGATCGGCGTCGTCTCCTCCTACCACCCCAGCTGGGTCGCCAGCGGGATGCGCTGGCTCGTTGCGCTGATCGCGGCGCCCGTCCTCTTCTGGGCGGCGACGACCTCGATGCTGGGCGTCTCGCGCCACATCTACACGCTGGCGATCAACCGCCAGATACCGAGCTGGCTCGGCAAGCTCAACAGGCGCCACGCGACGCCGCACGTGGCGATCGCGATCTCCGGCGTCGTCGCGATCGGCCTCGTCGCCCCCACCAACGTGAAGCTGCTGGCCAGCATCTACGCCTTCGGTGCGACGCTGGCGATCACGATCGCCCAGGTCTCGATCCTGCGCCTGCGCTTCACCGAACCGGACCGCCCCCGCCCCTTCCGGGTGCCCGGGAACGTGCGCTGGCGCGGCGCCAGCCTGCCGGTTCCGGCGCTCGCCGCGGCGGTCCTCAGCGGCCTCGCCTTCCTCAGCGTCCTGGCATTCCACGAACAGGCGCGCTGGGTCGGGCTCGGCTGGATGGCGTTCGGGCTCACCTCCTACGTCGTCTACCGCAAGCTGATCGAGGGGACCTCGCTGACCCGCCGTGTCTCGGTCACCGAGCGGGCGCTGACCAAGCAGGTTCCGGAGGTCTCCTTCCGCACCATCCTCGTGCCGGTCTTCGGCACCAAGCTCGACGACGACATCGTTGCCACCGCGGGCCGGCTCGCTGCCGCGGAGAGCGAGCAGGCCGTGGGGGATGGGGGGGAGTCGCGGCTCGACCTCGTCTACGTGGCCGAGGTGCCGCTCAGCCTGTCGCTCGACGCCGATCTGCCGCCGGCCCAGGCGGAGGAAGCGCGGCGCGCCCTGGAGCGGGCCCGCGACGTGGCGGAGGAGTACGAGGGCATCGGGGTAAGCGCCGAGGTGGTCCGGGCCCGCAACGCCGGCGCCGGGATCGTCGAGGCGGCGCGGCGCGGCGGCGCCGAAGCGATCGTGATCGGCGGCGAGCCGCCGACCAGGATCCGCGGTGGTGCGACGCTGGGCGGGATCGGCGCCGCCCGGCCGGAGGAGATCGGCGCCGCGACCGGGTACGTCTTGAAAAAAGCCCCCTGCCAGGTTCTCTTGACGGCTCCGCCCGAGGTCTAGTATCCCGTGAGCGTGGAGCGAGCGACGCATCCATATCTGACCCTTTGCGAGCGAGCGGAACGCGGTCCATTGATGCCATGTTCATCCTGATCGTGGGCTGCGGACGAGTCGGCTCGTCCGTGGCCAGGACCATGTTGCGCGAAGGGCACGAAGTGTCCTGCCTCGACGAGGACCCGGAGTCGCACGCCCGGCTCGAGGTGGGGCTGGAGAAAGGCTGGGAGGATCTCGGCGGCCAGTTCACGGTGGGCGCCGGGCTGGAGACGGAGGCGCTGCAGGCGGCGGGGATCGAGAAGGCCGACGCCTTCATCGCCTCCACCGACGGCGACAACACCAACATCGTGATCGCCCAGATCGCGCAGCGGCGCTACAACGTGCCCACGGTGATCGCACGGATCCTCGATCCGCTGCGGGCAGAATGGTACGAGCGGCAGGGGCTGAACACGATCTGCCCCACGAGGGTCGCGATCGACATGCTGGAGCGCGTCATCCGAGAGGGCGGCGAGCGTGGCGGCGCCCAGGGCGACGGCGAGCCGGCGGAAGTCGCGTAGGGAGGAGAAGCGCATGTACGCGATCGTGGTCGGAGCGGGCAAGGTCGGCTGGAACCTGGGCCGCGAGCTGCTCGAGAAGGGGCATGAGGTGACGCTGATCGAGCGCGACCGGCGCCGCTACCTCACCGTCGAGCAGGAGCTCGAGCACAACGTCTCCTACGGCGACGCCTCCGAGCTCTGGGTCCTGGAGCGGGCCGGCGTGCAGCGCGCCGACATGCTGATCGCGGTGACCGGCGACGACGAGGACAACATGCTGATCTGCCAGGTCGCCCGCGAGAAGTACATGGTCGAGCGGATCATCGCCCGCGTCAACAACCCCCGCAACCGCGAGCACTTCGACCTGCTCGGGATCAAGCCGGTGGTCTCCGCGACCGACCTGATCCTGCGCCTGATCGAGCACGAGGTGCCCGAGTACGGGCTGATCCAGCTGCTCGACTTCAAGGAGGAGCAGCTCGAGATCATCGAGATGCTGCTCGGCCGCGAGTCTCCGGTGACCGGAAAGCGGGTAGGGGACCTCTCGATGCCCCAGGGCAGCCTGCTGATCTCGGTGCTGCGCGACGGTAGTGGCTTCGTCCCCGGCCCCGACACGGTGCTCGAGGCGGGCGACGAGGTGCTCGCCGTGCTCGACCCGGGACTGGAGGACGACCTCAAGGGCCTCTTCGGACCGGCCGGCGCCAACGGGATCGCCTGATGGCTCGCCGTGAGGTCGACTTCCTGCTGATCGGGGGCGGGATGGCCTCGGCCCACTGCGCGGCGGAGCTGCGGCGGCGCGGCGCCGAGGGCTCGATCCTCCTCGCCGGCCGCGAGCCCGAGCCGCCCTACGAACGGCCGCCGCTCTCCAAGGAGTACCTGCGCGGCGAGGCCTCGCGCGAGGACGCCCACGTCAACCCGGCCTCCTGGTATGAGGAGAACGGCGTCGAGCTGCTGACCGGGACCAGCGTGACGGCGCTCGGCCCTGGGGCGCGGACCGCGACCCTGCAGGGCGGGGAGGAGGTCGGCTTCGGCCAGGCGCTGCTCGCCACCGGGGCGATGGTCAACATCCTGCGCGTCGAGGGCGCCGAGAACGAGGGCATCCACTACCTGCGCGCCTTCGGCAACGCCGACGCGATCCGCACCGACGCCGAAGCGGCCGAGCACGTCGTGCTGATCGGCGGCAGCTACATCGGCACCGAGGTCGCCGCCTCGCTGACCGCGAAGGGCGTCAAGTGCACGATCGTGATGATGGAGGAGGTGGCGCTCTCGCGCGTCTTCGGCGAGCAGGCCGGGCGCTGGTTCCAGCGCAGGCTGGAGGAGAACGGCGTCGAGGTCCACGGCGGCGAGGAGCTGCAGGCGTTCGAGGGCGACGGCCGGGTGCGCGCCGTGCTGACCAAGAGCGGCCGCCGCATCGAGTGCGACGCGGTGGTCGTCGGCGCCGGTGTGCGCCCCGACACGATGCTCGCCGAGCGGGCCGGCCTCGAGGTCGGCAACGGCATCCTCTGCGACTCGAAGCTGCGCAGCTCCGCCGAGGGGATCTACGCGGCCGGCGACTGCTGCTCCTACGACAGCGTCGTGCACGGCCGGCGGCTGCGGATCGAGCACTGGGACGTGGCGATGCAGCAGGGCATGCACGCCGCCCGCAACATGCTCGGCGACGACGCCGACTACGAGGTGGTGCCTTACTTCTTCAGCGACCTCGCCGACTGGGCGAGCCTCGAGTACGTCGGCCCGGCTCAGGAATGGGACGAGGAAGTCTGGAAAGGCGACCGTGAGGGGGGCGAGTTCTCGCTCTGGTACATGCGAGACGACAGGGTCGCCGGGGCGCTCAGCGTTGGCCGCCCCGAAGACCTCGCCGAGGCGCGCGAGCGCATCGCCGCAGGCGGCTGAGGCCGTTACTTCACTTCGTATAGTGAGGTAGATGCGGACCTACCGCCGCCTCATGGGCTTTCTGCGGCCCTACCGCCCGCAACTCTGGGGCTCGCTCGTCTTCGCCTGGGCGGCGATGGGGATGACGGTGCTGATCCCCTGGCTGATTGGCCGTGCCGTCAACGCGATCGAGAGCGGCCACCGGCCCGACCTGCTGCCGCTGGCACTGGCGATCGCCGGCGCCGGCCTGCTGCGGTTGGGGCTGACCGCGGTGCGGCGCGTGGTGGCCGGCAGGGTCTCGCTGGCGGTCGAGTTCGACCTGCGCCAGAGCTTCTACGCCCATCTGCAGCGGCTCGAGCTCGCCTTCTTCGACTCGCAGCAGACCGGCCAGCTGATGTCGCGCGCCACCGTCGACCTACAGGCGATCCGCTTCTTCCTCGGCTACGGCCTGATCTTCATCACCCAGAACCTGCTGACGATCGCGCTGGCCGCCGCGGTGATGCTGGCGATCAACCCCTGGCTGGCCCTGATCGCGCTGGCGCCGGCGCCGCTGGTCGTGCTCACGGCGCGCCGCTACAGCCGCGTCTCGCGCCCCGCCCTGCAGGAGGTCCAGCAGCGGATCGCCGAGCTGACCGCGGAAGCCGAGGAGAACGTCTCGGGAATCCGCATCGTCAAGGCCTTCGCCCGCGAAGAGCACCAGCTGCGGCGCTTCCGCCGCGCTGTCGAGCGCGTCTTCGACCAGAGCGTCTACTCGACCCGCCTCCAGGCCTTCTTCTCGCCGCTGATCGGGCTGCTGCCGCAGCTCGGGATCGCGCTGGTACTGCTGGTCGGCGGCCGCGAGGTGATCGCCGGCAACCTCAGCCTCGGCAGCTTCACCGCCTTCTACACCTACCTGGCGATGCTGGCGGCGCCGATGCGGATGCTGGGCGCCGCGATGGGGATGGCGCAGCGCGCGGTCGCCTCCGGCAACCGCCTCTTCGAAGTCCTCGATCGCGAACCGCGGATCGAGAGCCCGCCCGGCGCGCCACCGCTGCCGACCGGCGGCGGACGGGTCGAGCTGCGCGGCGTGACGCTGCGCTACGACGGCGCGCTTGCGAGGCGGAACGGGGACGCGTCCGTATCCGATCCTTCGCATCTCCATGAAGACGATGCCCGGATCGATGCCCTTGCCGACGTCGATCTCGAGGTGGAGGCGGGGCGGACGGTGGCCCTCGTCGGCCCCTCGGGCTCCGGCAAGACCAGCCTCGTGGCCCTGGTCGCCCGCCTCTACGATCCCAGCGAGGGGACGGTGCTGGTCGACGGCGCCGACGTGCGCTCGGTCGACGTCGTCTCGCTGCGCTCCCAGGTCGCCTTCGTCGCCGACGACAGCTTCCTGTTCAGCGCCTCGATCGCCGAGAACATCGCCTACGCGCGCCCCGACGCGAGCCGTGAGGAGATCGAAGCCGCGGCGCGGCGCGCCCGCGCCGACGAGTTCGTGCGCGAGCTGCCGGCCGGCTACGACACGGTGGTCGGCGAGCGCGGCCTGACCCTCTCCGGCGGGCAGCGGCAGCGGATCGCGATCGCCCGCGCCCTTCTCGCCGACCCGCGCATCCTCATCCTCGACGACGCCACCTCCTCGGTCGACGCGACCACCGAGGCGGCGATCAAAGCCGGGCTGCAGGAGGCGATGGCCGGGCGGACGACTTTCATCATCGCCCACCGCCTCTCCACCGTTTCGCTCGCCGACGA
>DASTHF010000094.1:0-10834 GCA_035605615.1 Solirubrobacterales bacterium
GTGGGGCTGTGCACCGAGTGCGGCGAGGCGTTTACCGGTCCGTCTGGAAAGGTCTTCTGCTCAAATGCGTGCGGGCAGCGACATCGCCGGCGCAAATGACTCGACAAGCGCTGGCTACAGCGTGAGTCAACAGGCCCGACGGCGTCAGGCGAAACCGAACGCCGATAGACATCTAGCCACCGAGAACTTCCCTCGTCTCAATGGGACTTTCTACGCGATGAGCCCTCACGCCTATCTGCGCCGCCGACTCAAGAGCTTGTTTCTCTGGTATGGCGATCCACCTGGCCTGGATGAGGTGCTGGCCGAAAAGTTCATGGTCGATGAGATGGCTGTGACGCTAGGGTCCGATGACGACGGCGATGACCGAAAAGAGCGGGAGCGCTTCGCGGTAATTGAGGCGGAGGTGCTGTTGCATCACGTGAGCGAGACGTTGCTCCGCATTTATCTGGTACACGCCAAGGGGTCGCCTTGCCCTTGGCTCGACATCTCACGGGAGACTAATTTCGCGGTGTTCAAGAAGGAAGTTGGCAAGCTGCGAGAGCGTCTGGAGGACGGCACAGAGCGATCTCACATTGAGAACGTCTTCTTTACGACCACGGAGCGAGAGTCGCTGACGCCGATCCCCGACCAAGAGATATGGGAGGCAGCTAGCCATAACGTGGGTCAATACCTCGACTATTACGCCGCGCACTTCCTCGACTCTGCGCCCTACAACGCGGCTAAGCATGGACTGGCGCTCATGGCTGGGCCTACCGGTATCCAGCTGGGCGCCGGACATGATCTTGAGCCCTTCCTTTTACGATCGGGTCCGGCACTGGAGTACCTGGCGATCGAAAAGGATTCGGGGTCCGGAGACCCCAAGTGGGCGCATGTGACCAAATGGATTGTGCTGCGTCGCGCCCTAGCCATGATCCACATGGGCTGCAACCTCCTGGAAGGGATTTGGATCGTTGGGGCCGACCGTCGCACCAAAAAGAAACTGGAGTCCCTCCAACTGTTCAACGAGCCACGCTTCGAGGATGTTATGAACCGCACTGAGTACAAAGGCGAAGGCGGCATTCACGGTGTGATGACTGATCGGATTTCTGAACGGCTGCTCTACTACGAGCCCGCTGGTTCAGCACGTCGAACCTAGCCGTTGGCCTCTCGCTCAAATTGACGAATCCCTCGTCGTCTTCGTCCAACGCATTGCTGGTCCAGCCGGACGGGCGCATCGTGGTGGCCGGCAGCAATTTTCCCCACGCCTACATCGCGAGACTGCAGCCAGACGGGTCCCCTGACACGAGCTTCGGCAGCGGCGGCGTGACGAGCCTCGAAGCGGCGCGGTGGGCGGCGACCAGGTCCGCGGTCGCGTTCAGCGCCTGCGCCTCTCCGGTCAAGTACCGAAACTTGCGCAGGCCGGGCCGCTATAGGTTCGCGGTGCGAGCGACCGACCCCGCCGGCAACGTCACCCGACGCCGGCCACGGTCGCGTTCAAGGCACTCCCAAAGAAGCGGCACTAGCTAACGTCACCGCCGCACCGGATGCGTCAGTCGCGGGCCGACGCTACGGCCGCGGCGCCCTGCTCGTCGGTGGCTGACTCCACCTCGCGCACCGTTTCGGTCATCTGGGGGTCGCCTTCGAAGCGGCGGTCGAGCAGAGGGTTGAGAATGCCGCGGAAGGCCGAGACGTAGCGCCACCAGCGCGGCGCGAAGGTGCGCGGCGCGCGTTCCTCGATGCCGCGGACCAGCGCCGCCCCCGCCTCGCTGGGCGGCATCCGCTTGCGCAGGAACGTGGGCATGTTCTCCTCGACGAGGTGGGAGTTCGGCCGCGCGAAGGCGTCCTGGACCATCTTCGTGTCGATCCAGCCGAAGTAGGCGACCCCGGCCGTCGCCCCGAGCGGCATCAGCTCGGCGCGCAGCGAGCGGCCCAGCGACTCGACCGCCGCCTTGGCGGCCCCGTAGGGGCTGTTGAGGACGCCGTTCACGAACGCATAGACGGAGGAGGTGACGACGATGTGGCCCTGCCGCTCGACGATCTGCGGCAGCGCCGCTCGCACGGTGCGCCAGACGCCGAGCATGTCGACCTCGAAGACCCGCTCCCATTCCTCGACCGGAATGCCGCGCACGGTCGCCACCGTCGACTGGGCGATGCCCGCGTTGGCGACGGCGACGTCGAGCCCTCCGAAGCGCTCCACGGTCTCGGCGACGGCCGCCATGATCGCGGCATGGTCGGTCACGTCGGCGGCGATCCCGATCGCCCGCGCGCCGATCCGCTCCGCCGCCTCACGCGCCTCGGCGGCGTCGAGGTCGACGACGGCGACCGAGGCGCCGCGCCTGTGCATCTGCCGGGCCGCCTCGAAGCCGATCCCGCGCGCCGCGCCGGTCACCAGCGCGACCTTTCCGTTCAAGTCGTAGACGGGCACGGGGCGGGCAGCCTACCCGCTCCTAGAATCACCTGCTCATGCCGGGCTTCCGCGCCGTCGACCCCAAGCAGTCCTTCCCCAAGCTGGAGGAGCGCGTCCTCGCGCGCTGGCGCGAGCGCGACGTCTTCCACCGCTCACTCGCCAACCGCGAGGGCTCCGAGGTCTGGAGCTTCTACGAGGGCCCGCCGACCGCAAACGGCCGCCCCGGCTCCCACCACGTCCTCTCCCGCGTCTTCAAGGACGTCTACCCCCGCTACAAGACGATGCGCGGCTACCGCGTGCCGCGCAAGGCGGGCTGGGACTGCCACGGGCTGCCGGTCGAGCTCGAGGTCGAGAAGCAGCTCGGGATCTCCTCCAAGCAGGAGATCGAGGAGTACGGGATCGCCGAGTTCAACCGGCGCTGCCGCGAGTCGGTCTTCGAGTACGTCGAGGAGTGGAACCGGCTGACCGAGCGGATCGGCTTCTGGATCGACCTCGACGACCCCTACGTGACGCTCGAGGACGACTACATCGAGTCGGTCTGGTGGTCGCTGCGCCGGCTCTGGGACGAGGGGCTGCTCTACGAGGGGCACAAGGTCGTCCCCTACTGCCCCCGCTGCGGCACGGCGCTCTCCTCGCATGAGGTGGCGCTCGGGTACAGGGACGTCGAGGACCCCTCCATATACGTGCGCTTCCCGCTGCTCGACGAGGCGGGCGGGGACGCCGGCGAGTCGCTGCTGGTCTGGACGACGACGCCGTGGACGCTGCCCGGCAACGTGGCGGTCGCGGTGGCTCCCGAGGTCGAGTACGTCAGGGCCCGGGTCGGCGACGAGACGCTGATCGTCGCGGCGCCGCTGGTCGAGAGGGTGCTGGGTGAGGAGGCGGAGATCGTCGCCCACCTGCCGGGCTCCGCTCTCGTCGATCGCCGCTACCGAGGCCCCGTCTTCGACCTCACGGACCGCGAGCCGGGCGGCTTCACGGTGGTGGCCGGCGACTTCGTCACGACCGAGGATGGCACCGGCCTCGTCCACATCGCGCCCGCCTTCGGGGAGGACGACTACCGGGTCGCCGCCGAGAACGGGATCTTCGACCCGACCGATCACGGCAGCCTCTACAACCCCGTCGGGCTCGATGGCCGCTTCGACCGCCGCGTCGCCGGCTTCGAGGGCAAGTTCGTCAAGGACCCGGAGGTGACGCGGCGGCTGATCGACGATCTGCGCGAGCGCGGGCTGCTCTTCCGCGAGCAGGTCTACGAGCACGCCTACCCGCACTGCTGGCGCTGCGGCACGCCGCTCCTCTACTACGCGAAGTCGAGCTGGTACGTCGCCACCTCGCAGGTGCGGGACCAGCTGCTCGCCAACAACGAGGAGATCGGCTGGCACCCCGAGCACATCAAGCACGGGCGCTTCGGAAAATGGCTGGAGGGCAACGTCGACTGGGCGCTCTCGCGTGACCGCTACTGGGGCACGCCGCTGCCGATCTGGGAGTGCGCGGCGGCAGGCTGCGGCGGCCGCTTCTGCGCCGGCTCGGTCGCCGAGCTGCGGGAGCGCGCCGGCGGCGGGGTGCCGGACGACCTCCACCGCCCCTACATCGACGAGGTCACGGTGGAGTGCGGGGAGTGCGGCGGCGAGATGCGCCGCGTCGAGTCGGTGATCGACACCTGGTACGACAGCGGCGCGATGCCCTTCGCGCAGTTCCACTACCCGTTCGAGAACGAGGAGCTGTTCGAGGAGCGCTTCCCCGCCGACTTCATCTGCGAGGCGATCGACCAGACGCGCGGCTGGTTCTACACGCTGCTCGCCGAGTCGACCCTCCTCTTCGACACCTCCAGCTACCGCAACTGCGTCTGCCTCGGCCTGATCCTCGACCCCGAGGGCCAGAAGATGTCGAAGAGCAAGGGAAACGTGGTCGAACCGTGGGACGTGATCTCCGCCCACGGTGCCGACGCCTTCCGCTGGTACTACCTGACCGCCCAGCAGCCCTGGTCCGGCTACCGCTTCTCGGTCGACACGGTGGGGGAATCGGTGCGCCAGTTCCTCCTCACGCTGTGGAACACGTACTCCTTTTGGGTCCTCTACGCGAACGCGGAGGGCCTCGGGCCCGCTGACTTCAGCGGCGCCCCGGAGCCCGCCGGTGACCTCGACCGCTGGGCGCTGTCGCGGCTGCAGGCGACGATCGCGAAAGTGCGCGAGCACATGGACGGCTTCGACTGCACCGCGGCCGGGCGGGCGATCGCCGAGTACGTCGACGAGCTCTCGAATTGGTACGTGCGGCTCTCGCGCCGCCGCTTCTGGGAGGGCGACCGGGCCGCCTTCGCGACGCTGCGCCACTGCCTGCTGGAGACTGCGGCGCTGCTCGCCCCCTTCACTCCCTTCCTCGCCGAGGAGATCCACCTCAACCTGGCCGGCGGCGAGGCGGAGGCGTTCGATGAGCTGCCCGACTCGGTCCACCTGCGGGACCTCTCAGAGCCCGATCCGGCGCTGGCCGATCCCGAGCTGGAGGCGGCGATGGAGGCGGTGCGCCGCACGGTCGAGCTGGGACGCGCTGCCCGCGCCCAGGCCAAGGCCAAAGTCCGCCAGCCGCTGCGCCGCGCCGTGATCGTCGCCAACGACGCCGAGCGCAAGGCGATCCAGGCACGCGCCGACCTGGTCACGGCCGAGCTCAACGTCAAGGAGCTCGACTTCGTCACGGACGAGAGCGACCTGGTCAGCTACGCGGTCAAGCCCAACTACCGCTCGCTCGGCCCCCGCTTCGGCAAGCGGATGCCACAGGTCGCTGCGGCGGTCGAGGCGCTCGACCCGGTCCACGTCGCCGCCGTGATGGCGGACGGCGGCGAGGTCGGGATCAACGTCGAAGGCAACGAGCACGCGCTCGGCGCCGACGACGTCAGCCTCGCCCTGCAGCCGCTCGAGGGCTACCTGGTCGAGGCCGAGGCCGGCCACGCCGTCGCCCTCCAGCTCGAGCTGGACGACGACCTGCGCCGCGAGGGCCTGGCCCGCGAGATCGTCCACGCAGTCCAGAACGCCCGCCGCGACGCCGGCCTCGAGATCACCGACCGCATCGAGCTCGCCCTGGGCGGCGACGAGGGGCTCCTGGCCGCCGCCCGGGAACACCAGCCCTACATAGCCGCCGAGGTCCTCGCCACCTCGATCGCCTACAACGCCGACGGGGTAGCGACCGCAAAGATCGACGGCCGCGACCTTCGCATCTCACTCAGCCGCGCCTGAGGGACCGCCCAGCCATGGCATCTGCCACGCGGCCCCGACATGTCATCAGTCGAGCCCCTGGCGATATCATCCATCCATCGTCCGCACCATCATCCAGCTGCCCGAGGACCAAGCCGCCGCGCTCTCACGTGAGGCACGGCGACGGGGCATCTCCAAGGCAGCCGTCGTCCGCGAAGCGCTGAAGTCGCTGCTGAGCGGGGAGGGCGGTGACACGGCCGTGGAGAAGGCGCTGGGAGCTGCCGGCTCAGGGGCCTCTGGGGTGGGCGATCTCGCAGAGCGCCACGACGCCTACTTGGCCGAGCGCCACGCTCGTTGACCTTCCTCGATACATCGGGGCTCCTTGCCTTCCTCGACCGCGATGCCTCCCAGCACGAACGCGTCCGCGCGAGCATGGCGCAGGTGCTCCGCGACCGCGACGCGGTCACCCACAACTACGTGCTGGTCGAGACGGAGGCGCTGGCCTACCGGCGCCTTGGCGCACGCGCCGTGCGAGCGCTGCTCGAAGACGTGGTGCCTGCCCTCAAGCTCGTCTGGGTCGACGCCGACCTACACGACGCGGCTGTCGCCGCTCATCTGCGGGCGCTGCGGCGGCGCTCCTCCCTGGTCGACCACGTCAGCTTCGAGCTGATGCGCCGCCTCGATCTCCGCACGGCCCTTGCCCTCGATGACGACTTCGCCCGCGAGGGCTTCGAGCTGCTGCCGGGATAAGGCCTAAGTCTTCGCCCACTTCTGGGGCAAGCGGAGAGCCGACGCAGCTGAATATCAATGGGCAACGCCGCTCTTCGCGTCAAGCGCAAGGGCTCCCTAGCGTCGGGCGCCGGCTTGCCGTGGCAAGCGCCGCTCAGCCTCGGCGGCGGAACGGTTCTTCGAGATCCGCCACGTCGAAGCCCCTGGTGTCGGACGCTCCGGTGGCATAGCGGTAAAGGGCGACGGAGAAGACCTGTCGGGCGGCGAACGAGAGGGCCGAGACCAGCAGGATCGCCACGACGGCGAAGTAGAAGAGCGAGGCAGCGGTCGGAATATCTAGAGATACGCTTTTCAGATGATCGTCAACTCTGTTATTGGTTAGGGGAAGAACTCGGTTGACGTCGGCGCCCGCGCGGCGGTCTGAGCGGTTCCGCGGAACCCCCAAGGCGGCGTCCGCCCAATCGTTTGACGCATTGACCCCTCTATGTAGGGGTCAATCGATCAAACGATTCGAGGTCAGTCCTCGGCCGGCTCGCCGATGATGAAGTCCGATCTCTTGGAGTCGGAGAACTTCACCCAGCAGTGCTCCGGGGCGGCGCCGGCGACCTCGACCAGCGCCGCTTCCATGCGGCGGGCGATCTCCGCCTTCTGCTCGTCGCTCCGCCCCTCGAACCAGTGGACGTGGACGAAGGGCATAGGCCGCCGCTCGGCTCGGCTCGCTCCGGCGCTCAGGCGAGCGCCGGCTCCAGCTCTGCCTCGAGGCGGCGCTTCGGCATCGCGCCGACCACTTTCTTGGCGATCGCCCCGTCCTTGAAGAGGATCAAGGTCGGGATCGAGAGCACCTCGTAGCGGGCCGCGGTCTGCTGGTTCTCGTCGACGTTGACGCTGACGACTTTGAGGTCGTCGCGCTCCGCGTCGATCTCCTCGAGGACCGGGTGGACGACGCGGCACGGCCCGCACCAGGGCGCCCAAAAGTCGACGAGCACGGGGCCTTCGGCCTCCAGCACCTCGGATTTGAAGGTGGCGTCTGTCACGTCGTGGAGCTTGCCTGTCACTGGAATCGATCTCCTGGGAGTCGGGGTCTGCCGCTCAATACTTCAGAAAGTATAGCGATGGTGCCGCCACGGTGATCTTGCCGCGCGGCAGAGCTTACGGTCCCATAGGGAATGAAAAGACGACCACGCGCGGGCGTCAGCGGCTGAAGCGTAGAAGAGGCACCCGCCAGACCGCCTCGGCGACGATCGCGCGACTCATCTTGGAGTCGCCGGCGCGGCGGTCGCGGAAGACGATCGGCACCTCGACGACCCGGAAGCCGCGCTGCAGCACCCGATAGGTCAGCTCGACCTGGAAGGCGTAGCCGCGCGACTCGATCGAGTCGAGGTCGATCGCCTCCAGCACCTCGCGGCGGAAACACTTGAAGCCGCCCGTCAGGTCGCGGACCCGCACCCCGAGCACGAGCCGCGCATAGGCGCTGCCGCCGCGGCTGATCGCCCGTCGCAGCGGCCCCCAGTCGCCGACCCCGCCGCCGGGCACGTAGCGGGAGCCGATCGCCAGGTCCGCCCCCCGCTCGGCCGCCTCCAGCAGGCGCGGCAGGTAGGCGGGGTCGTGAGAGAAGTCGGAATCCATCTCGAGGACGAGCCCGGCCCCGCCGGCCAGCGCCTCGCGGAAGCCGGCCAGATAGGCGGGGCCGAGGCCTTCCTTGTGGGGCCGGTGCAGGACCTCGACACCCTCGTGCTCGGCGGCGAGCCGGTCGGCGATCTTCCCGGTCCCGTCGGGCGAGTTGTCGTCGACGATCAGGACGCGGGCCGAGGCGGGCAGCTTGTCGAGCACCGCGGCGACGAACGCCTCGATGTTCTCGGCCTCGTTGTATGTGGGAAGGACGAGCCAGGCGGGGCCCGTCCCCGTTTGCGGCTCGACCGTCGCCGGCTGGATCTCGCCCTGCGCCATCGCGCCGATGCTAGCCGGGAAGGGAAAGGGAAGCTAAAGCCGCGCCCGCAAAGAGGGTCGATTCGGTGCCAGGGACCGCTTGAGCTCGCGCCAGCCGGCGGTGTTGGCGACGTCGGCGCGGGTCAGCCAGGCGCGCCGCGCCGTGGCCACCGCGTATTCCATGTTGTGGAGCGTGTCGACGCCGTGCGCGTCGGTCGCGAGGACGATCTTCACGCCCGCCTCCGCGGCGAGCCGCGCGTGGCGCTCGGAGAGGTCGCGGCGGTTGGGGTTGCCGTTGATCTCCAGCATCGTGCCGGTCCGCGCCGCCGCCTCGATCACCGTCTCGACGTCGATCGCGTAGGGCTCGCGGCGGCCGATCAGCCGCCCCGTCAGGTGGCCGACGCAGCTCACCAGCGGGTTCTCGATCGCCGCCACGACGCGCTCCGTCATCGCCTTCTCCGAGATTGCGAACGAGGTGTGGACGCTGGCCACGACCCAGTCGAGCGCCGCGACGAGGTCGTCGGCATAGTCGAGCGAGCCGTCGAGGCCGATGTTGACCTCGGAGCCGGCGAGCAGCCGGAAGCCGCGCTTGCCCGCGTTCCACTCGCGGATCTCCTCGATCCGCTTCCAGAGCCGCTCCGCCGTGACGTTGTCGCCGAAGCCGTGGCTGGCCGAGTGGTCGGTGATCGCCATGTAGGCGTAGCCGCGGGCGCGGCCGGCGGCCGCCATCTCGGCGAGCGTGTTGCGGCCGTCGGAGAGGGTGGTGTGGCAGTGCAGGTCGCCGCGCACGTCGGCCAGCGTCACCAGCTCCGGCAGCGTCCCCTCGCGCGCCGCCCGCAGCTCGCCGCGGTTCTCGCGCAGCTCGGGCTCGATGTAGGCGTAGCCGAGTCGCTCGTAGACCCGCTCCTCGCTCGCGCAGAGCTCGACCTCGGCCGTCTCGGTGTCGGTGATCCCGTGCTCGGAGACGGAGAGCCCGCGCGCCACCGCCTCTTCGCGCAGCTGCACGTTGTGGGCGGCCGAGCCGGTGAAGTGCTGGAGCAGGTTGCCGAAGGCCTCGGGCGGGACGATGCGCAGGTCGACGGCGACGCCGTTGTGGGTCTGGGCACGCACCCCGTTCGGCCCGGGCGTGCCGGCGGCGGCGATCAGGGGATGACCGGCGAGGTGCTCGGCGAGCGCGGTCGGCTCGTCCGCCGTCGCGATCAGGTCGATGTCCTTGCAGGTCTCGGTCCAGCGTCGCACCGAGCCGGCGACCTCGACCCGGTTCGCCGCCGGGTGCTGGCGCAGCGCCGCCGCCAGCTCCTCGGCGATCGGCCGCACCGCGGAGAGCAGCAGGCGGCCCGGTCCCTCGCCCGGCTCGCCGAGGCGGCCCAGCGCCGTCAGCACGTTCTCCTCGACCTTCGGGCCGAGCCCCTTCAGCGCGCGGATCCGCTGCGCTTCCGCTGCCGCCTTGAGGTCCTCGAGCGTGGCGACGCCGAGCTCCTCGAAGAGCCGCCGCGCCGTCTTCGCGCCGAGGCCGGGGACGCGGGTCACCGCGATCAGCGTCGGCGGGAACTTCTCCTTCAGCCGCGCCGCGGCGGGGATCTCGCCGCTGGCGAGCAGCGTGTCGATTTTCCCCGCCAGCGTCTCGCCGACGCCGGGGATCTCGGTCGCGCGGCCGGCCGCGGCGAGCTCGGCCACCGAGACGGGGCTTTCGCGGATCGCCCTGGCGGCGGCGACGTAGGCGAGCACCCGGTACTTGATGGCGCCGTCCAGCTCGTAGAGCACGGCCAGCTCTTCGAGGGCGGCGGCGATCTCCGCGTTGGTCACGTGGAGGTAAGTGTCACAGAGGGCGTCGACAGGGCCGTCAGAGATGCAGGTGGTCGCTGCGCAGGCCCGGGGTGCGGACGAGCTGGATCGGGCGCAGGGCGGAGTTGGGGACGACGTAGAACTTGACGCCGTCGCGGTGCTCGATGCCGAGCACGGCGGCCTCGCGGGTGCGCATCGCGAGCGCGACGAGCAGCGCGTAGCCGGCGCCGATCGCCGCCACGCCGGGGAAGACGACGCCGAGCGCGCCGGCGGCGACGGCGGTGACGCCGATCGGCCAGAGGCGGCCGAGGGCGATCCGCCCCGGCGTCTCATCGGGGAGGGAGGTCGCGGTGCGGGCGCGGACGAGCGCGTCGCGGACGCCGTCGGCGGCCCGCTCCGGGCGGCCCAGGTAGAGGCCGACGATCGTCGCCGCCAGCCACCAGACCGCCGCCACGACGACGGTCCGCGTGTCGTTTTCCCGGCCGGCGGCGATCGCCGTGATCGCGCCCAGCGCCGTCGCCTCGGCGCCGGTCAGGAAGACGGTGATCCGCAGCAGGTCGGTGTAGGGCATCAGGCGGCGAGCGATTCCAGCATGGCCAGCCAGCCGGCGGGGCCGTCGACGGTCAGGTCCGATTCCTCGCCCAGCTCCGGCGGCGCCTCCGCCGAGGCGACGCCAACGCAGACGACCGCCTCCAGCTCGCCCTCCTCGCGCAGCTCGCGCAGGCGGCGGAAGGCGTCGAGGTCGGTGCGGTCGTCGCCGCCGTAGAGCGCGACGTTGATTCCGTCGGTCGCGAGCAGCGCCGCGACCGCGGCGTCCTTGCCGCCG
>DASTHF010000101.1:0-5116 GCA_035605615.1 Solirubrobacterales bacterium
ACCGTCAGCTCTTCGGCCCAGCTCATCTGCTCGGCCAGGCGCGGGGCGATGCCCTCGCGGCGGCCGATGAAGCGCATCCGCACGCCTTCCTCGCGCAGCTCCGGCGTCTCCGCCTCGATCCGCTCGCCGAACATCCTCACCAGCCCCTCGACCTCGTCGGCCGGGCGCGCCCAGTTCTCGGTCGAGAAGGAGAAGATCGTCAGCTCCTCGACGCCCAAATCGACCGCGTCGCGCAGCCGCGCCTTGACGACGTCGGCGCCCGCCCGGTGCCCTGCGAGGGTGGGAAGCCCCCTTTGACGGGCCCACCGCCCGTTCCCGTCGGTGATGATCGCGACGTACCGCGCGGAGGCGCTCACACCTCCAGGATCTCCTCTTCCTTCCCCTTCAAGAAGGCGTCGATCTCGGCGATCGCCGCGTCGGTCTGCTTCTGCAGCGCCGTCTCGGCGCGGCGCTCGTCGTCCTCGCCGGCCTCCCCCTCCTTCTTCATCTCGCGCAGGTCGTGCATGACGTCGCGGCGGATGTTGCGGACGGCGACGCGGCCCTCCTCGGCGACGCCGTGGACGACCTTGACCATCTCGCGCCGTCGCTCCTCGGTCAGCTCGGGGATCTGGAGGCGGATCACGTTGCCGTCGTTGCTCGGCGTCAGGCCGACGTCGGATTCCTGGATCGCCTTCTCGATCGCGCCGATCGAGGACTTGTCGAAGGGAGTGACGGTGAGCAGGCGGGCGTCGGAGGTCGCCACGTTGGCGAGCTGCTTGAGCGGCGTCTGCGTCCCGTAGTAGTCGATCGCGATGCGGTCGAGGAGGTGCGGCGAGGCGCGGCCGGTCCGTACCGTGGCCAGCTCGCCGCGCGTCGACTCGACCGACTTCCTCATCCGGTCGTTGGCGTCCTCGAGCAGCTCGTCGATCAGCTCCACCGCATCCTCGCTTCGGCGCTTCAGTCTGGGGCGGGAGCGTTGGAGACCAGCGTGCCCACCCTCTCGCCGCAGACGATCCTATCTATGTTCCGCTCGTCCCCCATGTTGAAGACGTAGATCGGCAGGTCGTTGTCCATGCAGAGCGAGAGGGCCGTGGAGTCCATCACCTTCAGCCCCCGCTCGATCGCCTCGCGGTGGCCGATCGAGGGGATGAACCTGGCCTCCGGATTGGTCGCCGGGTCCGCGTCGTAGACGCCCTCCACCCCGTTCTTCGCCATCAGGATCGCTTCGGCGCGGATCTCCAGGGCGCGCAGCGCCGCCGCCGTGTCGGTCGTGAAGTACGGGTTTCCGGTGCCGGCGGCGAAGATCACCACCCGCCCCTTTTCGAGATGGCGCATGGCGCGGCGGCGGATATAGGGCTCGGCGACCTCCTTGACGTCGATCGCCGAGAGCACGCGGGTGTGCTCGCCGATCCTCTCCAGCGCGTCCTGGAGGGTGAGGGCGTTGAGCACGGTGGCAAGCATCCCCATGTAGTCGCCGGTGGCGCGATCCATCCCGACCGCTGCCGCTTCCAGGCCACGGTAGATATTGCCGGCGCCGACCACGATCGCCACTTCGACGCCGCGCCCGCGGACGGCGGCGATCTGACGGGCCAGCCGCTCCACCTGCGCCGGGTCGGTGCCGTGGTCGAGCTCGCCCATCAGCGCCTCGCCCGAGAGCTTCAGGAGGATGCGGGTGAACTTAGGCGCCGACACGGAAGTAAGCGAAGCGGGCGATGCGGACGTTCTCGCCGGTCTTCGCCGCCAGCTCCTGGCGCATCTGCTCGATCGTCTTCGACTCGTGCTTCTCTGCGTTGACGTGGGTCTGGTCGAGCAGCGCCACCTCCGTCGCCCACTTGGCGAGCTGCCCCTCGACGATCTTCTCGACCATGTTGTCGGGCTTGCCGTCCTCGCGCGCCTTCTCCTCGAAGACGCGCCGCTCCGCGGCCCGTTCCTCCTCGGGGATCTCGTCGGCGGAGACGTAGCGCGGCGCGGCGGCGGCGGCGTGCAGCGCGACCTCGTAGGCGAAGGCCTTGAAGTCCTCGTTGCGGGCGACGAAGTCGGTCTCGCACTGCACCTCGACCATCGCCCCGACCTTGTCGTTGGCGTGGATGTAGGCGGCGACGACACCCTCGCTCGTCCCCCGCCCTTCCCGCTTCGCGGCCGAGGCCTGTCCCTTCACCCGCAGGATCTCGATCGCCCGATCGACGTTCCCCTCAGCCTCCGTCAGCGCCGCCTTGCAATCCATCATCGCGGCACCCGTCCTGTCCCTCAAAGCTTTTACATCGGCCGCGGAGACGCTCACGACTCAGCTCCCTCTTTCGGCGCAGCGGGCGTGACCGGCTCCTGCTTTTCCGCCTCGGCGGCCGCTTTCGCGGCCTCCTCGGCCGCCTTGCGCGCCTCCTCTTCCTCCTCGCGCTTCTTCCGCTCCTCCTCTTCCCTGCGCCGCCGCTCCATTTCCTCGGCGAGGCGCCGTTCCTCCTGCTCGCGCCAGGCGCCGGCGCCGCTCTCGATCGCCCTGCCGATCGTCCCGATCACCAGCTCGCAGGAGCGGATCGCGTCGTCGTTGCCGGGGATCACGTAGTCGACCGGCGTCGGGTCGCAGTTGGTGTCGACCAGGCCGATGATCGGGATCCGCAGGCGCGCCGCCTCGCGGACCGCGATCTCCTCGGTTTTGAGGTCGGCGACAAAGACCGCGTCGGGCAGGCGCTCCATGTCCCGCACGCCGCCCAGGTTGTACTCGAGCTTCGCCAGCTCGGCCTGCATCCCCATCCGCTCCTTGGTCGGCAGCAGGTCCAGCTTGCCCTCCTCCTGCCAGCCGGTCAGCTCGTGGAGGCGGGCGATCCGCGCGGAGATCGTGTTGAAGTTGGTCAGCAGCCCACCCAGCCAGCGCTGGTTGACGTAGGGCATCTTGCAGCGCCCGGCCCACTCCTCGATCGCGCCGCGCGCCTGCTTCTTGGTGCCGACGAACAGCACCGTGCCGCCGCCGCTCGCCAGCTCGCCGGCGAAACGGCGCGCGTTCTCGAGCAGCGCCTCGGTCTGGATCAGGTCGATGATGTGGATCCCGTCCAGCTCGCCGAAGATGTAGCGGCGCATGTTCGGGTTCCAGCGGCGCGTCTGGTGGCCGAAATGCACGCCGGCCTCCAGAAGCTCTTTGAGGCCTGCCTCTGGCATTGAATGGATCTCCTTGGGTTTGGTGTGTTGCCCCGCCGCCCTCGCCCGGGGATCCGGCTGCGCCGGTCAGGACCCGGGTGGCTCCGACGGGGGTCGGTTGCCGACGGCGAATTGTAGTGTGGCCGCGGGGGCTAGGCCGCCCGGGCCGCGTCGAGCGCCGTGGCGAGGTCGGCGGGAAGCGGCGAGGCGAACGACATCGGCTCCCCGCTCACCGGATGCGTGAAGGCGAGGCGGTGGGCGTGGAGGAACGGACGCGTGAGCCCGTACTTGACCTCCCCTCCGTACGTGGGGTCGCCGACCAGCGGATGGCCGATCGCCGCCAGGTGGGCACGGATCTGGTGGGTGCGGCCGGTCTCCAGACGGACCTCCAGGTAGCTCTCGGCGGCGAGCAGCTCCAGCGCCGTGAAGTGGGTGCGTGCCTGGCGCGAGCCGGCACCCGCGACGGCCATTCGGTGGCGCTGCCGCGAGGCCCGCCCGATCGGCGCGTCGATCGTGCCGGTGCGGGATGCGAGGCGCCCGCCGGCGAGCGCCAGGTAGACCCGCTCCACCTCGCGGCGCCGCACCTTCGCCTGCAGCGCGGCGTGCGCCTCGTCGCTGCGGGCGACGACCAGGAGGCCGCTGGTGCCGCGGTCGAGCCGGTGGACGATGCCGGGTCGCTCCGGCTCCGCGCCGCCCCCGAGGATCCCGGCCAGCTCGTCGACCAGGGTGGGCCCGTGGTGCGAGGGGGCCGGGTGGACGACGAGGCCGGCCGGCTTGTCGACGACGGCGAGCGCCTCGTCGAGGTGGACGATGCGCAGCTCATCCATCGGCGGGGGCCGACTCGCGGACGTAGATCAGGGCCAGCAGCAGGATGCCGATCGCGATCGAGACGTCGGCCAGGTTGAATGGCGGCCAGGAGAGCAATCGCACGTCGACGTAGTCGGTGACCGCGCCGGTGCGCAGGCGATCGATCAGGTTGCCGAGCGCGCCGCCGGCGAGCAGGCCGACCGCGACCCACATCCCCGACCGCGCCGGGCTGCGCGCGAAGAGGACGAGGACGAGGGCCAGCGCCACGACGGTGACGGCGACCAGCGCCGCGCCGCCGCCGCTCGCCAGACCGAAGGCGACGCCCCGGTTGTGGGAGAGCGTCAGGCCGAGCGGGCCGACGACCTCGACGTGCTTCCCGGGCGACAGCCTGGCCTCGGCCAGCGCCCTGGCTACCTGGTCGAGCGCGACGACGAGCGCGCAGAGCGCCGCCGCCAGGCCCCAGGCGCGGCCGGCGGTGCCGCCGCTCACGCTTCGATCAGCCCGACGACGAGCGAGCGCAGCACCACGAGGACGATGATCCCAAGCATCGGGCTGAGGTCGAGTGCGAAGCCGCCGCCGCCGAGCGGCGGGATCAGGCGCCGGAAGAGGTTGAGGTATGGGTTGGTCGTCTCGGTGACGAAGTCGAGCACGGCGCGCAACCCTCGGTTGTAGGGCATGCGCGGAACGAACGAGATCAGCACGTTGGCGAAGATCAGCACGATGTAGACGAGGAAGAGGGCGCTGACGTAGTCGGCGACGTCGTAGCGCGTGATGGCGAGGGCGATCATCCCCGCATCCTCTCCAGCGAGGCCCGCACGGCGGCCGCGAAGGCCTCGGCCGCGCCCTCGCGGTCGAGCGTCTCCAGCCCCGCTTCGGTGCTGCCGCCCGGCGAGGCCACCGCCCTGCGCACGTCGGCCGGATGGCGAAGCCGCAGCAGCTCGGCCGTCCCCGCCGTGGTCTCAACCACCAGCTCGCGGGCCAGCGCCTCGTCCAGTCCGGCCTCGGCTCCCGCGTCAGCCAGCGCCTCGACCGCTAGCGCCAGGTAGGCGGGCGCGCAACCCATCACCGCCGTCGCCGCGTCGAACCGCTCGTCCGGCAGCTCGACCACGTGACCCAACCGCGCCAGCCTCTCCCGCACGGCCGGGACCTCTGCGCCGGCCACGCAAAGCACGCCCTTACGCACCTCCACCCCCACATTCGG
>DASTHF010000144.1:0-23276 GCA_035605615.1 Solirubrobacterales bacterium
TGTCGGCGGAGACGCTGCGCCAGGTCCCGCGCGTGGGCGCGAAGACGACCCTGCACACGCACCTGATCCTGCGCGACGACGGGATGCACCTGTACGGCTTCGCCTCCGAGGAGGAGCGCGACCTCTTCGGCCAGCTGATCTCGGTCAGCGGCGTCGGCCCCAAGGTGGCGATCGCGGCGCTCTCCGGCGGGCCGGCGCGCGAGCTGCTGCGAGCGATCGCGGCTGGCGACGCGAAGCGCTTCCAGGCGGTGCCGGGGATCGGCAAGCGGACCGCAGAGCGGATCATCCTCGAGCTGCGCGACAGGGTCGCCGGGGCTCTGGAGGAGGAGGTCGCGGCGGCGGCGGTCGCCGGCGGCGACGCCCGCGCGCTCGCCCGCGACGGCCTCGTCAATCTCGGCTACGCGCCGCTCGAGGCGGAGCAACTGCTCGACGGGATCGAGAGCGCCGACCCCGAGGAGCTGCTGGCGACGGCGCTGCGCCGCGCCGGTACCGGCAGGGCCGCATGAGCGAGCGGATCCGCACCCCGGGGATCGACGGCGAGCCCGAGATCCGCATCCACGACGCGCGCGCCGACGCCCCCGACGAGGACCTCGACCGCTCGCTGCGGCCGGCCAGCCTCGCCGACTTCGTCAATCAGCGCCAGGTCACCGACCAGCTGTCGATCTTCATCGAGGCGGCGCGGGGGAGGGGCGAGCCGCTCGACCACGTCCTGCTCGCCGGCCCGCCCGGGCTCGGCAAGACCTCGCTCGCCCACATCGTCGCCGCCGAGATGGGGGTGCCGATGGTGCAGACGGCGGGCCCGGCGCTGGAGCGCAAGGCCGACGTCGCCTCCTTCCTCACCGCGCTGGAGCCGGGCAGCGTCTTCTTCGTCGACGAGATCCACCGGCTCGGGCGGGCGGTCGAGGAGACGCTCTATCCGGCGATGGAGGATGGCGAGCTGCCCGTCGTGCTCGGCCAGGGCGCCGGGGCGCGCACCGTGACGCTGCCCCTGCCGCCCTTCACGCTGATCGGCGCGACGACGCGGGCCGGCCTGCTTACGACGCCGCTGCGCGACCGCTTCGGCGTCTGCCACCGGCTCGAGCACTACAGCCCAACCCACCTCGCCGAGATCGTCAGCCGCTCGGCGCGCATCCTCGCGGTCGAGATCGACGCGGCGGGCGCCGAGACGATCGCGACACGCTCCCGCGGCACGCCCCGTGTCGCCAACCGGCTGCTGAAGCGCGTCCGCGACTTCGCCCAGGTGAAGGGCGAGGGAGGGATCGACGCCGGGACCGCTGCCGCGGCGCTGGAGATGCTGGAGGTGGACGCCGGCGGCCTCGACCGCAGCGACCGCGCCCTGCTGGAGACGGTCGCGACCAAGTTCGCCGGCGGCCCGGTCGGGCTCTCGACCCTGGCCGTCGCGATCGGCGAGGAGGAGGACACGATCGAGGACGTCCTGGAGCCCTATCTGCTCCAGCAGGGACTGCTGAAGCGGACGCCGCGCGGGCGCGTCCTCACCGCGCGGGCCTACGAGCACCTCGGCCTCCCGGCCCCCGGCGCAACCCAGGAGCTGTTCTAAGTAACCTGAGCCCGGGATGCCGTTCTTCATCTGCCCCAACTGCGGGAACAGAGAGCTGAGCGCCGACCGCAGGGCCGGCTTCAGCACCCGTCCGAAGGGCTGCTCGAAATGCGGCTTCGGCTTCGTCTTCGAGCTGCTCGACGACTACTACCCGGCTCCCAACGCGGCCTTCTTCGTCTGCGACCAGAAGGCCCGCGTGATCGACGCCGGCCGCGGCAGCTTCGAGCTGACCGGGCTCACCGACGAGGACGTGATCGGCCGCCCCGTGCAGGAGGTGCTCGGCCTCGAATGGCGGGAAGCCGGCGACGGGGGGCAGACGGCCGACAGCGACGGCGACGGCGTCGCCGATCCGATCGAGACCTCGCTGGAGTGGGGCGTGCGCTCGCTCGGCAAGCGGGTCTCGGTGAGGGCGGAGGGCGACATTCCCGCCGAAGCGGTCGCCGACGTCTTTCCCGCCTATGACGAGGACGGCGGGTTGCTGCTGGTCCTGACGCCGGAGGGCTGAACGGGTGGGGAAGCGGCGCCGACACCTCTTCGTGCTCCTCTTCGTGCTCGGCCTGATCGCCGTCTCGGCGCTCGTCATCGCGAATAAGCCGACCAGGCTCGGCCTCGACCTGAAGGGTGGCATCCAGCTCGTCCTCCAGGGCCGGCCGACGCCGCAGCAGCCGCAGATCACCGGCGAATCGATGAACCGCGCCGTCGACATCATCCGCTCCGGCTGCGACCAGCTGGGCGTCTCGGAGATCGAGGTGTCGCGGGTCGGCTCCGACCAGATCCAGGTCGGCATCCCGGGGGCGACGAGCGTCGGCAGGGCGACCGAGTGCGCGACCAAGCCGGCCCGCCTCTTCTTCTACGACTGGGAACCGAACCTGATCGGCCGCGAGCTCACGATCGGCGGCAACCCGGGCCAGCCGCCGTCGCAGAGCGTGCTCAAGCAGGCGGAAGCCGAATGGAAGGCCGCGGGCCGCGACCCGACGAAAGCGGAAAACCAGCAGTTGATCGGCGCGGGCGCCTTTCCGACCGAGTACGCCGCGGTCAAGCTCGGCTCCGAACAGCCGCAAGCGCACAACTGCGCGAAGTGCAGCCAGCCGAGCACCTACTACCTCTTCTCCCGCGGCAAGGGCCACAGGCTGATCGACGGCCCCGAGTTCAAGGAAGAAGACCTCTACGTCTCGCCGAATGGCAAGGAACGCCCGCACACCGGGATCGTGCTGAAGGTGCCGCAGGGCACGGTGATCGTCTCCGAACAGCCCAGCGACTCGAGCGGCAAGCCGATCGAAGGCGCCGAACACGCCGGCTGGTACGCGCTCAAGGACAGCCCGGCGCTCTCCGGCTCGGAAATCACCAACCCGAAGCAGAGCTTTGAAGAAAGCGGCCTCGGCGGGGGCGCCGGCGGCCCGATCGTCACCTTCGAATTCACCGGCAAGGGGCGGGCGGCGTTCCAGGAAGTGACGCGGCGGATCGCCCAGCGCGGCCAGGCGCGGGCGATCGGGCCGGCCGCGGGCGAACAGGCCGCACGGCTCTCCGGCCACTTCGCGGTGATCCTCGACAACGAAGTCAAAACCCGCCCGATCATCAACTTCGCCGAAAACCCGGATGGGATCAACGGCCAGCAGGGAGCCCAGATCTCGGGCGGCTTCAAGGACGTCGGGCAGGCGCAGGAACTGGCCGAGTTCCTGAAGCGCGGCGCGCTGCCGATCAACCTGAAGCTGATCAGCCAGAGCCAGGTCTCGGCGTCGCTCGGCAGCGAAGCGCTGCACGAGGGGATCAAGGCCGGGATCATCGGCCTCTCCCTGGTCGTCATCTTCCTGCTGCTCTACTACCGCTTCCTCGGGCTGGTCGCGTCGCTGGCGCTGGGCGCCTACGGGGTGATCTTCTTCGCCCTGGTCAAACTGATCCCGGTCACCCTGACGCTGCCGGGCATCGCCGGCCTGGTCCTGACGATCGGGGTCGCGGCCGACTCCAACATCGTCATCTTCGAGCGAATAAAGGAGGAGGTGCGGGCGGGCCGCTCGATGTCGAGCGCGATCACGGCCGGCTACCGGCGCGGCATCGGGACGATCGTCGACGCGAACGTGGTCACGCTGCTGACTGCGTTCATCCTCTTCGTGCTGGCCACCGCCGGCGTCAAGGGGTTCGCCTTCATGCTCGGCATCGGCACGATCGTCTCGCTGCTCACCGCGGTCGTCTTCACGCAGGCGCTGCTCGGCAGCATGAGCCGCTCGCGGCTGCTCTCCTCACCCCGCGTGCTGGGGGCCGGCGCCCGCCGCATGCGCTGGCGCTTCGACTTCATGGGGGCGAGCCGCTGGTTCTTCTCGCTGTCGGGGACGATCCTCCTGGTCGGCGCCTTCGCCCTCGCGACCAAGCAGCTCAACCTGGGGATCGACTTCAAGTCGGGGACGCGGGTCGAGGTCGCGCTGAAGAAGGCGACGAACGAGGAAGGGGTGCGGGAAGCGCTGGAAAGCGCCGGCATCTCCGGCGCCGAGGTGCAGCGCGAGAGCAACCCCGGCCTCGGCTCGAACGCCTTCCTGATCCAGTCGAAGACGCTGCAGCCGGCCCAGATCACGAAGACGCAGGAAACGCTCGCCCGGAAGTTCGAAATCAGGCCGAACGGCTTCAACAGCACCAGCGTCGGCCCGACCTTCGGCAGCACGATCGCCAACAGCGCCCGCGACGCGCTGATCTTCTCGCTGCTGGTGATCTGCGCCTACGTCGCCTTCCGCTTCGACCCGAAGTTCGCGGTGCCCGTCCTGATCGCCCTCTTCCACGACATCCTGATCACGGGTGGCGTCTACGCGTTGACCGGAAAAGAGGTGACGAGCGGAACGGTCGCCGCCTTCCTCACCATCCTGGGCTACTCGCTCTACGACACGATCATCGTCTTCGACCGGATCAGGGAGAACATGCCGCGGATGCCGCGGGCCGCCTTCTCGCAGATCGTCAACCGCTCGATGAGCGAGGTTCTGACCCGCTCTCTGGCCACCAGCTTCTCGACCCTGCTGGCGGTCGTCTCGCTGCTGGTCTTCGGTGGCGCCACGCTGAAGGACTTCGCCTTCGCGATGCTGGTCGGGATCGCCTCCGGGACCTACTCGTCGATCTTCATCGCCTCGCCGGTGCTGACCGCCTGGAAGGAACGCGAGCCGGCCTTCGCGCGGCGGCGGGAGCGGATCGAAGAGACGACCGGCCGGGTGCCCGCCTTCGCCGACGAAATCGAGACCGCGAAGCTGGAGGAGGCGGAGGCGACGGAGATTGAAGGGGAGCTGGCCGCGGTGGCGGCGCCCTCGGCGGCGGCCATGCCGCCGGAGGCGTTGTCCAACGGAGAGCCGCCGGCCGCGGCGATCGACCAGGCCGCGGTGGAGCGGGCGAGCGACGAGCGGCGCGAGCGCGAAGCGCGTCGCCGCGAACGCCGCCAGAAACGCCGCAAGCACGGGAGGAACCGCTGATGGAGGGGACGGGCTGATGGCGCTGCTGGTCTGGTTCACGATGGGCATCGCCCTCTGGCACTTCACGGTCTTTCTGCCCGATCGCTTCTGGCAGGGGATCGTCGGCGCCTTCCTCGGCTCGGTGATCGGCGCGATGCTGTTCGGCGGGATCGTCGAGATCTTCAGCGGCCGCACGCTTGGCGACACCGACGCCTCGACGGCGCTGATCGCCGTGCCCGGCGTCGTCATCGGTCTCGCCGTGGTCTGGGCGCTGGGCGTGCGCGCCGAACGCGCCGCGGGCTGAGCGACGGCCTCTCCCACGCCGGCTTTCCCCGCAAGCTGCGCCTGCGCCGCGGGACGATTCCGTCCCGGCCGCTTCCTAACTTCACGGCATGGAGGCGCTCAGCGCATACCGGGCAGAGCCGTACTCGTATCGCGAGGCGCGCGTCCTCGCCGAGGCGCTGGAGCTGAGCGAGCCGATCGCGATCACCCTGGTGCGGCGCGGCTACCGCACGCCGGAGGCGGCGCGGGCCTTCCTCGAAGCCGATGAGTCGCACCCGCCCGGCGCCTTCGGCTCGATGGCGGAATCGGTCGAGCTCATCCTCGCCGCGGTCCGCGAGCGGCGGCGGATCGCCGTGCACGGCGACTTCGACGTCGACGGGGTCTGCGCGACCGCGATCCTGGTCGGCGCCCTGCGGGAGCTGGGCGCGGACTGCGACTGGTTGATCCCCGACCGGATCGCCGACGGCTACGGGCTCAGCGCCGCCAACGTCAAGCGGCTGGCGGTGCGTGGCACCTCGCTGATCGTCACCGTCGACTGCGGGATCACGGCGGTCGAGGAGGTGGCGCTGGCCCGCTCGCTGGGGATGGAGGTCGTCGTCACCGATCACCACCAGCCTGGCGAGCGGCTGCCCGGGTGCCCGATCCTGCACCCGGCCCTCGACGGCTACCCGTTCGCCGAGCTGTGCGGGACGGCGGTCGCCTGGAAGCTCGCCTGTGCGCTTCGCGAAGCGGCGGGCGGCGGCGCCACGACCGAAGAGGACCGTGACCTGGTGGCGTTGGCCACGGTCGCCGACGTCGTCCCCCTGGTCGGTGAGAACCGCTCGCTGGTGCGGCGCGGCCTGGAGGAGATCCGGCGCGCCCGGCGGCCCGGGATGCGGGCGCTGCTGGAGGCGTCGAGCTGCGAGCCGACCGCCCTCGACGAGGGCGACCTCGCCTTCCGCCTGGCGCCGCGGGTGAATGCCGCCGGACGGCTATACCGGGCCGACGCCGGCGTCGAGCTCTTCCTCACCGCCGATCTCGGGCGGGCGGCGGAGATAGCCGCCGAGCTGAGCCGCGCCAACGGCGAGCGGCGCGCCGCCGAGCGCGAGGTCGAGGATGCCGCCGAAGCGGCCCGCCGCGAGCTTCCGGACCGCCTCCGCGAGGCGCCCGGCCTCGTCGTCGCCGGCCGGGGCTGGCACCGTGGCGTGGTCGGGCTCGTCGCCTCACGGCTCGCCGAGCGCCACCACCGCCCGGTCGTCGTCGTCTCGCTCGACGAGGAGGGGGGCGGGCGCGGCTCGGGCCGCAGCATCCCCGGCTTCGACCTGCTGGCCGGGCTCGAGGCCTGCGCCCAGCACCTCGCCGGCTTCGGCGGCCACCGCGCCGCCGCCGGCCTCGATCTCGGTCCCGGCAAGCTGGAGGGCTTCCGCGAGGCGTTCGCGGCGCACGCCGCCGCGGTGCTGACGCCCGAGGACCTGCGGCGCACCGAGCGGATCGACGCGATGGTCGGCGGCCCCAGCCTCGGCCTCGACCTGGCCGAGGAGCTGGGCCGCCTCGCCCCGTTCGGGATGGGCAATCCGGGCGTGCGGCTGCTCGTCCCCTCGGCGCGGGTGTGCGACGTGCGGTCGATGGGGGAGGGCAAACACGCCCGCTTCAGCCTCCACAGCGGAAACCACAGAGCGGTCGGCGTCGCCTTCGGGCGGCCGCGGCTCGGGGTGGGAGAAGACGAGCCGGTCGACGCCGCGGTGCGGCTCGAGGTCAACCGCTGGAACGGCGCCGTCGAGCCGCGTGTCGTGCTGCGGGAGCTGTATCCGCACGTGCCGGGCGAGGGGGATGCGGAGCCGGCCGGGGCCGCCGAGTGGTGGCGCCGCTTCGAGGCGGAGCTGGAGGCCGAGCTCGACGCCTGGCCGCCGGCGGCGCCGATCGAGGTCGGCGAGGGCGCGCGCCAGGTCGTGCGCGGCGCAAGCTCCGCGGCGGCGGTCGTCGCCGAGCTGGCCTCGAGCGGGGACACCGTCCTCGCCCTCGTCGCCGCCGGCTCGCGCCGCGCCGCCCTGACCAGGCCGGGCGCCGAGCTGGCCGAGTACGTCGAGTTGGAGCGCGCCCCGGAGCTGGCGAGCGACTTCGACCACGTCGTCCTCGTCGACCCGCCCGCCTTCGAGCACCGTGAGCGGCTCGCCTCCCGGCCGGCGGCCGGCGGCGGCTACCTGCACCGTGCCTGGGGGGACGCCGAGTGGCGCTTCGCGACCACGGTGCTCGACCGGCAGCTGGCGCGGCGGCCGGAGCTGATCGCCGCCTACCGCAACCTGCGCGACGCCGGCGAGGTCGGCGGTGAGGAGCTGCTGGCGGCGCTGCGGGGCGATGGTCCCCGCCCGCGCGGCCCCGAGGCGGCGGCGCGCTGCTTCCGCGTGCTCGCCGAGCTGGGCCTCGTGCAGGGCGAGCCGCGGGGCGGTGACGGGACCGTCGGGGTCGTATCCTCAGAAGGTGCCGACCTGGAGCGCTCAGCCGCGTTCCGGGCCTACGGCGCCCGCCACGAGGAGGCACGGCGATACCTCGAACGACACAGACATCCCTAGAGCACCAGGACCTCCTCGACGATCTCTTCGCGGTCGTCGAGGAGTTCGACGCTGCGCCGGCCGCCGATGACACGGCCGGCAACGGCGAGGCTCCGACGCCGGCCACGCCGGTCGACCGCGCCGCTGTCACGCACGCCTTCGAGTTCGCCTGCGAGCGCCACGCCGACCAGCTGCGCCGCTCCGGCGACGAGTTCATCACCCACCCGGTCGGCGTGGCGCAGATCTGCGCCCGCCTGCGGCTCGACACCGAGACGCTCTGCGCGGCGCTTCTGCACGACACGGTCGAGGACACAAGCGCCAGCCTGGACGAGATCCGCGAGGAGTTCGGCGAGGAGATCGCCCAGCTCGTCGACGGCGTCACCAAGCTGACCGGGATCACCTTCGAGAGCCGCGACGAGCGGCAGGCCGAGAACTACCGCAAGATGATGGTGGCGATGGCCACCGACGTCAGGGTGATCCTGATCAAGCTGGCCGACCGCCTCCACAACATGCGCACACTCGGCGCCCTGCCGAAGCAGAAGCAGCTCGTCAAGGCCCGCGAGACGCTGGAGATCTACGCGCCGCTCGCCCACCGGCTCGGGATCCACGCGATCAAATGGGAGCTTGAGGACCTCGCCTTCGCGACCCTGCACCCGCGCAAGTACAAGGAAATCAAACAGCTCGTCGCCCAGCAGCGCGACGAGCGCGAGGTCTACGTCGGCGAGGCGGGGCGGATCCTCGCCGAGGAGCTGGGCAAGGTCGGCATCGAGGCGGAGATCTCCGGCCGCGCCAAGCACTTCTACTCGATCTACACGAAGATGACCAAGAAGGGGCGCGAGTTCAACGAGATCTTCGACCTGACCGCGATGCGGGTGATCGTCGGCTCGGTCAAGGACTGCTACGGCGCGGTCGGCGTCATCCACTCGATCTGGAAGCCGCTGCCCGGCCGCTTCAAGGACTTCGTCGCGATGCCGAAGGCCAACATGTACCAGGCGCTGCACACGACGGTGATCGGGCCCGAAGGCAAGCCGCTGGAGATCCAGATCCGCACCATCGAGATGCACAAGCTCGCCGAGTACGGGATCGCCGCCCACGTCGCCTACAAGGAGGGCGGCGCGACCGATCCGCGGCGCGAGAAGATGACCTGGCTGCGGCAGCTGGTCGAGGCGGAGGGCGACCAGGACCCGGCCGAGTTCCTCGAGTCGCTCAAGGTCGACCTGTTCGAGGACGAGGTCTTCGTCTTCACCCCGAAGGGCGAGGTGAAGAGCCTCTCCGCGGGCTCGACCCCGCTCGACTTCGCCTACGCCGTCCATACCGACGTCGGCCACCGTTGCGTCGGCGCCAAGGTCAACGGCTCGATCGTGCCGCTGCACTACCAGCTGCGCTCCGGCGACATCGTCGAGGTGCTGACCGCGAAGCAGAAGCGCGGCCCCTCGCGCGACTGGCTGAAGCTGGTGCGGACGAGCCGGGCGCGCAACAAGATCCGCGCCTGGTTCAAGGAGGAGCGCCGCGAGGACGCCGAGAAGCACGGCCGCGAAGCGCTCGAGGACGCGCTGCGCAAGCGCGGCCTGCCGATGCAGAAGCTGGAGATGTCGCCGCTGCTCGCGGACGTGATCCGCGAGATGGGCTTCCGCAAGGCGAGCGAGTTCTACGTATCGCTCGGCCAGGGCAAGGTCTCGACGAAGACGGTCGCCAACAAGCTGATGCAGCGGCTGAAGGCGGGCGAGGCAGTCGAGGAGCACGAGCCCGTCGGCTTCGCCGAGGCGCGCGAGGACAAGGCGCGGCGGACCAAGGAGGCATCCAACTACGGCATCCGCGTCAAGGGGGCCGACAAGGTCGCGGTGCGGCTGGCCAAGTGCTGCCGGCCGGTGCCAGGCGACGCGATCGCCGGCTACGTCTCACTGGGGCGGGGGATCACGATCCACCGCAGCGACTGCCGCAACGTGAAGGCGCTGATGAAGGCGCCGGAACGGTTCGTCGAGGTGAGCTGGGACGGCGAGAACGAGACTTCCTACCGGGTCGAGCTACAGATCGACGCCTACGACCGCACCCGCCTGCTCGAGGACCTCTCGCGCACCTTCGCCGAGGCGGGGATCAATATCCTCGGCGCCACCTGCATGACCAAGCACCCGATGGTGAAGAACCGCTTCGTGGTCGAGGTCGGCGACACCGAGCAGCTCAAGCAGTGCATCTCGCGGCTGCGCAATGTTGAGTCGGTCTTCGACGCCTATCGCATTACACCAACAGGGTGAGGCGCGATAGCCGGCGCCTGGCGGCGTCCTCGGTCGCTCGCGTGCAGAGCACGCCACGCTCCCTGCGTCCTACCCAGGCTTGACTCTCGCGCCTCTCATGCAACTACGGTCAAGGCTTTTGGGGCGGCGCGCAGCGTCAGGGCCGTCTTCTCGCCGATGTAGTCGCCGTCGACCTCGACCGGGAAGGCCCGGACCTCGCCGTTCTTTGTCTTCGAGATCGAATGGACGCGGGCTTCCACGATCCCCTCGAAGCACTCGATCTGGCGATGGCCGCCGCCGGGCCGCTTCTCGCTGAAGAGGCGCGAGACCAGGGTCGGCATGTCGCGCTGCGCGGCGCGGCGCAGGACGCCGACCGAGAGCGCGCCGTCGTCGATCTCGATCTGCTCGCAGACGCGGATCGGGCGCTTGCCGAAGTAGGTGAGCGGGTCGGAATTCTGGGCGATCGCAGTGATCCCCTCGGCACTTTTGCCGTCAACCTCGACCCGTATCCGCACCGGGTTGAGCCGGTAGCCGCGGTAGAAGGCGGAGATCGCCGACCAGGCGTAGTAGTACGGGCCGACCCTCGCCTTCAGCTTCGGGTGGCCGTCGACCCGCCGTACCACGGTGGCGTCGATGCCGGCGCCGCAGGAGAAGAGGAAGTAGCGATCATCGACTTGGCCGAGGTCGATCTTGCGCGGCGCCCACTCGTCGGCCAGCGCCAGCAGGTGCTCGGTGGCGTCGACGACGTCATTGGGGATGCCGAGCGTGCGGCAGACGACGTTGGTCGAGCCGCCGGGTAGCATCGCCACCGGCACGTCGGTGCCGGCGAGGCCGTTGGCGACCTCGTTCAGGGTGCCGTCGCCACCGAAGGCGACGACGACGTCGTAGCCGTGGTCGCGCACCTGGCGGCCGATCTCGATCGCGTGGTTCTGCGCCTCGGTGGAGACAGTCTCGACCTCGAAGCGTCCCTGCAGCGCGTACACGACCAGGTTCTTGAGCCGGTCGGAGACCGTCGTCGCGTAGGGGTTGACGATGATCAGCATCCGCTTCTTGGCGCCGCGCCCCCTACCCGGTCGCCTCATAGCGGACCACCTCCTCCTCATCGACTTCGCGCACGCGGCCCTCGTTGACCAGCAGGTCGGCGTGGCCGATCACCTCGGAGAGCGTCAGGTAGGCCTGGGTGACGGCGACGTTGCCCCAGATCTCCTGGGCGATCTCGTAGCCGGTCCGCGGCCGCTCCGCGATCAGCCTGTAGATCTTCTCCTTGCGCCGCTCGTGCTTTGCGAGGCGCTCGTCGATCAGGGCGACGTGGTCGACGATCGCCTCGCCGTGGCCGGAGAGGACGATCCGGGCCGGCATC
The DNA here is from genome assembly GCA_035605615.1 of Solirubrobacterales bacterium. Lineage (GTDB taxonomy): Bacteria > Actinomycetota > Thermoleophilia > Solirubrobacterales > 70-9 > VRUE01. The sequence goes on from DASTHF010000144.1 coordinate 11,382, forward strand.
TCCCTCGTCTTGCGCATCGACTCGATGTAGGTGACGAGCGCCTGTGGCCGCTCGGTCGAGCCGTCGAGCGGCGGTGTGATCAGCGGGTTGGAGGAGATATGCGCAATCAGGTGGTCGGCGGCGATCAGGATGCGGCGCCGCTCGTCCCAGAAGACCGTGTCGGAGGGGCTGTGGCCGGGGCGGTGCAGCGCCTGCAGCGTGCGGTTGCGGAAGGCGATCTCCTCGCCGTCGGCGAGCGGTCGTGTCACCTCTGCCCTCGATCCCCAGCCGCGGAAGCCGCGCGAGACGGTCTGCAACGCGACGGCGACCTGCTCGGGGATGCCGTTGCGCAGCATCAGCTCGACCGCGAAGCGGTCCTCGCGCTCGGCGTCCTCGCCGAAGTTGGCGAGCCGCTTGGCGGCGAGGCCGAGCGCCGCCACCTCGGCGCCGGAGCGCTTCACGATCACCTCGACAAGCCCCAGGTGGTCGATGTGCTGGTGGGTGAGGACGACGAGCTCGAGATCCTCGATCGCGTGGCCGCGGGCGGCGAGCTGGCTCTGCAGCTCATCGAGCGCTTTGCCGGAGTTGGGGCCGGTGTCGATCAGGGTCAACGGCTCGTCCTCGAGCAGGTAGCAGTTGACGCGCCCGACCGCGAACGGGGTGGGGATGCGGAGAAGGTGGATGCCGGCGTCCGCGCACTCGCGAAGCGCCTGCTCGGGGTCGAGCGTCACGTCCGGATCAACCCCAAGACCTCGTCCCGTTTCGCCTCCATGTCGGCGCGAGAGACGAGTGACTCGAGGTTGAGGCGGAGCAGCGGCTCGGTGTTGGAGGGTCGGACGTTGAAGTGCCAGTCGGGGTAGTCGACCGAGATGCCGTCGAGGCGGGTCACCTTGGCACCGTCCGCGTATCGCGCCGCGATCTCCTCCATCTTCGCCGCCTGGTCGTCGACCTCGGAGTTGATCTCGCCGGAGATGAAGTAGCGGGAGCGGAACTCGGCCATCAGCTCGGCGAGGCCGCGGCCGTCGACCGAGAGCAGCTCCAGCATCAGCAGGGCGGGGATCGTGCCCGAGTCGGCGCACCAGAAGTCGCGGAAGTAGTAGTGGCCGGACACCTCACCGCCGAAGACCGCGCCCTCCTCGCGCATCCGCGTCTTGAAGAAGGCGTGACCGACGCGGGAGAGCGCCGAGCGGCCGCCCTCGGCCGCGACGAGGTCGGGGACGGCGCGGCTGGAGCGGGGGTCGTAGAGGATCGTCGCGCCGGGATCCTTGGCGAGCGCGGCGCGGGCGAGCAGGGCGCAGATGAAGTCGCCGTCGCAGAACTCTCCGTCGCCGTCGATGAAGAAGCAGCGGTCGGCATCGCCGTCCCAGGCGATCCCGAGGTCGGCGCCGGCGGAGCGCACCCGCTCCATGATCAGCCGCCGGTTCTCCTCCAGCAGCGGGTTGGGCTCGTGGTCGGGGAACTCGCCGTTCGGCTCGAAGTACATCTCGTCCAGCTCGAGGCCGAGCCGGCGCAGGATCGGCCCGACCATCGGGCCGGCCATGCCGTTGCCGCCGTCGACCACGACCTTGAGGGGTCGAACCTTGGCCGGATCGATGAAGGAGAGCGCCTGCTCGCGGTACTCGTCCCAGACGTCGACCTCCTCGAAGGAGCCGCCGCCCGGGGCGGGCCCCAGACCGGCCTCGATCTCGCGCCGCATGTCGCCGATCCCGGCGTCGCCGGAGAGCGCCAGCGCCCCCTCGCGGACCAGCTTGACGCCGGTATAGGCCTTGGGGTTGTGCGAGGCGGTGACCATCGCGCCGCCGTCCAGCCCTCGCGAGCCGACCAGGTGGTAGAGCATCTCGGTCGCGACCATGCCGGCGTCGAGCACCTCGGCGCCCTCGAGGATGAGGCCGTCGCGCAGCTCGGCCGCCATTGCCGGCGCGGTCAGCCGCATGTCGCGGCCCAGGCCGACCCGCAGCTCGCCCGGCTGCTTGCCGCGCAGCCGCGCCAGCACGCGGGCGAAGGCGCGGCCGATCGCGTGCGCGGTCGTCTCGTCCATCTCCGAGCCATACAGCCCCCGGATGTCGTACGCCTCGAAGATCGTCATGGCGACTTGGCGTGGTCGGCTCGGCCTTCATCCGGCCCTGGAAGAATCAGATTGCGACCAGGACCGGATGAAGGCTTGGTCTCATCAATATTCCGCCCATGGCTACGGCCTGCGGCCTCCGCCATATGCGGGTAGCTGCTTGCTTGGTTAGTCAAAACTTCCTCGTAGCGCTTGATAGCTCTGCTCCAGGGTCTGCGGCATCACCCGGGTGTCGGCGATCACCGGCATGAAGTTGGTGTCGCCGCCCCAGCGCGGCACGACGTGGAGGTGGATGTGGTGCTCGACGCCGGCGCCGGCGACGCGCCCCTGGTTGAAGCCGACGTTGTAGCCGTGCGGCGAGTAGACCTCCTCGAGCCTGGCCATCGCCCGCCGCGCCAGCGACATCATCTCGGCCAGGGTCGCGTCGTCGACGTCCTGGAGGCGGCCGACGTGCTCGTAGGGCGCCACCATCAGGTGCCCGTTCGTGTAGGGAAAGAGGTTGAGGATCACGAAGCAGCGCTCGCCGCGGTGCACGATCAGGTTCGCCTCGTCGTCGTCCTCGGCCGGCTTGGCGCAGAAGATGCACCGCTCCTCGATGTCCTTGGACGCGTCCTTCACATAGGCGAGGCGCCACGGCGCCCAGATCCGGAAGTTGGCCACGGACGGGAGGCTATAGCCAGCCGCGCTTGCGGAAGTAGGCGACCATCCCGACCAGGACCGTCGCCATCGCGCCCATCACGACCCAGAAGGCGACGATGCTGTCCTGGCCCGGCACTCGCACGTTCATCCCCCAGATACTGGCGATCAGGGTGAGCGGCAGGACGATGACGCTGATCGAGGTCAGCACGCGCAGCACGTCGTTGAGGCGGTGCGAGATCACCGACTCGTTCGTCTCCTCGAGCGCCTCGACCACCTCCTTGTAGTTCTCCAGCATGTCCCAGATCCGCTCGTGGGCGTCGACGATGTCGTCGAAGTAGATCTCCATGTCGACCGGCGCCAGGTAGCGCTCCTTGACTTTCTCCAGGTCGCGCAGGACGGGCCGCTGCGGCCGGATCACCTTGCGGAAGTTGATGATCTCCTGCTTGACGTCGGAGATGTCGCGCACCACCTCCTCGGAGCGGCCCTCGAAGATGCCGTCCTCGAGCGCGTCGAGCTTGTTGCCGATCTTGCGCAGCATCGGGAAGCAGTAGTCGAAGCTGTCGTCGACCAGCCGGTAGAGCAGGTAGCCGGCGCCGCGCGAGAAGAGCTGCTCGCGCAGCTCCTCCTTCGCGCGGCAGCGCTCGAACAGGTACTCGACCGGCTGCAGCGGCTGGTTGGGGATCGTGACCAGATAGCCGGGGCCGACGAAGACGTCGAGCTCGCCGGCGCCGAGCCGCCGCGCGGCCGGGTCGAAGATGGGGAGGTGGAGGACGATGAAGAGGTAGTCGTCGTAGACGTCGATCTTCGGCCGCTGGTTGCGCGAGAGCACGTCCTCGAGGTCGAGCGCGTGGAACTCGAAGTTGTCCTCGATCCAGCCGCGCTCCAGGCCGCCCGGGCGCTCGATGTTGACCCAGCGCAGGCCGGAGGAGTCGATCTGCTCGACGCGGGGCTTCTGGGGCTCAGCCTGCGGCGAGGGGGTGATGAGCTCGCCTCGCCTCGCCGCGCGCCGCAGCCTCGGCTTCGGGAGGTTCGGCATCGGTCGGGCTCACCTTCTCGTCGGGCATGGCAGGCGATGGTACTCTTCCCTCCACACATAAGCGCCACATCTAGAGGGGTGGAGGGACTGGCCCAGTGAAGCCCCGGCAACCACCTCGGACCTCGGTCCGAGACAGGTGCCAAGTCCAGCAGGTACGCATAAAGCGGCCTGGAAGATGTGGGGGACGTCCGACCGGACCTCTGCCCCACACGAGGCGGAGGTTTTTCATTTGGAGGCAAGAAGGAAGGTCGGATGTCAATCGAAAGCCTGAGGTGCAAGGAGTGTGGGGCGGAGTACGACCTGGCGGCGCACTTCGCATGTGAGCGCTGCTTCGGCCCGCTCGAGGTGGCCTATGACCACTCCGCGCTCGACCCGGAGACCGCGAAGCGGAGGATCCAGGCGGGCTCGCAGGGGATCTGGCGCTACGCCGACTTCCTGCCCTTCGTCGGGCGGCCGGGCGACCCGCTCGAGCCGGGTCTGACCCCGCTGGTGCGGGCCGACCGCCTCGCCGAGCGGCTTGGGCTCGACGCCGAGCTGTGGGTCAAGAACGACGCCGCCAACCCGACCCACTCGTTCAAGGACCGGGTCGTCGCGGTGGCGGTTGCCAAGGCGCGCGAGCTGGGCTTCACGACGGTCGCCTGCGCCTCGACCGGCAACCTCGCCAACGCGGTCGCCGCCCACTCGGCGGCCGCCGGGCTTGAGTCCTACGTCTTCGTCCCCGCCAACCTCGAGGAGCAGAAGCTGCTCGCCACCGCCGTTTACGGCACGCACCTGGTCGCCGTGCGCGGCAACTACGACGACGTCAACCGGCTCTGCACGCAGCTCGCCGAAACGCGGCCCTGGGCCTTCGTCAACGTCAACCTGCGGCCCTACTACGCGGAGGGCTCGAAGACGCTCGCCTACGAGACGGTCGAGCAGCTCGGCTGGAAGCTGCCGGACAGGGTCGTCTGCCCGATCGCCTCCGGTTCGCTCTTCACCAAGGTGGGGCGCGGCTTCCAGGAGTGGATCGACCTCGGGCTGGTCGAGGGCGGGCAGCCGGTCTTCAACGGCGCCCAGGCGCAGGGCTGCAGCCCGGTCGCCACGGCCTTCGCCGAAGGCTGGGAGATCTGCAAGCCGCAGAAGCCGGACACGATCGCCAAGAGCCTGGCGATCGGCGACCCGGCCGACGGTCCCTACGCGCTGGAGCAGGCACGCCGAACCGGCGGCTCGATCGACGCGGTCAGCGACGACGAGATCCGCGACGGCATCCTGCTGCTCGCGGAGACGACCGGGATCTTCACCGAGACGGCGGGCGGGGTCACCGTCGCCGCCCTCGCCAAGCTCGCCGCGCGCGGCGATGTCGCATCCGGCGAGCGGGTCGTCGTCTACATCACCGGCGAGGGGCTGAAGACCCTCGACGCGACCCGCGATAGGTTCCAGATGCACGAGATCGAGCCCGATCTCGACAGCTTCGAGTCCGAGTTCGAGTTCGAGCAGCAGGAGGCAACCGTCTGATGGCAGTCACCGTGAAGATTCCGACACAGCTGCGCGCCGCGACCGGGGGAGAGGCCGAGGTGGAGGTGTCGGGCTCGACCGTCGGGGAGGTGCTCGACGCGGTCTTCGAGGCGCACGGCGCCCTGCGCGAGCGGATCACCCAGGACGGCGACCTGCGCCGCTTCGTCAACGTCTACGTCAGCGGCGAGGACATCCGCTTCCAGGACGGCCTCGAAACGCCGATAAGCGAGGGCGACGAGGTCACCATCCTCCCCGCGGTGGCAGGTGGCTGAGTGTCGCTTTCGCCTTTGACCGTCCCATAGCCCGGTCAAAGGTGACAACGATGAAGCCGCCGGTAGTCATCCTCTGCGGTGGACGGGGGACTCGCCTCCGCGAGCGGACCGAGACGGTGCCGAAGGCGCTGGTCGAGATCGGCGGCAAGCCGATCCTCTGGCATGTGATCGGAATCTACGCCGCGCAGGGCTTCGAGCGGTTCCTGCTGGCCACTGGATACCTGGGCGAGGCGGTGGGCGAGTTCGTCGCGGCGGAGGACTGGCCCGACGGGGTCGCGATCGAGTGCGTCGACACGGGCCTGGACACGCCGACCGGGGGGCGGATCGCGCTGCTCTCCGATCGGCTCGGTGGCGAGCCTTTCTGCGCGACCTACGCCGACGGGGTCGCCGACGTCGATCTCGACGCGCTGCTCGGCTTCCACGGCGACCACGGCGCCCTGGCGACGATGACCGTCGTGCGGCCGCACCTGCAGTGGGGGGTGGCGGAGCTCGACGGTGACGGCCGGGTCGCCGGCTTCGTCGAGAAGCCGCGCAGCGAGCGCTGGATCAACGGCGGCTTCCTCTGCCTGGAGCCGGGCGCTCTCGCCTACCTCGACGAGGACAGCGTGCTCGAGCGCGAGCCGCTGGCGCAGCTGGCCGCCGACGGCCAGCTGCGCGCCTTCCGCCACGAGGGCTTCTGGGACTGCATGGACACCTACAAGGACGCGGTCGTCCTCAACGACCTCTGGGCGGCCGGCGAGGCGCCCTGGCGAGCTTGGGCCAGCGTAGAGTCGCTGCGATGAGCTTCCGGTGCGCCTTATGTCCCCTATGCGCACATAAAGCGCACCGGAAGAAAGTGGTGGTGCGCCTGTGGGCTTGACCTTGGTCACCGGCGCGCATGGCTTCGTCGCTTCGCACCTGGCTAAGGCGCTGCTGGAGCGGGGGGACGCGGTTCGCGTCCTCGACCGGCCGGCGCCGCGCGAAGCCGATGTCGGCGGCGAGCGTCTCTCCGGCCTCGATCTGCTCGGGATCGGCGGCGAGATCGAGCTGGTCGAGGCCGACCTGCGCGACGCCGAGGCGGTCGACGCGGCGGTGGCCGGCTGCGACGCCGTCTTCCATCTCGCCGCCCAGACGATCGTCGGCGTCGCCCGCTCCTCGCCGCTGGAGACCTTCGAGGTCAACGTGCGCGGCGCCTGGAACGTGTTCGAAGCGTGTCGCGAGCATGGAGTCGGGCGGGTCGTCTTCGCCTCCTCCGACAAGGCCTACGGCACGAGCCCCGAGCTTCCCTACCGCGAGGACTTCCCGCTGCGCGCCGCCTACCCCTACGACGCCAGCAAGGCGGCGGCGGACGTCATAGCCCGCAGCTACGCGCGCGCCTACGGCCTGCCGCTCGCCGTCACCCGCTTCGCCAACGTCTACGGCGGCGGCGACCTCAACTTCTCGCGCCTGATCCCGGAGACGGCGATCGCGGTGCTCGACGGGCGCCGTCCCGTGATTCGCTCCGACGGCAGCCCCGAGCGCGACTTCCTCCACGTCGACGACGCCGTCGCCGCCTACCTGGCGATCGCCGAAGCTGCCACCGACAGTGCGGCCGGGGAGGCGTTCAACGCGGGCGGCGAGCACCCGCACTCGGTGCGCGAGGTCGTCGAGCTGATCGCCGCGGTCGCCGGCACGGGCGTCGACCCCGACTTCCAGGGCGCCGGCAACCCCGACGGCGAGATCGACCGCCAGTTCGTCGACTCGGCGAAGCTGCGCAAGCTGACCGGCTGGCGCCCGCGGGTCGAGCTTCGCGACGGCCTCCGCCGCACCCTCGACTGGTACCGCGAGCATCCCGAGGCGCGGCCGTAGGGAAAGGCCGCTCCTCGGCTTTCACAGCCGGTGCGCGGCGCCTGGGATCATCCGCCGTATGTGCGGGCGGTTCACGGTCGCGGCCAAGGACACGAAGAAGATCGCCGATCGCTTCCAGGTCGAACTCGAGAAGGCGCTGGAGCGGGGCGGCGACGGCGAGGCGCCGCCGCCGACGAAGGAGCGGGCCGAGCGGGCCGCCTCGGCGCTGGGCCGCTTCAACGTCGCGCCGACCCAGGAGGTGCTGACGATCCGCTCCTCGCCGGACCCGGAGGAGGCGGCCGCCGGCGAGCGCGAGGCGCGGCTGATGCGTTGGGGCCTGGTGCCGCGCTGGGCGAAGGACCTCAAGGTCGGCTACCGGATGATCAACGCCAAAGCGGAGAACTTGACTTCGAGCCGCGCCTATGCGCCGCTGGTCGGCAAGTTCCGCCACCGCTGCCTGATCGTCGCCGACGGCTTCTACGAGTGGATGAAGGCCGAGGACCCGAAGCAGCCGCGCCAGCCCTGGCGCTTCACGGTCGACGGCGGCGAGCCGTTCGCCTTCGCCGGCATCTGCACCCGCAAGGAGTGGGAGGAGGAGGGGTCGGGCGTCGAGGGCGGCTGGCTCTACACCTGCACGATCGTCACCACGACGCCCAACGAGCTGGTCGCCCGCGTGCACGACCGCATGCCGGCGATCCTGCCGGGCCCGGAGGCCGAGGCGGCCTGGCTGCGCCCCGACCTCTCCGTCGATGACGCGGTCGCGATGTGCGCGCCGCTGCCCGCCTCACGCATGTCGAGCGCCCCCGCCAATCCGAAGCTGAACAAGGTCGGCAAAGGCATAGAGGGCCCCGAGCTCCTCGTCGCTCCCTAGCCGCGTAGAGGCCGGAGACGCGACTCGGCTAGAGGGACCCGTCAAGTGCGTGGCGACCGTCGGTGAGCGCTTGAGCCAGATCGAACGACTCCGACCACCACTCGCTGGATCGCACCGTGCCGCGCATTCGATATTTGCGCATGATCTCAACGTGGTAGGGGAGCCGCACGAAGCTATGCAGCGCCCCCGGGTCATCCCAAACCGAGAGAGAACCGCCGCGCCAGTGGCGCAGCTGCCAGTACGTCGTCAGCCCAACGGCGCCTTCGAGTCCGGCACAAGCCGCGACCAGCCGCCTGGAGGCGAGATAGATCCCGAGGACGTCATGGGGCTTGTCTGGTGTGAACTCGGTGTAGCTGATGAAGAAGGGACCTACTGAGTCGGCCGCCGTTCCCTCTACCCATTTCGTCCTCACATTGAGATTCGGTTCTAGGTGCACGCTGGCTCCCTTAGGTGAAGACCGTTGAGACTGATGACGAGGCTGGACGACGCTGCCGCAAGATGACGCGAGCGCCGCGAGCGGGCACATACGTGACGAACCGCCCGCGCGGACGTTCCGGTTTGGGATCGGGCACCGCCAGATCGCAGCGCTCGATCACCCGCCCCAAGACGATCTTCATCTCAAAGGTCGCGAAGGAGGCACCGAGGCAGCGACGGACACCTCCGCCGAACGGGATCCAGGCGTAGGTGTCGGCGCGCTTGTCTTCGAAGCGCTCAGGACGGAAGACCTCTGGGTCCGGGTACAGATCGGGCCGGTTGTGAACGAGCGTCGTCGAACTGCCGACGAAGGCGCCGGCCGGGACTTCGTAGCCGCCGATTTCGAAAGGCTCGGTCAGGCGGCGCATTGCGTAGGGGATGATCGGTCGTGAGCGCAGGCTCTCTGTGATCACGCAGTCGAGGTATTCCTCATCGCCTGCGGCGAGTTTGTTGCGCAGGCGAGCGAGCACCGCCTCGTTGCGAAGCAATCGCTCAAAAGTCCAGGCCAGCGAAGTCGCGCTCGTCTCATGCCCGGCCAGGAGGAGCGTCACGAGTTGGTCCCGAAGCTCCTCGTCGCCCATCGGCTCGCCGTTTTCATCGCGCGCTTGCAGCAGCAACGAGAGGATGTCGTCGCGATTCTCCAGCTCGGGATCTTTTCGCTTGCGCTCGATCTCCTCGAAGAGCAGCGAGTCCACCTTGTCCCGCAGCGCAAGGAAGCGCCGCCAGGGGCTCCAGGAGCCGAGGTCGCGCTGCAGGGGCGGCCAGAGCAGCGCGGGGGAGTTGATCATCTTCGGAATCAGCCGCTCGAGCTCTGCCCGGCGCTCAGCGTCCTCGATGCCGAATACGGCGAGCAAGATGACCTTGAGCGTGATCGACTGCATCGCCGAATGCATCGGGAAGACGGTGTCCAGCGGCCAGCGGTCGATCTCCTCGTCGGCTACTTCACCGATCAATCCGCCATATACGGAGAGTCTGTCGCCGTGGAATGGTGGCAACATCAGCTTGCGCCGGTGGAGGTGCCGCTGACCGTCGAGCAACAGGACCGACTCCTTCCCCGCTACCGGCAAGGTCACGGCGTTACCGTCTCCGGCATGCACGACGTCCGGATCGCTCGTAAAGACCCGCTTGATCTCGGCCGGGTCGCTGATGACAACGAGGAGGCCAATGGGCCAGGCTTTCAGCGAGAAGATGTCCCCGTAGCGTCGGCGGCAGAGTTCGAGCAGTTGAGGCTCGCGCAGCAGCCACAACATGCCGAGGAGGTGGCGGGGAAGGCGCGGTCCGGGGGGAGCTCCCGATAGGTCCACAGGCGGCTTTACCGGGAAGGGAGCTCGCTGGACGCTCATTTCCCCTCCTCTGCTTTCGCGGCGTTGCCGGCTTCGATCATGGAGAGAATCTGGCCGATGAGGTCCGACGGCACCGACTCCGGGTCCGTTAGTTGATCGACCGAGAGCCCGTGGGCCAGTCCGATCACCGCGGTGGCGATCTGCTCGGCGGGGATGGTCAGGGGGATGCCAAGGGCTTTGTTGCGAGCCTCGATGGCGGCGGCTATCTCGGTCCGCAGCTTCCTGTTGCGCTCGACGAACTTGGCACCCAGCTTCGGGTCCCGAACTGCCATCGCGGAGTACTCGTGGAAGAGCAGGGCCAGCTCGCGGTTTGTCGCCAGCAGCACGGAGAAGAAGTCGCTCGCGTCCTCTCCTGGAGGCGCAATCCCTTCCTTGAAGAGCGCCCGCAGCGGACGATCGACGCGCTCGTCGAGCAGGGCGAAGAACAGATCCTCCTTGCTTTCGAAGTTCCAGTAGAGGGCGCCCTTCGAGAAGCCGGCCTCGGCAGCGATCTCGTTCATCGAGGCGCCTTGGTATCCGCGCTGCGCAAAGACTCGAGTGGCGGCGTCGAGGAGCTGCTCGCGTGAGCTCCCCAGCTCATCTGACTGGGCCTTGACCTCGGAGCGGCGATGGTCGGTTTTGGGAGGCATGATTCAGGAGTATACCGACCAGTCGGTATGTGCACGTCAGATAGACGCTGAAGGAAGAACAGGTACACCACAAAGGGGCTCGGCGGAATCGGGTAACGCGCCCGACAGGATTCGAACCTGTGACCTCATGCTCCGGAGGCATGCGCTCTATCCAGCTGAGCTACGGGCGCAGCGCAGGTCAGTCTAGCTTCGCGTGCCGGTTGCGCCCGGTCGCGTAGGCTCGCGGCTCATGGACCTTTCGGTTGCATTCCTCGGCACGGGGGGAGCCGTGCCGTCGGCGCGGCGCTCGACCGCGAGCCTGCTCGTGGCGCGCGGCGGCGAACGGCTGATGTTCGACTGCGGCGAGGGGACGCAGCGCCAGTTGCAGCGCTCGCTCGGCCTCGTCCAGGTCGACGCGATCTTCCTCACCCACTTCCACGCCGACCACTTTCTCGGCGTCCCGGGACTGCTCAAAACATACGACCTGACCGGGCGCCGCACACCGCTCACCGTCTACGGGCCGCGCGGCCTCCAGGACCTCTTCAAGACGCTGACCCGGCTGGTCGGCAGGCTGGGCTTCAAGCTCGAGCTGGTCGAGCTGGAGCCCGGCGAGGCGGTTCCGCTGGAGGGAGCCGCGGTGCGCGCCTTCCCGGTCGAGCACGGCGTGCGCGCCTGCGGCTACGCGCTGGTCGAGGCGGAGCGCCCTGGCCGCTTCGATCCCGAGGCGGCGCGCCGGCTCGGCGTGCCCGAGGGCCCCGCCTTCGCCGCCCTGCAGCGCGGCGAGCCCGTCAAGGGCGCCGCCGGACGCGTCCAGCCCCGCGACGTGCTGGGCGAGCCGCGCCCTGGTCGCGCCCTGGCGATCAGCGGCGACACGGCGCCCTGCAGGGCGACGGTCGAGGCGGCGCGGGGCGCGCAGCTGCTCGTCCACGAGGCCAGCTTCGCCGAGGAGGAGGCACAGCGCGCCGCCGACACCGCCCACTCCACCGTCGGCCAGGCCGCCGCGGTGGCCCGCGAAGCGGCGGTGAAGATGCTCGCCCTCGTCCACATCTCCTCCCGCTACCACGTCGGCGCCGTGCTCGAGGAGGCGCGCGAGGTCTTCGCGCCCGCCGTCGCCCCCCGCGACTTCGACCTGATCGATATCCCCTTCCCGGAGCGCGGCGATCCCCAACTCATCCCCAACGGCGCCAGGGAGAGGCCGGACGGTCCGGACCACCCCAGCTCCTCAAGCGAGGAGTAGAGCCCTTGGGAGAGGGTCGTGGGGTCGTCTCGCCGGCGCCTCGCGAAGCGGGCACCGCAGAGTAGTTCTTG
>DASTHF010000160.1:0-8411 GCA_035605615.1 Solirubrobacterales bacterium
CGGCAGCTCGGCGAGCCGGTTGAGCTCGACTCCCGGCCCAAGCAGGCCGTAGTGCTGCGGCAGGAAGCTGAGCCCCAGCCCCGCCACCTTGCAGTCCTCGATCAACCGCTCTGCCGCCGCCTCGCTCATCTCCAGCCCGCCAGCGGCGACGACGACGCGCTCCACCTCGTAGCGCTCCGCCACCCAGGAGAGGTCCGTCACCGATCCAAGCCGGGGCAGCTCGGAGGCCTCGTCCTCCTCGCCCGGCGAGGCGAGGTAGCCGATCAGCCGCAGGCGCGCCTCGGGATGGGTGGCGGCGCGGCGCGCCACGGTGTCGATCGCCGCGGCGGGACCGATCACGATGCCGGTCGCGACGCCGATCAGACGGCGCCAGAGGAAGCGCAGCACGGCGCGGACGACGAAGGTGGTGGCCAGCGTCCCGATGCCGACGATGACCGCGCTGGGGGCGGAGAGGGGCCCCGCCGGCGTCAGCGCCAGCACCCCGTCGAGCGCGATCGTGCCGAGCGCGCTCGACGAGACCAGCGCCGGCAGCTCGTCGAGAGTGCTGTGACGGATGCGCCGGTGGTCGTTGTCGTAGAGGCCGTGGACCTTCACGACGAGGATCCAGATCGGGCTGATCAGCACCGCCCAGAAGAGAGTGGCGACATCGGTGGCCGCGGTCGTGGCGGTCGCCACGCAGAGCGCCGCGATCAGCGCCAGCCAGTCCCCCACGGCGAGCATCCGTCGCAGCAGCTCGCCGCGCCGCCGGGAGCCACTCGGCCCGATCAGCCCGAGGCGCGCGGCGAGGTCCGTTCGCGCCCGTGGCGGCGGACTGGACGTCACCGCCTGGACGGGGCGCGCGGCAGCGGTGTCCTGGGCGGGGCGCGTCACGATTCCACGCTCTTCAGCTCGGGGGCGAGGGGGTCCAGCTGCCGGGCTCTTGCTAGGTCCGCCCTGGCTCCGGTCGTGTCGCCGGCCTCGCGCCTCACTCTGGCGCGCAGGAAGTAGAGCTGCCAATTGCGGTCCTCACGCTCGATCGCTTCTGTCAGCCGCTGGTCGGCTGTCCGGTATTCGCCCTGAAGCTCGGCCAGCAGTCCGAGCTGGACGTAGGGTGAGGCCGCCCACGGCTCGATCGAGCGGGCGGTGTTCGCGTGGCTCTCGGCGGCGGCGAAGTTGCCCTGCGCGGTGTCGCGCTGGCTCGCCGCGATCTCGCGGTCGACGAGGAGTGGGCCGATCAGCGCGATCGCCGAGACCCAGGCGACCAGGAGCCCGGCTACGGCGAGCCCAAAGCGCCTGCCCTCTTTCCTCGAATTGCCCCGCGGCGTTTCTGGCGGGGGGGACGCGAGCTGGCTGCATCTCGCTCCCACCAGGACACCGGCGGCGAGGAAGAAAACTGCGCCAAGAGCGGCGATTTGCCAGAACCAGTCGATGCCGGCACCCACGGCGAATGCGAGCATGGCGGCGAGGAGCGCGGCGTGGCGCTCGCGTGTGGGATGGGGCGCGGCGCGCCAAGAGGAAAGGCCGATCCAAAGCAGCGACACGACAAGCGCCAGCACCAGCAACCCGCCGACGATCCCAAGCTCCGCGAAGGCCTGGAGGTAGAGGGAGTGGGCGCTGTGCACGATCATGTCGATCGAGCGGTGTTGGTTCCAGGAGAAGACGTATGTGCCGGCGCCGGTCCCTAGCAGCGGCTCTTCCGAGAAGGCGTCGATCGCCACCCGCCAGAAGTCCTTGCGGCCGGCTCCGCTGAGCTGGGAGAAGTGTTGCTGTGGATCGCTTGGGAATTGGACATCTGACTTCGAGAACTGGTGCCAGGCGCGTCCGCCGATCGCGACCGCCGCGCCGATCGCGACGATCGCCGCCAGCAGCGCGGCGCGGCGCAGTAGCACCGGGTTGCGTGAGAGGGCCAGCATCCGCCCGGCCAGCGGCCCTGCTCGGCCCTCGAGCCGCCGCAGCGCGGCGAAGAGGAGAAGCGTCAGTGCCGTTCCGGCAAGCAGGATCAGCAGCACCGTCACTCCCTGCTCAACGGATGTTTGAGTCGCGAGGTTGTTGGCAAGGCTCTGTCTTGTCTGCACCGCCAGCACCGCCGGCAGGGCGCCAAGGGCGCCGATCGCCAGCGCTGCAAGCAGCCAGAGCCGGTCGCGGGAGAGGACGAGCAGGGTGCTGGAGGCGACGATCAGCGCGAGCAGGCCGCCCCGCGAGTAGGTGAAGTAGAGGGTCAGGAGGACGGCGGGCAGAAGCGCCGCCGAGAGCCAGCGCAGCCCCGCCCAGCCCGCGCGCCGACTCGCCCACAGCAGCAGCCCGACCGCGATTCCGCACATGGCTCCGTTGGCGTTCCAGTAGCCGAGCGGATAGCGCAGTCGCGGCCCGCTTCCGAGCGAGTTGCTCACCTCGATCACGTGGGGAAGGAGGCGGCTTCCCAGGCCAAGCAGGGCTACGGCCGCAACGGAAATTGCAAGCCCTTCTGCGAAACGTTGGCGCCTTTTGTCGGTTTGCCCGATGAGGAAGGCAGCGAGGAAGAGGCCGAGATAGACAAGAACGCGGTCGGCCTCGATGACGCTCAACTCGACCGAGCCGGACCACAGAGATGAGATCACAGACAGCACAGCAAGGCCGCCGATCAGGCCGGCGCCGAGGAGCAGGGGACGGCCAAGCTTGGCCTGGGTCGCTCCGCCAAACACGAGGATCCCGACGACCACGAGCCATACCCCGAGGCCGGCTATGTGGCGGGGGCTCACTTCATATCCGCCACCGGCAAGCGCAAGTCCAACGATCAGGAGGATCGGAGCGAAAAGCGCCGCGATTTCGTCTAACCTTGCCCGGGATGGACGGGACGCGCCGCTTGACCCTGCCCTTGGGTCGCCTTGCCGCTGGGTTGTCAGTGTTGGCCCTGCTCGCACTCGCCTGCTCCCCGGTCCTTGCCTTCGCCGATTCGAGCCAGATCGAATACGAAAGCGAAATTCCGACTGCGACGGGTCACGGCTCGATGGTCACCGGCAAGGGCTCGAATGGCGGGTCGGCGACCTCCTCGAGCGCTCCGGCCCCCGCTCAGTCTGCCACGCCATCCGGCTCCTCGCTGACTCAGGGGATCACTTCGAAGCAGAAGCGGGGGAGCGGCGGCAAAGGTGGCGCGTCGCGCGAACGGGGTGAGGCGAAGGCCGGCCCGGCTGGCACCGTGGCCGCCGTGTCGAGCGCAGCTCCGAAGTCGAGCGGCTCCGGTTCATCGCTCCTCCTGCCCATCCTGACCGTGGTGCTGGCCCTGGCTGCGATTTCGATCGGCGTCGTCATGGCGCGCCAGCGCCGGCAGCGTGGCGGCTCCGTTTCCGCCAGGGCTGGCTGAGCGCATGCTGCGGCCGGCGAAGCGCTTGACCGGGAAGACACGTGCCTGGAGTGCCGCTTTCGCGGCCACCGTGGCGATCTCCGCAGCCGCGGCACCGACGGCGAGCGCTCTCCCGGTCGATTTCTGGGGCGTGGATGTCCAGGCGACGCCCAGTTTCGAACAGCTCCAGCGGCTGGAGCGCGGCGGCGTGGAGAGCATCCGGATCCCTATCGACTGGAACGCTGTGCAGCCCATCGCCGACGGCCCCTTCGACTGGTCGACCACCGACGCGCTCGTCCGCAGCGCGGCTGAAACCGGAGTCGATGTCCTCCCCTGCCTCTACGGCGCTCCTACCTGGGCCGTGCCGCTTGCGCGAATTCCCGGCTCGACCGTCAGGGCGCCGAAGCATCTGCCGGTGGGAGGCGCCGCTCGCGCCGCCTGGATGAACTTCGTCTCACAGGTTGTGGCCCGTTACGGCCCTGGCGGCAGCTTTTGGACTGAAAATCCGTATGTGCCGGCGCGGCCGATCGTCGCCTGGCAGATCTGGAATGAGGAGAACTTCAAATACTTCGTCGTCCATCCCAACCCGGCCGAATACGCGAAGCTCGTGAAGATCTCCTCGATGGCGGCGAAAGGCATCGATCCGAATGCACAGGTGGTGCTGGGAGGACTCTTCGCCTGGCCCCGGGAAGCCGCATACAAAACCAGGCCTCGGCAGGCTTACTACGCGACCGAATTCCTTTCGCAGATGTACAAAAGCGCTCCTGGGATCAAGTCGAGATTCGACGGCGTCGCCCTGCATCCGTACGCGAAGACGTATGAGTATCTCGGGCGCCAGATCACCGAAGTCCGCGAAGTGCTGAAGAAGAGCCGGGACCCCGGCGTCGGCCTTTGGATCACCGAGGTGGGCTGGAGCTCAAAGTACCCCAGCGGAGCAAACGGGCGCAACCACTTCGAGAAGGGTCCCTACGGCCAGGCCCAGCAGCTGAAGGGTGCCTTCGGCCTGCTCCGCAGTAAGCAGCAACAATGGCGAATCCAGCGCGTCTACTGGTTTTCGATGGACGATCTGGCCGGGGCCTGCAATTTTTGTGACGGCAGCGGACTCTTCGGGGCGGGATTCGTCCCCAAGCCCGCCTGGTACGCCTACGTGCGCTTCACCGGCGGCACGCCCTAAGCGAGCGTAAGATCGGTGGGTTGGGCACCGATCGAAAATCGAGCGCCGAATCCGCCGAGTCGAGGACCGCGGCGGCCGACCCGCTGGCGCCGTTCAGCGCGCCGGTCAGGGACTGGTTCGAGGCCTCGTTCGAGCAACCGACTCCCGCCCAGGTCGGCGGCTGGGAGGCGATCTCCGGCGGCGGCAACGCGCTGATCTGCGCCCCGACCGGCTCGGGCAAGACGCTCGCCGCCTTCCTCTGGGGGATCGACCGGCTCGTGCGCGAGCCGGAGCGCGGCCAGGGAGTGCGGATCGTCTACGTCTCGCCGCTCAAGGCCCTCTCCTACGACATCGAGCGCAACCTGCGGGCGCCGCTGCGCGGCATCGGCGCCGATGTCTCGGTCGGCCTGCGCACCGGCGACACCAGCCAGTCGGAGCGCCGCGCGATGCGCAAATCGCCCCCCGACATCCTCATCACGACCCCCGAGTCGCTCTACCTGATGCTCTCCTCGGGAGCCCGCGAGATCCTCGCCACGGCGGAGGCGGCGATCGTCGACGAGATCCACGCCGTCGCCCAGTCGAAGCGAGGCTCCCACCTGGCCCTGACCCTGGAGCGGCTGGAGCACCTCACCAACGCCGACCGCCTCCAGCGCATCGGCCTCTCGGCCACCCAGCGCCCCCTCGAGCGCATCGCCAAGTTCCTCGTCGGCCCCAACCGCGACTGCCGCATCGTCGACGCCGGCCGCACCAAGGAGCTCGACCTGAAGATCGTCGTCCCGGTCGAGGACATGTCGGACCCAAGCTCCCGCCCCGCCGGTCCGGAGCCCGACGCCAACCTCGACCCCGGCAGCAACCCCCGCTCGATCTGGCCGGCGATCTATCCCGAGCTGCTGAAGCTCGTCCGCGAACACACCTCGACGATCGTCTTCGTCAACAACCGCCGCGCCGCGGAGCGCCTCGCCAAGCGCCTAAACGAGCTGGCGGCCGACGAGCAGTGGCAGGAACTGCCGGCTACCGAGCATGCCGGCAGTTCCTCTCCCAACGGCGATCCGCCGCCCGAAATCGCCCGCGCCCACCACGGCTCCCTCTCCCACGAGGAGCGCACGGTCGTCGAGGAGATGCTCAAGTCGGGGCAGCTGCCCTGCCTGGTCGCGACCTCCTCCCTGGAGCTTGGCATCGACATGGGCGCCGTCGACCTCGTCGTCCAGGTCGAGTCGCCGAAGTCCGTGAGCCGCGGCCTGCAGCGGGTCGGCCGCGCCGGCCACTCGCTCGGTGAGGTCAGCCGCGGCCGCATCTTCCCCAAGTTCCGCGCCGACCTGCTCGAGTGCGCCGTCGTCGCGAGGCGCATGCGCGAAGGAGAGATCGAGGAGACGGTCATCCCGCAGAACCCGCTCGATGTCCTGGCCCAGCACCTCGTCTCGATGGCGGCGCTCGACGAGTGGAGCGTCGACGAGGTCGAGCGCCTCGTCACCGCCTCGGAGCCCTTCCGAGACCTCTCCCGCGAGCAGCTGGAGAACGTGCTCGACATGCTCGACGGGCGCTACCCCTCCGACCGTTTCGCCGAGCTGCGCCCCCGCATCGTCTGGGACCGCACCGCCGGCACGATCCACGGCCGCAAAGGCGCCCGCCAGCTCGCCGTCACCAACGCCGGCACGATCCCCGACCGCGGCCTCTACGGGGTCCACCTCCCAGACGGCCGCCGCGTCGGCGAGCTCGACGAGGAGATGGTCTACGAGGCGCGCCCCGGCCAGACCTTCCTGCTCGGCGCCACCACCTGGCGGATCGAGGAGATCACCCGCGATCGCGTCATCGTCACCCCGGCGCCCGGCCTGCCCGGGGCCGTCCCCTTCTGGAAGGGCGACGGGATCGGCCGCCCCGCCGAGCTCGGCAAGGCGATCGGCGCCTTCGCCCGCGAGGCGGTCTCCCGAGAGCCGGCCGAGCTGGCCGCCGAGTACGACCTCGACCGCCGCGCCGCCGAGAACCTCGTCGCCTACCTGCGCGAGCAGCAGGCCGCGACCCGCGTCGTGCCCTCCGACGAGACGATCGTCGTCGAGCGCTTCCGCGACGAGATCGGCGATTGGCGCCTCTGTGTCCTCTCGCCCTACGGCGGCCGCGTCCACGCCGCCTGGGGACTGGCCCTCTCGCAGAAGATTCGCGCCGAGCGCGAGTTGGAGGCCGACGCGATCTGGTCCGACGACGGCATCGTCGTCCACCTCCCCGACGCCGACGAGCCGCCGCCCGCCGACCTGGTCATGGTCGAGCCCGACGAGCTCGAGGACCTGGTCGTCCGCGAGCTCTCCGGCTCGGCCCTGTTCGGCGCCCGCTTCCGCGAGAACGCCGCCCGCTCGCTGCTCATCCCGCGCGCCTACCCCGGCAAGCGCACGCCGCTCTGGCAGCAGCGGCTGAAGGCGCAGAGCCTGCTCGAGGTGGCTCGCGACTTCCCCCGCTTCCCGGTCGTGCTGGAGACCTACCGCGAGTGCCTGCGCGACGTCCTCGACCTCCCCTCGCTGACGCAGATCCTGCGCGACCTCCACTCGCGCCGCCTCAACCTCGTCGAGGTCGAGACGCCGACTGCCTCGCCCTTCGCCTCCTCGCTCCTCTTCGACTACGTCGCCACCTACATGTATGAGGGGGACACGCCGAACGCCGAGCGCCGTGCCGCCGCTCTCGCCCTCGATCGAGACCTGCTGCGCGAGCTGCTCGGCCAGGAGGAGCTGCGCGAGCTGATCGACACCGAAGCCCTGGCCGAGGTCGAGGCGCAGCTCCAGCACCGCGCCGAGCCCGGCCGCGCCGCCGACCGCGACGCCCTCCAGCAGATCCTCCGCAACGTCGGCGACCTCACCGCCGCGGAGTGCGCCGAGCGCGTCGCCGCGGGCTACTCGGCCGCCTCGATGCTGGAGAAGCTGGTCGCCGAGCGCCGCGTCGCGCCGATCCGCGTCGGCGGTGAGGAGCGC
Organism: Solirubrobacterales bacterium; assembly: GCA_035605615.1. Lineage (GTDB taxonomy): Bacteria > Actinomycetota > Thermoleophilia > Solirubrobacterales > 70-9 > VRUE01. The sequence goes on from DASTHF010000160.1 coordinate 7,406, forward strand.
TACGTCGCAGCCGAGGACGCCGGCCTCTACCGCGACGCGCTCGGCGTGCCGCCGCCGGCCGGCCTGCCCGCCACCTTCCTCGAGGACCACCCCGACGCGATGCGCGCCCTGGTGCGCCGCTACGCCCGCACCCACGGCCCCTTTCCGACCGCGCAGCTCGCCGCCCGCTACGGCGTCGACCCGCTCCCCGCCCTGCGCGAGCTGGAGCGCGAAGGAGCCCTCGTGCGCGGCGAGCTGCTGCCGGGCGGGACCGAGCGCGAGTGGTGCGACGCCGAGGTGCTGCGCCGCGTGCGGCGCGCCAGCCTCGCCCACTTGCGCCGCGAAGTCGAGCCGGCGGCCCGCGACCGCTTCGCCCGCTTCCTGCCGAGCTGGCAGAACGTCGACGCCCACCGCCCCGCGGGCGCCGGGCCGGACCGCCTGCGTGAGGCGTTGGTGCCGCTCCAGGGCATCGCCCTCACCCCCAAGGTCTGGGAGGTGGACGTGCTGCCCCGCCGCCTCGGCGCCTACACACCGACCTGGCTGGATGAACTGTGCACGAGCGGCGAGGTCGTCTGGATCGGTGCCGGCTCGCTCGGCCGCTCCGACGGCCGCGTCGCCCTCTACTTCCGCGAGGACGTCCGCCTCGCCGGCCCCCCGCCCGCCGCCGTCAGGCTGGAGCGCCCCGAGGGCGAGCCTCACGACGCGATCCGCGAACGGCTCGCCGCCGGCCCCGCCTTCTGGCTCGACCTCGTCGCCGACCTCGACTTCCCCACCGAGGAGCTCCACAACGCCCTCTGGGACCTCGCCTGGTCGGGCGAGGTCACGAACGACGCCTTCGCCCCGCTGCGGGCTCCGCGGTTGCGCGCGGTCTCCTCCCAGGAGCGGCAGGGGCGCCGGTTCGCCCGCCGCCGCTCGGCCGGCGGGGCCGCCGTCCAGGGCCGCTGGTCGCTGACCGCGCCGTTGTTCGAGAACGCCCCCGGCGCCGGGCCGAAGCTCCGCGCCCAGGCCGAGCTGATGCTGGAGCGCT
>DASTHF010000194.1:0-14025 GCA_035605615.1 Solirubrobacterales bacterium
GAGGAGCTGCAGCCCGGCACGCGGCGATTGCTCGGGTTGATCGACGCTCACGTCGATGCGCGGGCGGCGGAGGAGAAGGCGGGCCGCTCCGCCGTGCGCTTCACTCGCCGAGCGCTGCGAGAGGCGCTCGGCTGGGGCGACACGCAGCTGAAGGTTCACCTTGCCCGCCTGGTCGAGCTGGAGCTGATCTGGGCGCACCGCGGCTCGCACGGCGGCTACCTCTACGAGCTTGCCTGGGAGGGGGGCAGCGAGGAGCCACAGCTTCCTGGCCTGATCGACCCCGAGCGGATCGGCGACAAGGGCGGGGACGAACACGGCTATGACAGCAGTCGGTCGGGGTCTGAGGGCAATCGGTCGGGTGGCGGTCGGCCCCCGGTCGGGGCGCGGTCGGGGGCCGGTCGGCCCCCTGGTGAAGGGGGCGATTGAGATGAGAAAGCGCGTGCCAGAGCCGATTGCGGGCGATCCGAGCGACCCGCACGGCTTCCCGGCCCTGATCGCAGAGTTCTGCGAGCACCTTTCCGTCCACGGCTACAGCAGTCATACCGTCAAGGCCAAGCGCACGCTGCTGGCGATGCTGGCGCGCTGGCTCGACGAGCGCGGCGTCAGCCGTCCGGCCGAGGTGACCAAGCCGATGCTCGAGGGCTACCAGCGGGCGCTCTTTCACGCCCGCAAGGAGGACGGCAGCCCGCTCTCCTTTGCCACCCAGACCCAGCGGCTGGTGGCGGTGCGCACCTTCTTCGAGTGGCTGGCGCGCAACAACCGCATCCTTCACGATCCCGCGGCGGGCCTTGAGCTGCCGCGCTCCGGGCAGCGCCTGCCGCGCGCCGTGCTGAGCGTCGCCGAGGTCGAGCGGATCGTGGCGCTGCCCGATCTCTCGACGCCGCTCGGGCTGCGCGACCGCGCGATGCTGGAGCTGCTCTATGCGACCGGCGTGCGACGCGCGGAGCTGGCGAGCCTCGCGGTGTTCGACCTCGACGTCGAGCGCCGGGCGCTGATGGTCCGCGAAGGCAAGGGCCGCAAGGACCGGATGATCCCGACCGGCGAGCGCGCCGTGCGCTGGTGCGAGCGCTACCTGGCAGAGGCCCGTCCCGAGCTGGCACCGGAGCCCGACAACGGCGCCCTCTTCCTCACCGTCACCGGGCGCAAGCTCTACACCGAGAACCTGAGCCGGCTCATCACCTCCTACGTGCGGCGCTCGGGCGTCGGCAAGCCGGGCTCCTGCCACCTCTTCCGTCACACGATGGCGACCCTGATGCTCGAAGGCGGCGCCGACATCCGCTACGTCCAGCAGATGCTCGGCCACACCGACATCACCAGCACCCAGATCTACACACGCGTCTCGTTGCGCAAGCTGGAGGCGGTCCACGCCGCCACGCATCCCGGCGCCGCCAACGAGCCTCGCGGCGTGCATGGGGGCGCCGAGTTGTCTTCTGACGATCAGGCCGATTAGGCCTCGGCTGCCCAATCGATTGCAGCTCGCCGCCCTTCGCTCGGCTACTGTTTTCGCATGGCCTCAAGTGAGCTGATCGAGCGGGCCGGAAAGGCCTTGGCCGAGGCTGCCGGCGCAGATTCCAAGGTGATCCTGTTCGGCTCCTATGCGCGCGGCGAGCAGCGGCGCGACAGCGATGTCGATTTCCTGGTGATCGAGCCGGAGGTCGACGACCACTTCAGCGAGTCGGTTCGGCTTGCCCGGCTCGTTGGAGAGCTTGGCGTGCCGGCGGACGTCCTGGTCGCCAGCAACGCTCACGTGCGCGAATGGGGGGGATTGTCGGGCACGATGATCCATGACGCCTTGGTCGAGGGAAGGATCGTCGGTGGCCGAGCCGCGTAGCGGCGATGACCTCGCCCAGCTGCTGATGGACAAGGCCGCGGGGGATGAAAAGATCCTCATCCGCCTTATCGACGACGACGACATTCCCGACGACGGCCTCGGGTTTCACGCCCAACAGGCGGTCGAGAAGATGATGAAGGCGGTGCTCGCGCACAACGATGTCGCCTACGAGCGGACTCACAACATCGCCTATCTGCTCACCCTGCTGGACGCTGCCGAACTTCCACGACCCGACCATGCGGACGATCTCCCCAACCTGAGCCCCTGGGCCGCGGAGTTCCGCTACGCCAGGCCACCCGACGCCGTGCCCGACCGCCAGAAGATGCGCGTCCTCGTAGAACACACCAGGTCCTGGGCAGAGGCGCAGCTCCTGGGCTCCAGCTCATCTGGATAGAGCAACTCACTCCTAACCGCCTGCCGAAGGCCGCAGCGCCAGCCCTGCGCGACGGCTTGAGCGAGGCCAGCGCAGCATCGCGCAGACAAAACCTTGCGTGACCGCCGCTGGGCTGAAAGACTTCAAGGCCGATGCCTGCTCATGGCGTTGCCACATTTCCGTCGTTCTGCTCCCCCGAGCCCGAAAACCGCGCCGGGGATTTTTCTCTCGCGACGGGCCTGCTCGGCGGAGCCTTCAATGCAGAAATCCCGCATCGCAGTTGGGATCGGACGGTGTTGAGGTACGGAACCGTGACGGATGGAACATTTACCAGCTACTACGTCAACGACCTGACCCGCAGCCAGACCCAGGGCGAAATCACCAACACCTACAACCTCGATCCGGCGCTGCGCGAGCGCGAACGGGTCCGCACCGGCGGCACCGAAGCGGGGACCGAGATCTACCACTACGCCGGCGGCTCGGACTCCCCTGCCTGGACCCAGGAAGGCACGGCCTGGAGCCGCAACATCTCGGCGCTGGGCGGCGGCCTAGGCGCGATCCAGAAGAGCAACGGCGAAGTCACGCTCCAGCTCGCCAACCTGCACGGCGATGTCGTTGCCAGCGCTAGCATCAAACCCGAAGAAACGACACTGCTCTCGACGCAGAGCTTCGACGAGTTCGGCAATCCCGAGCAGACGGGCTTCCTAACAGGCGGTAGCGCCGAATATGGCTGGCTCGGGATCAAGGGCCGCCGTACCCAGCTTCCCTCTGGTGTGATCCAGATGGGCCTGCGTAGTTACGTTCCGGCACTCGGTCGCTTCCTTACTCCCGATCCGGTTCCGGGCGGATCAGCTAACGCTTACGACTATGCGAACCAAGACCCGATCAACAACTTTGACCTGACCGGCGAACGTTGTCATGACGTGCACGGTCGCCACCTTTGCAGAGAGGGGGCGGCGAGGCGAGAACTCCACCGCGCCGTTCGCAATGCGAACAAAAATAAATACCACATCTTGCCATTCCTAGTAACAGGAAGCCCCGCTCATTTCAAACAAATGCTCAATCTCCCAGGCCATGTAACTGACAAGTGGGAAAAGTGGTCAAAGGAATGGAACCCCCAGCATGCGCGAATGGTCGGCAGAGCCGTAGGTGGTCATGGTATATCGATTCCGTGCCGTCAGATTGGACTAGCACTTGATGCCACCGGAGCGGCAACGAGTATGGGCGGGCTTTTTGCAGCGGCGATTCCCGGGGTAGGGATGACTACGTTCTTTGTGGGCGAGGGTATCTCCATAGCGGGTTTGGCCACTGATATGATTCACGAGGGAGGGGTGTGCTAATGTGGATCGCGAGAGACCATGCTGGCTAACACTTACTTTCCTATCGCTATAGGCCTGATGCTCGGTGCCGCTCTTAGTGTGATTATCGTGATGCGTTCCCGCCCGTCTTCCGAAGAAGAAGCGCGGCAAAGGGCGCTGATGGTGGATCGCCACCGGCGAGCTCTCCGGGCGGGCCTGGTGGCCTATGCCATCATTGCGTGGGTCTTGCTAGTGGTCACTGTAGTGCTTGGGGATGTTACGTACATCGTTCTTCACGGAGTCATTGCGCTTATAGCTCTCATCGGACTCGTACGCCTATGGTCAGTAGGGCTAGCCGGTCCATAGATTGAGCGAGGACCCATGAAAGGGAGTTGGCTAGCCACAATCGTGGTGACTACTGTGGTAAGTCTGTCGGTCGTTGCGTCGAGTCCAGCAGTAGCGCCTGATACCCACGACCACCACACACATAGCCGCACGCTACGAGGAGCCATTGGCTGGTTTCCGGATTCCCTCGACCCGCAGCTCTCCTACAGCCAAGCAGGCTGGATGGCGATGTACAACACCTACATCCCCCTGCTCACCTTGAGGCATGCCGATGGCAGGGCGGCCAGCAAGGCGATCCCAGGCCTTGCGAGAAGCATGCCGAAGATCAGCGATCACGGGAAGACCTACACGTTGTTCCTGCGCAAAGGGCTCAGGTACTCGAACGGCAGGCAGGTCAAGGCTTCCGACTTCAAGTTCACGATCGAACGCCTGTTCAGGCTGAACTCCGACGGAGCCTCCCTCTACGCGGAAATTTCCGGTGCGGAACGGTTCTGGAGGACCGGGCGCGGCGGCATCGCGGGGATCACGACCAACGACAGGACCGGCAGGATCGTGATCCACCTGATCGAACCGCGTGCCGAGTTCAGCTCCGAGCTGGCTCTCCCCTTCGCGGCGCCGGTCCCCCCCGGCACACCGGCCAGAGACCTTACGGCCCACCCCCCACCTGCGACCGGCCCCTACGTCATCGCCAGCTCGAATCGCCCTCGCGGCTGGTCCTATGCGCGTAACCCCGTCTGGGCGCGCAACGGGAGGCTGATGCCGCAGCTTCCCGGCGGCCACGCCAACCGAATCTCCGTGCGCGTGATCCACAGATCGTCGGCTCGCATCAGGGCGGTCGAAGAAGGCAGGCTGGACTGGACCTACGGGCCCCTCCGGAGCGATCAATACGCGGAACTGAAGCGCAAGTACAGCGGCGGTCGGTTCCAAGCCGAGCCTGAACTCGGCACCTACTACTTCTGGATGAACACCAAAAAGCCGCCCTTCAACGACCTCAAGGTCCGCGAGGCGGTCAACTATGCCGTCGATCGCTCCGTGCTCCGAGAAATCTATGGCGGTGAACTCGCCCCCACCGAGCAGATCCTACCGCCCGGCATGCCGGGCTATCGGAAGTTCACGCCCTATCCCCACGACATCGCCAAGGCCCAAAGGCTGATCGCCGAAGCCAATCCGTCAGATCGCGACATCACGGTCTGGAACGACGATGAAACGAGGGAACGCGATGCTGGTGTCTATTACCAGGACGTGCTCGAGGAACTCGGCTTCACCGTCCACCTGAAGGTCGTCAAGTCCGAAAACTACTTCACTGCCATCAGCAAGACCTCGATGTCCAATCTCGATACCGGCTGGAGCAACTGGTTCGCGGACTATCCACATCCGAACGACTTCTTCGAATTGCTGCTCGCCGGCTGGGCCATCTTGCCGACCTATAACTTGAACCTCGCTCAGGTCGACATTCCCATTCTCGATCAATTGATCGCTGTGTTGGATGTGAGGTCCGGACGGATTCCCGAAGGACGGTACGCCGCCCTCGACCGCATCTACATGACACTAGCCCCTTGGGTTCCCTATGGCAACCCAACGGTCCCGCTCTTCGTCTCCAGGGCGGTTCCCCTCAGCCGGGTGATCTGGAGCCCAAGCTTCGCGCTCGATTTGACTAGCCTCCAATTCAGGTAGTTTCGGCGCGATTAAATGTCTCTAATTGAAGTGCAGCGTGTCTCCGGCGGATACACCGAGCACCTGAATCCGTTCGAAGTAGTGATCGACGACGAGGTGGTCGGTCGACTGGAGCCAGGTGAGGCTCGCACCTTCGAAGTCACTACCGGCTCTCATGAGGTCTACGTGAGGCTCTACTGGTGCCGGAGCGAAAAGGTGGATGTTCATCTGAGTGGAAACCAAGAGGTGAACTTGCGCTGCGAGACGCGTGCAAACCTCCTGACCGACGGCTACTGGGCGACACTCGGTCGCCGCCGCTACCTGCGACTGATTAGGGTCGGATCCCCAGGAGACGCGCAGTCCAATATGGCAACCGAGCGCGAGCGAATAGATTCCATTTCGGTGGCCGATGGGGAGCGCTCTCGGAAGAGTCCTCGGGGTGAAGGCCACCAGACACCGCGATCCGTCAACGCACTTCGCCGTCGACAGCCAGTCCCGGCCGTGGTGCTGTTGGCTGCAGTGGGCATCTTGTCGTTCGCAATCACCCGAGGGGTCGATTTCCTCACCGGTATCTCGATCATCGCCATCGGAGTGCAGGCAGTCATCGCGGTCAACTTCCACTTCCTTGCGCCGAGATTCACCTCTGAGCCTGGGACGAAATCCAATGAGCCCTTTGGATTCCGAATCGTCGAAGAGTCGATCATCAGCGCCGCCTTTGTCTTGGCCGGGATCCTCAGCCTCACCGGGGTTCTGCACGTCGGCGAGCACGCCGGCTGGCTCGCAGTGGCTGCGGCCGCCGCAGGGATTGCGAACATAGTCGCTACCCGTCGAGTCATGACCGCCGCCTTCGACAAGCCTCGATGAACGACGATTGGCGCCTACAGATCGATCTGCACGAGAAGGATCGCGCCCGCACGCTTATCGAGCGCCTCGATGCCCAGCGGCTCCAGCATGACCTGAGCAGGGCGTTCCACGATCGCGTCATCGTCACGCGAGACGAAGCGCGCGTGTTCCTCTACGCCGGCACCCGCGAGCAGGCCGAACGGGCCCGAGGTGTCGTCGAGGCAGAGGCACGCGAGCACGGATGGACGCTCACGGTCGATTTCCGGCATTGGCATCCCACGTCAGAGGAATGGGAGGATCCTGACAAACCGCTGCCCGAGAACGATGACGCCAGGCTCGCGGAGCACGAAGCGCTGATGGCACGCGAGCGCGAAGAGGCAGCGAAGAGGGGGTATCCCGAATTCGAGGTTCGTGTCGACCTCCCGTCGCGCCACGACGCGATCCGCTTCGCTGAGCGACTGCGCGGCGAGGGGCTCCCGGTCGTTCACCGCTGGCGGTTCGTGCTGGTCGGCGCAACAGACGAGGACAGCGCCAAGGCACTCGCCGAGCGCATCAGAAGCGAGGCGCCCGCCGCCGGCCGGTTGCACGTGGAGGGAACCTGGAAGGTGGCCTATGCCGAGCAGCCGCCCAATCCGTTCGCGGTGCTGGGAGGGTTGGCGGCTTGAGGGTCATGGCCCAAGGGCGGCCACCGACATTCCAGACGGGGGGTCTTGCGGCGTGATCGCGTGGAGACGAGTGCCCTGGCCCCTATGGATCTATTCCGCATCCGCGCTCTTCGGCGAGATCTCGATCGAGGTCAAGGTTCACGGGCCGGTTGCAGCGAAGGTTCTCTTCGCCTTCCTCACGCTCACGTGGCTTTACTTTCTGCTCAAGGGTGTGCGTTGGGTTTGGGTTGCCACCGTCGGAGCCTCGATCCTCGGCTTCGTGCTCGACCTGATCACAGGTTCGCTCACGTGGCATGGCATCGCCATGGGCTTGATCGGTCTTGTGCTCCTTCTGCTCCCTGTCACCCGGCGGTATTTCTCCAGCCATGCCGCTGCGGCGGCGCCGAGCGGATTAGGAAGGGATATGTCGTGACCGAGCGCCTGCTTGCGCTGAGCATCCTGATTGGCGTGGTCGGAATCCCTGCTGGAATCACTTGGAGCAAGGGCCAGCGGGCGGCGTTTTTCCTCGGATTCCTTCTCCTGGGCATGGTTTGGGTGGTTGCTGCCTGCAGACTCGCTCGTCCATCGTCCTGGTGGGCGCGCCGTTTCTATGGTCCAAAGAAGATGCAGCGGGCCTTAAATCGGTTCGGTTCCGTTACCTCCACGGCATCCTGAATCGCAGTCCAGCAAGCTCTGTAAGGGTGTAGGTGAAACCCAATCCCCAGGACGTGAGATACTCGCGGTCGTCCAGCCTGATATAGGTGCGAACGATTAGGAAATTGAGCAACGGGTGCTGAGGCGTCCGCGACCGTTCCTCATATCCCGATCTCCCTCCCGCCCCCGCGTTCCTGGCCGACATCGTGGGAGCGCTCCGTCCCGCGGTCCAGTCCGAGCTGGCGTTGGGTGCGGCGCAGCTCTTCCTGCGCGACCTCGCGCCCGATGCGCTGAATGCGGTCCTTCGGCTCGCTCTTGCCGAAGGCGTGCTCCTTGTCCCTGACGTCGTGCTCTTGGCGGTAGCGCTCGATCTTCTCGACGCCGCGGTCCCAATCCCATCGAAGCTCCGGCTCGGTGGGCCGCTCGCCCAGCTCCTTGGTGACGTAGGCGGGAGGCGAGATGCGAGCGGCGGTCAACGCCAGCTGGCGCCTTCCGGCGAGAACCGCCTCGATCGCCCCGGCCTCACGGGTCGCCACGTCGCGCGGAGGGTCCAGCTCGCGCTTGTCCTGTTCGGCCCTTGCGAGTGAGATACGCCAGCTCTCCTCCTGCCTTTGCGCCTGGGGAAGCAGCTCCCGTCGCTCGCGGCGGCGCATCCCTTCGATTCGCTCGCGCTCGGCGACGGAGGATTCGAAGCCACCGCGGACGCGCTCGATCTGCCCCGCGAAATACCGATGGTCCTCGGCGAGGCGGTCCTCCTCGCGTACGGCAGGCTCAAGGTCGCTGCGGCGAGTGAGCAGCTCTGCGTTGTCGAGCTGGGAGAGCTCGTCGTGGCGCGCAGCCTCATGCGCGGCGATCTGGGCGCGGTCGCGCTGCGCCGCTTCGGCGATGTGACCGAGGCCCTCGCGCAGGTTTGGGGAGCGCGGCGCGTACTCCTCGCGCTCCGCGTCGATCTCCGGCGTCGCGTAGAGGTAGGTCTCCTCGCGAGAGCGGGAGGCGGCGACGTAGAGCTCCTGCTTGTCCATCGAGGGATCGGCGGCGAGGAAGGCGCGGTCGACCGTGGCGCCCTGGGCGCAGTAGGTGGTCGCCGCGTAGCCGTGTTCGATCGCCGGCGCGTCGTTGTGGGGGTTGGTGCGGGCGAGGTAGGCGGCGTCCAGCTCGACGGTGCGCTCGTGGTCGATCGCTTCGAGGACGACGCTGCGCTGCTCCGCGTCTATCTCGGCGATCCGCCAGCGCTCGCGGTTGTAGATGTGGTTGGCGTGGTCGTTGACGCGGGTGATGACCTGGTCGCCGGCGGCAAAGCAGGCATCGCCCACCTCGATCTCCGCCTCTCCCAGGCGGCCGTGCTCGCGCATCGTCTCCCTCGCCCTGGCGTTCAGCTCGGTGACCTCGACGTTTCGCTTCGCGACCATCAGCGCGTCGTCTCCGGCGGAGAAGGAGCGCCACCAGTCAGCGACCATCGCCTCGCGCCGCGCATCGGCGTCGGGTGCGACGACGATCCGGTTCGAGGAGCGGTAGAGGTCGATCGCTTCTGCTCCCTTGCCCTCGCGGATCAGCTTCGCCGCTTCGCGATCGACGTCGTAGGTGTGGCGGATCACTTCGTCGAGGACATAGGGCTCAGAGCGATCGGCCAGCATCGAGAAGAGGCCTCCCGCCTCGATCTCCCCGAGCTGCTGGGGGTCGCCGATCAGGACGAGCTTTGCCTCGGCTCGCTCTGTGTGGTCGATCAGCCGCGCCAGGGTGGTGGAGTCGAGCATCGAGGCCTCGTCGACGAGGAGGACCGAGCCCTGGGGCATGGGCCGCTCACCCTGCTGCTCGGCGGCGTCCATCCTCGCCAGCGTCGAGGCGACGCTGCTTGCCGCAAGCCCTTCGGCACACAGCACGTCGGCGGCGCGCCAGGTGGGCGCCCCCGCCCTGAGGCTCACCCTCGCCTCCGCCCACCCTGCGGCCGCTACCCGCAGCGCGTAGCTCTTGCCGGTTCCCGCCTCGCCGACGACGACCGAGAGACCGGCGCCGTCGCCGAGCAGGCCGCGCACCATCTGGCGCTGGTCTGCCTTCAGCTTGGGCTCCCCTGCCAGCACCCGCTCGATCGCGAGCTCGTCCAAGCAGGCGCGGTCGTTGACCGAGGCGAGGCGCCGCGAGGCCTCGAGCGCCCTTTGCTCGATCTCCCAGATGCGGGCGGTGGTGTAGCGCTCACCCTTGGCGGAGGCACCGAGTGAGATCACCGTCTCGGAGGCGAGGAACTCCTCGGCCAATCGCTCCACTTCCGTTGCCGGCGCTCCCTCCCTGAAGGACTCCGCGACCGCCTGGATCGCGTCCCTGCGGTCGAAGTGGGAGGCGTGAGCCGTGACCGCACGGTCTACCTGCTCGAAGGAGGCCGTGCGCGGCACGGCGGGGAGGTCGAGTGGGACGCTGCGAGCCACCTCGGGATCAAAGGTCCGCTCGATCGTCTCGCGGTCGAGGCCGATCTCCTCGCCCCTCGAGCACCAGCGCTCGTACAGTTCCCGGCGGCTTACGTCGCGCTCCTTGGCCTGGCGGGTGGTTAGCGCCGCCACTTCCATCGAGCGCGCCGAGGCCTCGGGGCCGGCGGCCTCGAGGATCTCCGCCCGTCGGGTGGAGAACTCGCGCAGGTGCTCGTCGGCGAAGCCCTCGACCTCGGCGATTCCCTTGCGGACCTCCTGCCACTCGACGCCGAGGCGGCGGGTCAATTCGTGGCGCAGGTGGGCCTGGTAGAGGTAGCTGGCTGTCTGGGCGTGCTCGTAGACCGCCGGGTGGTAGAGGCGGGTCCAGCGCCCGTCAGGACCCTGGGTCGCGTTGGCGATCAGGACGTGGGTGTGGAGCTGGGGGTCGCCGTTTCGCGAGGAGCGGTGCTCGAAGGCAGCGGCGAGGTATCCGCTGCCTTTGACGAATTCGGCACCCCCGGCGCCGCGGCGAGTCCAGCACGCCTCCTGCTGCAGGTAGCCGAGCGCGGCGTCCACAGCGTCCCTGTGGGCGGCATTGACTTCGAAGCCGGCGAGCGGGCCGCCGAGGCCCCACAGCAGCGAGGCCGACTTCGGCGCTGAGAAGGTGAGATCGAAGCCGGGGACCGGGCCGCGACCGCCGACTGTACGCAGGCCGAGTGAGGAGCCGTCCACCGGGTTGCGGCCGGTGAGCATCGCCGTGAGCTGGTCGGCTCCGACTTCCCCGGAGAGGCCGAGCTCGGCGACGGCCTCGCCCGTCCACTGGCCGGCGATCTCGCCCTTGCCGGAGTAGTAGTCCTCCGCGCCTTCGGCGACTTTCTCCAGGTAGTAGCGCTCCTGGCCCGTGCCGAGCTTGCCGATCGACAGCATGCCCTGCCTGTCCGGGGAGGAGGCGGTTTGTCCCGATCAACTTGGAAAGTGATGCGGTGTGAGGGGCGGTGGCGGTTGGCGGTTGGGGCGGCTCGGTCATCGCTGGGGGGACCGCTTAATGGTCGCTTGCTCGGGGTTGCTTCTGCTGACCTTCGGTCGTTCTCGGCGCTCGATTCCTTGCTCAGTTGCTGCTGGCTTCTGAGTTTCGCTTCCTGGTTAGGGTTCTGGTTGATGGCTCGCGATGTGAAGAAGGCTCGCGCCGAGGTCCGCCGCGTGCAGGCCGGGTTTGAGCGCGCCCAGGGCCAACGTGACAAAGCCGCCGCCATCCGCCGCGACGGATTCGAGCGCGCGCAACGGGCGGGTCTCTCGGTGCGCGAGATCGCCCGAGAAGCCGGCCTGCATCACAGCCGGGTCGCCGAAATCCTCGAAGGGAAATAAGCACACCGCTGGCGGGGGTCCCCGCCAGCGGTGCTAAGCTGATCGCGCCAATCCAAAAGCGGCGACCCGCCGCGCTTGAGACGCGAGCGGGCCGCCTAACCACAAGGAGAGTGCACTCCTCATGGCTGAGACGAACCCTACGCGGGGCAGGCATGCCGTGCCGCTCGATCTATCTCCCTCGCGAATCGCGATCCTCCGCAGGCTGCTGGCCGGTTGGCTGGAGGACGCGCGCAGCGACCTGGGTCATCCCAGGGGGGTGAAGAACCCTGACCTGACCCGGCAGGAGGCCGAAGCGTTCGAGCGGCTTCTATCGGGGATCGCGGACGGCCTTGTCCTCATGCCCGACGAGATCGCGAGGGCAGCCGTCGAAGCTGCGGCGAGGGCCTATGACGAGGCAAGCGACTTCGCGGAGATCGTCGCCCACCATGACGCGCTGCACGGCCTACTCGCGGCGCTCGGAGGTGAGGCAGAGGACGCCCACCGTGGACAACGGGGGTGACGAAAACGCCCGAGTGGGTCCAGCCACCTGTTTGAGCACCCCTCGCCCCGGCCGGCGAAGTCAAGTCGCGAGTTGTGGTGTAACGGACTCGCCGGCACTTCTCATCGCTCCAGGGCCGCCACCTCGTTTCCGCTCGCATCGGCCTGGTCCTCGAGGACCAGGCCGATCGACTCCCTGGAGAGGTAGCCCCGAGTCAGCAGCCACTCGTCGTTTTGCTCGATCAAAAGCGCCCCGACCAAACGGATCACCGAGCGGTCGTTGGGGAAGATGCCGACGACGTCAGAGCGGCGGGCGATCTCCTTGTTGACGCGCTCGATGTTGTTGGTCGAGCGCAGCTTTGACCAGTGGGCCGCCGGGAAACGGTAGAAGGCGAGCAGATCCTCCTCGGCCTCCTCGAGCAGCGCCGCCACCTTCGGCACCGTCGGGGCGAGACGCTCGATCACCGAGGCCGATCGCTCGCGCGCGTCTTCGAGGTCCTCGGCGTTGAAGACCTCGCGCAGAGCGGCGGCGACCATGTTGCGCTGGCCCTTCTTGCAGTGGCCGTGCATGTTGCGGATGAAGTGCACGGTGCAGCGCTGCCAGGGGCAGTCGATCACCTTGGCGACCGGCCTTCAGGCCGAGGTGGTCATCGGACACCGCGAGCCTGACCCCGCCGAGGCCGCGGGCCCGCAGCTCGCGCAGGAAGGCGGCCCAGCCGGCCTCGGTCTCTGACTCGGCGATCTCGATGCCGATCACCTCCCGCCGACCGCTCTCGTGCACCGCGAAGGCGACCATCAGCGCCTTGGAGCGCACGTGGCCTCGGTCTCTGACCTTCAGGTGCTTGGCGTCGAGCCACAAATAGGGGTAGGTGCCCTCCAGCGGGCGGTTGCGGAAGGCATCGACCTGACCGTCGAGAGAGCGGCAGATCCTCGAGACCTGGTCCTTTGACATCTGGATCCCGAGCTCTGCGACCAGGTGGTCGACCTTCCTGGTCGACACTCCGTTCACATAGGCCTCCATGACCACGCCGAGCAGGGCCTTCTCTGAGCGTTTGCGCGGCTCCAGGAAGCTCGGGAAATAGCTCTCCCCGGAGCGCTTGCGGGGCACCGCCAGCTCGATCTCCCCGACCCGGGTCGCCCAGGGCCGCTGGCGGTAGCCGTTGCGGTGGGTTGACCTTGCCTCGCTGATCTCACCTCGGCGGGCGCCGATCTGGCGCTCGATCTCGGCCTCCATGATCTCGGCGGCGATCATCGCCACGCTCTCGCGCAGGAAGTCGGCGTGCTCCTCGATCAGGGCCTTGGCTACGACCCCGGCGCTCGTCATGCTTTGGCTCTCGGCCATCGTGGTGCTTCCTTTCGTCAGTCGACTTGCAGGTCAACCGACGAGTCTGGGGCCCGCGGTGGCCGGAACTTCTTCAAGGCGGTTCTGCGGAACCGCCTCCGGTCACTGCGGATCAGTTACACCACTTTTAGCGACGTGACCGCCGGCGAGCGTCTGAGCCCTTGCCAGGGGCTGGGGGAGCTGCCTGAGGGAGCCGGCTTGGCGCGCATCTCCGAACAGCTAATCGATCAGATCAAGGCGGAGGTCTCGCTCGGCTCACGACAGCGAGCATCCCCTAGTCGCTGTCTCTCCGTGCTCGCTTCGCCTGCTGGTTTGTCGTCCTCGTCCTTCCGGATCTCTGCCCTGCACGTGTCTTGTCCACCTGCCCCTTCCCCGGCCAAGACGCCTCCTGAATTCATCCCGGCCGTTTTCGTTTTCCCAATCCGTGAGACTGTCCGATCTTCTGTGTGAGGTCGGGCGGTGTCGCTCAACACCTGTCTGAGCCGGTGTTCTGGGGATGCCGGACTCAAGCGCCGAGGGGTCTGCGGTAGGCTTTGGCCGCCGGCCTGGGTTGCCGGCAGGGAGGGACAGCGAAGCGATGATCAAATCTCGTACGGCTCAGGGGGCGCGAGGGGGACCGCGCCCTCGCCCCCGCGCCGCCCACCTCCTCCTCGCCGCCGCCCTCTGTGCCGCCGCCGTCCTGCTCGGCTCCACCCTCGCCCTTGCCGCCGCCCCCAAAGCCTCCTGGGGCTTCGGCGCCGCCCACACCCGCCTCAAGGGCACCGTCAACCCCGAAGGCAAGGCCACCGCCTGGTCCTTCGA
>DASTHF010000225.1:0-10651 GCA_035605615.1 Solirubrobacterales bacterium
GGCAGCGGCAGCGCCCGCGCGGCCAGGTAGACGACGGGGATCGAGGCGGTGCCGGCCAGGGCAGAGAGCGAGCGAAGCCCCACCTCACCGGTGCTGAAGGGCCGCGACCAGAGCCAGGCAAGGGCGTAGTAGAGCGGCGGGGTCGACTCGCTCCTGGGGACGGTGGCGAGCGTGTCGAAGAGGTTGGGGTGAAGGATGCGCGCCACCGTCACCGCCTCGTCGTAGCGGTAGCTCTGCAGGTCGAGCGTGGCGAAGCGCAGCGCCGCGCCGAGCGCGACGATCCCGGCCAGCAGCACCAGGTGCGGCGAGTCGGCGGCCCAGCGCCGCGCGCGGCTCATCGCGCTCACCGCGGTGGCGGAGTCACGCCGCCGGGCGGCGGGGGCGGCGGTTGGGGCGGGTCGAAGGCGTATGCGGGGAAGGATGGCGAGCGCAGCTGTCGCCGCACGACTTCGAGGCTGGCCGGGTAGTTCTGGAGCCGGAAGGCGCTGGCCGAGCCGAAGTCCTGGTAGTAGACGAGCATGCGGCAGGCGCGGTGGCGCCGCACCCAGGCGAAGAGCCGCCGCACGAAGCGCGAGTCGTCGCCGCCGTCGATGCCCCACTCGGTCAGCGAGAACGGCTTGCCGGTGCGCGCCGCGAAGCGCCGGTAGAAGCCGGTCAGCGCATTCCATTCCGGGTAGGCGGAGTAGAAGTCGGTGCCGACCCAGTCGACGTAGCGGCGGCCCGGGAAGAAGTTGCCGGGCCGGTTGCGCTTCGTGCCGGGCGAGCCGCTGGGGAGCGGGCTCCAAACGACGGCGACCGGCGCCTGCGGTAGCCCCTGTGGCAGCGGGCCGCCGGCGGTGGAGAGCGGCGGCAGGCCGGCGTGGGCCAGCCGCGCGTCGACCGCGGCGACACTGCCGCCGCCGTGCAGGACGAGGTAGATGCGGCGGAAGGCCTGCCGGTACCAGCGAGGGCTCTGGTAGCCGGCCTTCAGGGTGCGGCCGTCGCACTGGTAGGCGGCGTAGACGTTGAGGCAGCGGTTGGGCTCGCCGAGCGGGCGGATGTAGGCGCGCATTCCCTGCGACCAGAAGAGACGATTGAGCTGGATCAGGTAGCCGTCGCCTTTGCCGAGCGCGATGCCCTTCGGCGCGATCAGCTCGTGGCCGTCGGTGGGATCGGCCGTCGAGATGTGGAGGATCGGCCGCGCTTCGGCGCTCTGCCAGCGTTCGATCGAGCCTGTGAGGTCGCCTCCCCAGGGCCGGAAGGTCTCGATCACCGCCGGGTGCTTGCCGACCGCTTCGGCGAATTCGGCGAACTGGGAGGGGACGCCGCTGTCGGTGAGGCCGAAGAAGGTCTTGCCCCTGCCGGGGACGAGCAGGTCGGCGCTTGCCGGGACGGCGGCGGCGAGCGCCAGCGCCGCCGTGACGGCCAGCGCTGCCAGTACGGTTGCCCTGCTCCTTGCCCGAGCCACCCGCCTCCCTTCGACCGCATGGGGACCTACACCTTCCGCAAAACGGGTCATAACGAAAACAGATCGGTTTTCGCGCCGCTTGCCGGCCTGACCGCGCTGGGAGCGGCGGTCCGCTTCTCGACCCTCGGCCTGCAGGGCTACCGCCACGACGAGGCGGTGACGGCGGGCCGCGTCCTCGTCTCCTCGCTGCCCGAGTCGATGCACCGGGTCTGGACGGGGGAGTCGACCCCGCCGCTCTACTACCTGCTCGCCTGGCTCTGGTCGCGGCCCTTCGGCGTGCACGAGGTCGGCCTGCGCTCCCTCTCCGCCTTCTTCGGAACGGCGACGATCCCGGTCGCCTACCTGGTCGGGCGGGAGCTCGGCGGTCGCCGCGCCGGCCTGGCGCTGGCGGCGCTCGTCGCCGTCGAGCCGATGCTCGTCTGGTTCTCGCAGGACGCGCGCGCCTACGCGCTGCTGGTTCTGCTCAGCACGGCGGCGCTCTACTTCTTCCTGCGGGCGCGGCGCACGGGGGCGGGGCGCGACCTCGGCTGGTGGGCTGTCCTTTCGGCGCTGGCCCTCGCCGCGCACTGGTTCGCCGCCCTGCCGCTGGCGATCGAGGCGGCCTGGCTGCTGTTCGCCGCCCGTCCCTCCAAAAGGCCCTCCTCCGCTTCCGGTGCGCCCTATGTGTCCATAGGGCACAAAAGGCGCACCGGAACTGGAAGGGCGACGGTCTTGGCGGTGGGCGGGGTGGCCCTCGCGGGCCTCACCCTGGCACCGATCGCGATCCACCAGGCGCAGGGCAAGAACAACGACTGGATCGCCACCTTCGGCATGGCCGGCCGCCTGCGCGAGACCGCGATCGCCTTCTTCGTCGGCGAGGCGGGGTTGCTCAAGCACGCCCTGATTCCGATGGCCTTGTTCGCGGCGGCGGTCGCGCTGCTGCTCTGGCGCGGCGGCCGGCGGGAGCGGCGGGGCGCCGCCGTCGCCCTGGCGATCGGCGGCGGCACCATCGTCCTCGCGCTCCTCCTGGCCGCGGCCGGCCAGGACTACGTGCTGGAGCGCAACCTGCTGCCGGCGCTGATCCCGCTCGCCTACGTGGGGGCGGCGGGCGCGATGGCGCCCGGCGCCGGCCGCCTCGGGCTCGCCGTCTGGGCGGCGCTGGTCGCCTACCTGCTCGCCTTCTGCGTCTACTCCGACTTCCGTCCGGCGCTGCAGCGCGACGACTGGCGCACGGTGGCAAGCGCGATCGGTCCGGCGCGCGTTCCTCGCGCGATCCTCGTCTGGGAACAGGGCGACGAACCGCTCTCCTTCTATGTGCCCGGCACGCAGACGCGGGCGAAGTGGAAGGAATGGCGGCACGCGCCCGTCCCGGTGCGGGAAGTCGACGTGGTGAGCGGGCGGCCGCCGCCGGCCGGCGAACGCGGCGCCCTGCCGCCCGCCTTCCGGCGTGTGGGGAAGCTGACGCTGGGCCGGATGACGCTGGTCCGCTACCGCGCGGCGCGGCCGCGCCTGCTCCCCTGGCGGCGGATCATCGGCAACTTCACCGGCTACGCCAACAACGCCGTCCTGCTCGACGGGTTGCCCCGCCGCGCCTCGGCGCCTTGACGAAGGCGCCTCCCGGGTAGGAGTGGAGGCGAATGATCGATCCCCTCGAGCGCTGGCGCGAGCACGGCGAGAAGCCCGACTTCGCCGGCCTGCTCAGCTTCGGCGGCGCCTCCTACACCGAGGACCCGGCCGAGCTGGCCGGCGCCGACGTGGCGATCGTCGGCGCGCCGACCGACGATCTCGTCTCCGACCGGCCCGGCGCCCGCTTCGGGCCGCGCGCGATCCGCGCCGCAAGCTGCCCGCCCGGCCCGCACCTCGAGGCGGGCGTCGACGCCTTCGCGGCGCTGCGCGTCGTCGACTACGGCGACGCGCCGGTCCTGCCGGCCGATCCCGTCGCCACCCATGCCGCGATCGAGCGCACCGTCGGCGAGGCGCTCGACGCCGGCGCGATCCCGGTCGTGCTCGGCGGCGACCACGGCATCGCCGAGCCCGACATGCGCGCCTGCGCCGCCCGCCACGGCCCGCTCGGCCTCGTCCACTTCGACACCCACGCCGACACCGGCGCCGCGGTCTTCGGGGTCGAGCTCTCGCACGGCACGGCGATGCGGCGCCTCGTCGAGCAGGGCCACGTCGATTCTCGCCGCTACGTCCAGATCGGCCTGCGCGGCTACTGGCCGGGCTCGGAGGAGTTCGCCTGGCAGGCGGAGCGGGGGATAGTCAGCGTCTTCATGCACGAGCTGCGCGAGCGGGGACTCGAGGCGATCGTCGAGCGCGCCGTCGAGGTCGTCGGCGAGGGCCCCGCCTACCTCTCGGTCGACATCGACGTCCTCGACCCCGCCTTCGCGCCCGGCACCGGCACGCCCGAGCCGGGCGGGATGACGAGCGCCGAGCTGCTCCGCGCCTGCCGTCTCCTCGCCGCCCGCCTCGACCTGGTCGGCGCCGAGGTGGTCGAGGTCTGCCCGACCGCGATCGGCTCAGCCGACGTCACGGCGCTGGTCGCCGAGCGAACCGTCCGCGAGATCCTCACCGGCATCGCCCTGCGGCGCACAGGGCCTGCGACCGCATAGCGTTTCGGCCGCTTCAAGCGGCCGAGTGCTCCGCGACGATCGCCAGCACCGCGGGGGCGAACTTGGCGATGAAGCTGGGGCCGATGCCGCGGATCTCAGCGAGGCGCCCGGCGTCTGCGGGGCGCGCGGCGGCGATCCTCTCCAGGGTGCTGTTGTGGGCGACGGTGAAGGCCGGCTTCCCGTCCGCCGCGCGCAGGCGCCAGCCCTTCAGCGCCTCGAAGAGCACGACATCGGAAGGAGAGAGCTCAGGCGGCGGCGATGAAGCGGCGACGCTCTTGCCGGGACGCGGTCTGTGGCGCACCGCGACCGTCTCGGGGTCCGGCAGCCAGCTCTCCGGGTCGCACACGTCGCAGCAGCGGCCCAGCGGCCCGCCCGCCTCGCGGTCGCCGAAGTGGTCCAGGACCTGCCGCCTGCGGCAGCGATCCGAGTAGATGAAGGCTTTGATCGTCCGGTAGTCGCGCCAGCCGCGCTCGTGGGCGATCGCCAGCTCGGGGTCGCCGGCGCGCTCCTCGTTGAAGCGAACGAGTCGCCCGAGGTCGGCGCGCATCGCCAGTAGGACCGCCCTTGCCGGTTGACCATCGCGTCCCGCCCGCCCGGCCTCCTGGTAGTAGGCCTCGAGGCTGGTTGGGATCGTCATGTGCCAGACCGAGCGCACGCCGGCCTTGTCGACCCCCATGCCGAAGGCGTTGGTGGCGACGACGACGTCGACCTCGTCCGCCATGAAGCGGCGCTGGGCCTCCGTGCGGTCGCCGCCCTCCATGCCGGCGTGGTAGGCGAGCGCCCGCAGCCCGGCGCTCCGCAGCTCCGCCGCCACCGCGTCGCTGTCCTTACGGGTGCCGCAGTAGACGATCGCCGGCCGGTTCGCAGGATCCGACAGCCCGGCTTCGAGCAGGGCCATCCGCCGGGCCTTCGATCCCGTCCCCTCCAGCCGCACCACGTCGAACGAGAGATTGGGGCGGTCGAAGCCCGATCGGACCTGAAGCGGGTCGCGCAGGCCGAAGCGGGCGACGATCTCGGCCGCCACGGCCTTCGTCGCCGTCGCCGTGCAGGCCATCACGGTCGGGCGCCCGAGCCGCTCGGCGATCTGCGGGAGGCGCAGGTAGTCGGGCCGGAAGTCGTGCCCCCACTCCGAGACGCAGTGCGCCTCGTCGACGGCGAGCAGGTCGACCCGCCGCCGCGCCAGCGCTTCGAGGAAGACGGTCGAGGCGAACCGCTCGGGCGCGCAGTAGACGATCCGCGCCGCGCCCGACCGGACCTGGTTCAGGGCGCTCCGAGCCGCCTCCTCGTCCATCCCCGAGGAGACCATCGCCACGGGGTGGCCGGCGGCGGTGAGGCGCCGCCACTGATCGTTCATCAGGGCGATCAGCGGGCTGACGACGATCGTCAGGTCCTCCGACGCCAACCCGGGCAGCTGGTAGCAGAGGCTCTTGCCGCCGCCGGTCGGCATCACGATCAGCGAGTCGCGGCCGGCCAGTGCCGCTTCGACCGCCTCGCGCTGGCCCGGCCGGAACGCCTCGAAGCCGAGCTGCGCCAGGAGCTGCTCGGCAAGGCTTCCGTTCGAGGGCATCGGCGGAGGCTATGCGCCGCGGCGATGCGCGCGTGTCACCGAGATGACGAGTTTGCGACGAAAGCGATTCGGCTCAGGCCGGGCTCTCGGCCGGGGCCGTGCGCGGCCGGGCCGGGACGCGCCGCAAGCGCAGCCGGTCCGGCCAGAGGACGTAGAGCGCCATCGGCGCCGCGTAGAGCGCGTAGACGAGCGCCTCGCCGACCGTCGGCTTGGGCTGCAGGCCGAGCATCCCGGTCAGCAGCGAGCCGGAGACCGTTCCCGGCCGCACCAGCCAGGTGAGGTTGAGCGCCTGGCCCTGGAGGCCGTTGAACCAGCCCGCCTCGTGAGCGGTGTGGATCGAGGTGGCGAGCAGGCCGGCGGCGACGAATACAAGGACGAGGCCGGTGACGCGGAAGAAGCGGGCGAGGTTGATCCGCACGCCGCCGCGGTAGAGGCCGATGCCGATCGCGATCGCCGCGACCAGGCCGAGCGTCGCGCCGGCCCCGGCGGCGGTTTTGTCGGTCGAGTCCTGGAAGGCGGCGAGCATGAAGGCGGCGGTCTCGAAGCCCTCGCGCAGCACCGCCAGGAAGGCCATCGCGACCAGCGCGCTCGCCGAGCCGCTCGCCAGGGCGCTCGCCGCGCTGCCCTCCAGCGAGGCCTTGATGCCGCGCGAGTGGCGCCGCATCCAGACGATCATGTAGGTGACGGTGGCGACCGCGACGAGCCCGACGACGGTCTCGAGCGTCGCCTGGCCGCTCTCCGGCAGGTCCTGGCCGATCAGCCGCAGCGCCACCGCGACGCCGACGCAGAGCGCCACCGCGACGCCGACCCCGACCCACATCTGGCGCAGCGCGTCCCGGCGCCCCTCCCTGACCATGAAGGCGGCGAGGATGCCGATGATCAGCGATGCCTCGACGCCCTCTCGGAGGGCTATCACCAGGGTGGGGATCATGCGGTCTGCCTCTCTTGCCTTCTGACTGGTCCCGGCGCCGCTTAGGCGCACCTAATGAGGTGGGCCAAAACCTAGCACAGCGCTAGGTATTCGCAATGTGACGGTTGAACTTCAACCGGACCCGGCCGAGAGACGCGCCGCCCTACCTCAGAGCCAGGGCTCGTACCAGGGGCAGACGCCGCGCGTCAGGGCGTTCGCCTCCTTTGGCCCCCAGCTGCCGACCTCATAAGGGTGGACCGGTCCCGGCCGGTCGAGCAGTGGCTGCACGATCCGCCAGGTCTCCGCGACCGCGTCCTGGCGGGTGAAGAGGTCGCAGCGGCCGTGCAGCGCGTCGTCGAGCAGCCGCTCGTAGGGCTCCGGGTCCTCGCCCGGCGCCTTTTCGAAGAGCACCTCGAGGTCGGCGGGCTCGAACGCCTCCTCACCCGCCTTCTTGGCGAGGAAGCGCAGTCGCGCGCCCGGCTTCGGGTCGATCCGGATCGTCATCTCGTTCCGCCCCGGGTGCCTGCCCTTGCCCACGCCGAGCGGCGGCGGCCGCTTGAAGACGACGCTGACCTCGGTCGCCTTCACCGGCATCTGCTTGCCGGCCCGGATGAAGAACGGCACGCCGCTCCAGCGCCAGTTGTCGATCGCCAGCTCCAGCGCGACGTAGGTCTCGGTCATCGAGCCCTCGGCGACTCCCTTCACGTCGAGGTAGCCCTCGTACTGGCCGCGCACGTAGCGCTCCGGGTCGGCGCTGCGCACCGCCTTGAACAGCTCCAGCTTCTTGTCGCGAATCGAGTCCTCCTGGTTGCCGGCGGGCGGCTCCATCGCGACCAGCGCCAGCACCTGGAGGATGTGGTTCTGGACGACGTCGCGCAGCGCCCCGACCGCGTCGTAGAAGCGGCCGCGGTCCTCGACGCCGAAGTCCTCGGCCATCGTGATCTGCACGAAGGCGACGTTCTGGCGGTTCCAGACCGGCTCCAGCAGCGCGTTGGCGAAGCGCAGGTAGGAGATGTCCATCACCGGCTCCTTGCCGAGGAAGTGGTCGATCCGCATGATCTGGTCCTCGCCGAGCACCGCGTGCAGCTCGTCGTTGAGCTGGCGCGCCGACTCGCTGTCGTGGCCGAACGGCTTCTCGACGACGACGCGGGCGTTGCGAGTGAGGCCGGCGGCGCCGAGCCCGCGCGCCACGGTGGCGAAGAGGGCCGGCGGCACCGCCAGGTAGAAGACCGGCCGCTCCGCGCCCGCGACCGCCTCGGCGACCCGCTCGAAAGTGGCGGGATCGGAGTAGTCGCCCTGCACGTAGGACATGCGCTCGGCGAGGCGGCCGAAGACGTCCTCGTCGGGATCCTCGACGCTGTCGGCGATCGCCTCGCGGGCGTGCTCGCGCAGCCGCGCGTCGTCCCAGTCGTTGCGGGCGACGCCGACGATCTTCTGGCAGTCGAGCTTGCCGCGCTCCTCCAGCCGGTAGAGGGCGCGGAAGGTCATTTTGCGCGCCAGGTCGCCGCTGATCCCGAAGATCGTCAGCAGGTCGGCCGTCGCCTCGTCACCGCGCTTCGCCTCTGCCGCGGGCCTGGCTCGCGTCGTCGCCATCTCGCCATTGAGGCTAACCGAGTCGCGTAGGGTGTTCCCCATGGAGCTCGGCATGGTCGGCCTCGGCCGCATGGGCGCCAACATGGCGCGCCGCCTGATGCGCGACGGCCACCGATGTGTCGTCTACGACGTGAGCCCGGACGCCGTCGCGGCGCTCGCCGCCGAGGGGGCGGAGGGCGCGGCCTCCCTGGAGGAGCTGGCGGCGAAGCTGAGCCCGCCGCGCGCCGTCTGGCTGATGGTGCCGGCGGGGGAGATCGCGGAGAGCACGATCGAGGCCGTCGCTGCCGTGCTCAAGCGGGGCGACGCGATCGTCGACGGCGGCAACTCCCACTACCGCGACGACATCCGCCGCGGCGCGGAGCTGGGTAAGCGCGGCATCGATTACCTCGACTGCGGCACCAGTGGCGGCGTCTTCGGCCTGGAGCGCGGCTTCTGCCTGATGATCGGCGGCCCCGAGGAGGCGGTGCGGCGGCTCGACCCCGTCTTCGCCTCGCTGGCGCCCGGCGTCGGGGCGGCGGAGCGGACGCCGGGCCGCTCCGGCGAGCCCTCAACGGCGGAGAAGGGCTACCTGCACTGCGGCCCGAGCGGCGCCGGCCACTTCGTGAAGATGGTCCACAACGGGATCGAGTACGGGCTGATGGCCGCCTACGCCGAGGGCCTCAACATCCTCAACAACGCGAACGTGGGCGCCGTCGGGCGGCCCGCCGACGCCGAGACGGCGCCGCTCGAGCAGCCCGAGTTCTACCGCTACGACCTCGACATCGCCGAGGTCGCCGAGGTCTGGCGGCGCGGCAGCGTGGTCGGCTCCTGGCTGCTCGACCTGACCGCGGCGGCGCTGGCCGAATCGCCCGACCTCTCCGGCTTCGCGGGTCGCGTCTCCGACTCCGGCGAGGGCCGCTGGACCTCGATCGCGGCGATCGAGGAGGGGGTGCCGGCACCGGTGCTGACCGCGGCGCTCTACGAGCGCTTCTCCTCGCGCGGGCTGGGCGACTTCGGCGACCGCGTGCTGTCGGCGATGCGCAAGCAGTTCGGCGGTCACGAAGAGAGGCCGAGTTAGACAAATGTCCATCGAGTCCTCACGGGGTGATTCGATACCGCCGCGTGGAGGGAGAGCTTTGAAGACCGAGATCCTGGCCGACGCCGATGCCGCCTCGCGGCGCGGCGCCGAGCTGATCGTCGCGGCGGCCCGCGAGGCGGTCGAGGAGCGGGGCGAGTTCTTCCTCGCTCTGAGCGGCGGCAGGACGCCCTGGCGGATGATCGGCCTGCTCGGCGACATGGCCGAGATGCCCTGGGACGAGACGCGGATCTTCCAGGTCGATGAGCGGGTGGCGCCGCCCGGCGACGAGGAGCGCAACCTCACCCACCTGATCCGGACGCTGGCGATCGGGCACCAGGCGGCGGTGCGGCCGATGCCGGTCACCAGCCGCGACCTCGACGCGGCGGCGCGCCAGTACGAAGAGCAGCTGCCCGAGCGCCTCGACCTCGTCCATCTCGGCATCGGCCCCGACGGGCACACCGCCTCGCTGGTCCCCGGCGATCCGGTGCTCGACGTCGCCGACCGCCGCGTCGCCGTCACCGCCGGCGAGTACGAAGGCCTGCGCCGCATGACCCTCACCTTCCCCGAGCTGGCGGCGGCGCGCCGCATCCTCTGGCTGGCGATCGGCGATGAACCGCGCGAGGCGCTGCCGAAGCTGCTTGCCGGCGATCGCTCGATCCCCGCCGGGCGGGTCGAGAACGACGACATGACCCTCGTCGCCGACGAGGCCGCCGCCGGGAAGGCCGGTGCCGCCGCTCCCGGCTAGCGCGCCGGGGTCGTGCGGCGCACTTCGTCACCCTCGGCGACGATCACCTCGCTGACGAGGTGGGGAGGGAAGAGGCCGTGCTCGGCGACGCCGGGGTCGGCGTCGAGACTCGCGGCGAGGGTCGCCGGGTTGTCGACCTCGCCGAGGAAGTCGGCGATCACGCCGTCGTCAGGGCTGCGCGGGGCGCCGTCGCGCAGCCGTACCTCCGGGCCGAGCCGGGCCAGCGTCGAGCGCAGCCCGAAGGCGAAGAGCTCGAGCGGGACCGGCGGCGTCAGCCGCTCGACAGGCTTGCTCGAGTCGGCGATCACGACGAAGCGCTCCGTCGCCGCGGCGACGATCTTCTCGCGCAGGTGGGCGCCGCCGCCGCCCTTGATCAGCCAGCCGTCCGGCGTCACCTGGTCGGTGCCGTCGATCGCGATGTCGAGCCGCTCCAGCTCGCTGAACTCCTCGACCGGAATGCCCAGCTCGCGCGCCTGCCGCTCGGTCGCGACCGAGGTGGCGACGCAGCGGATCCCGCCGAGGCCGCGGCGGGCGATCGCCGGCAGCAGCTCCGCCACCGTCGAGCCGGAGCCGAGGCCGATCGTCATCCCGTCCTCGACCAGCTGCGCCGCCGCCTCGGCCGCGATCCGCTTCTCGTCCTCCAGGGAACTCACGCCGCGCCACTCTACCCGCCACATTTCGCTGACTTTGTCTTTAGTTGCGCTATATGCCTATTAACGACGAAGTCAGCGCCGGATTTAT
>DASTHF010000238.1:0-4499 GCA_035605615.1 Solirubrobacterales bacterium
TGGGCCGGCGTCGTATCCGGCGAGAGCCGGACGTCCTGCATGTGGGCGAGGCGACGCGAGATCGAGTGCGCCATCTCGCGGAAGACCGTCAGCATCGTCCCCTCCGCCGGTTCGCGCACCGACGCGTAGGCGGCGTCGGCGGCGCTGGCGAAGGCGGAGGCGACGAGGACCGGGTCGACCAGCTCGCCCGGCCGGCTCGCCAACTCCTCGGCGGCGCCGCGGACGATCTGGCTGAGGATGACCCCGGAGTTGCCGCGCGCCCCCATCAGCGCCGCCCGCGCCAACGCCTGGACGAGCTTGGTGCGGCCGATCTCGTCGACCCGAAGGCCGTCGAGCCGGTCGAGCTCCTCCATCACGGCCCGCATCGTCATCGCCATGTTGTCGCCGGTATCGCCGTCGGCGACCGGGAAGACGTTGAGATCGTTGACCTCCTGCCGCCGCTCCTCCAGGCTGGCGTAGGCGGACGTGACGACTCGGCGAAAACGTTCGATCGAGGGGTCCGCCATAAGTCGGAAATCTAACCTGCTCCCTGAGGTCGTAGGACCAAGCGAGGGCGTGCCGGCGGCGGAGCGACAGTGCTCTGCACGGCGCGGAGCCGAACGGTGCGGCCTCGCGCCGCGCCCTACGGCCTCAGGCGGCCTTGGTGACCTTGTTCGCCTTCAGACAGCGCGTGCAGACGTAGGCGCGCAGCTTGCGGCCCTTCTCCTCGATCCGCACCTTCTGCAGGTTCGGGTCGAAGCGCCGCTTGGTGGCGACCATCGAGTGACTGCGGGACTGGCCGAAGGCCGGTCCCTTGCCGCAGCTGTGGCAGACCTTGGACATCGGGCCGTGCATGGTAGCCGGAACGGGGCCCGGTCAGGCGAGCCGGCGCTTCAGGACCGCCATGCGGGCGACCGTGAGGGCGGCGTTGCGGCCCTGGTCGCGCTTGCCGCCGCCCGCCCGGGCGAGCGCCTGCTCCATCGTGTCGCAGGTGATCACGCCGAAGGCGCAGGGCACGCCGGTCTCCAGCTGCACCCGCTGGATGCCGCGCGCCGCCTCGGCGCAGACGAAGTCGTAGTGGTCGGTCTCGCCGCGGATCACGACGCCGAGGCAGGCGACGCCGGCGAAGCGGCCGGTCTCGGCGCGCAGCTTCGCCGCCAGCGGCAGCTCGTAGGCGCCGGGGACGGAGATCTCCTCGATCGAGTCGTTCGGCACGCCGGCGACCGCGAAGCCCTCACGGGCGCCGTTCAGGAGGCGTCGCGCCAGGTCCTCGTAGAAGCGGCCGACGGCGACCGCGAAGCGCAGGCCCGCCAGCTCCTCCTTCTCCTCGTCGCGGAAGGTCTCGAGGAACGCCGCCGGCTCAGCCATCTGTCGATGCGCTCCCGTCGGCCGCGTCCCGCTCCTCCTCGTCATGGATCATCTCCTCGTCGAGGGCGAGGCCCTGGTGGTGGAGCGTGTGGCCGAGCTTGTCGCGCTTGGCGCGCAGGTAGTCCTCGTTGTGCGCGTTGGGGGCGCCTTCGATCGGCAGCTGCTCGCTGACCGAGAGCCCGTAGCCCTCGAGGCCGACGATCTTTTTCGGGTTGTTGGTGAGGATGCGGATGCTGGTCAGGCCGAGGTCGCTGAGGATCTGGGCGCCGATCCCGTAGTCGCGCAGGTCGGCGGGCAGGCCGAGCTTGAGGTTGGCCTCGACCGTGTCGGCGCCCTCCTCCTGCAGCTTGTAGGCGCGCAGCTTGTTGAGCAGGCCGATGCCGCGCCCCTCCTGCGAGAGGTAGAGCAGGACGCCGCAGCCCTCGCGCTCGATCTGCGCCAGCGCGGCGGCGAGCTGATCGCCGCAATCGCAGCGCAGGCTGTGGAAGACGTCGCCGGTGAGGCACTCGCTGTGGACGCGGACCAGCACGTCGCGGGCGCCCTCGACGTCGCCCTTGACCATCGCCACGTGGTGTTTGTCGTCGACCAGCGAGCGGTAGCCGACCGCGGTGAAGTCGCCGAAGGCGGTGGGCAGGGCGGTCGAGACGACCCGTTCGACCAGCATCTCGGTGCGGCGCCTGTAGGCGATCAGCTGGGCGACCGTGATCATCTTCAGGCCGTGGCGCTCGCAGTAGGGGATCAGGTCGGGGACGCGCGCCATCGTGCCGTCGTCGTTCATCACCTCGCAGATGACGCCGGCCGGTGTCAGCCCGGCGAGGCGGGCGAGGTCGACGCTCGCCTCCGTCTGCCCCGCCCGCTCGAGCACGCCGCCGTCTTTCGCCTTGAGCGGGAAGACGTGGCCGGGCTGCACGAGGTCGTGGGGGGTCGCGTCGGCGTCGATCGCGACCTGGATCGTGTGGGCGCGGTCGTGGGCGGAGATGCCGGTGGTGACCCCGTGCCGCGCCTCGACCGAGACCGTGAAGGCGGTCTGCAGCGGCGCTTCGTTCTTGGCCGCCATCAGGTTGAGGCCGAGCTTCTCGCAGCGCTCGGCGGTCAGCGAAAGACAGATCAGGCCGCGCGCCTCCTTGGCCATGAAGTTGATCGCCTCCGGCGTCGCGAACTGGGCCGCCATCGTCAGATCGCCCTCGTTCTCGCGCGTCTCGTCGTCGCAGACGACCACCATGCGGCCCTGGCGGATCTCCTCGATCGCCTCCTCGATCGTCGCGAAGGGGCTCTCGCCCTCCATTCGCCCTGCCACGCCTTTCGTCTGCGCCTCCGTCATCGGACTCAAACCTGCTCCTTTCCAGCCAATGGTGCCATTCAGCCGCCCCGCCCGGTCAGCCGCTCCACGTACTTGGCGACGACGTCGCACTCGACGTTGAGCCTGCGGCCCGGCTTGGCCTCGCCGAGATTGGTCCGTTCCAGGGTCTCAGGGATGAGGGAAACCTCAGCCCAAGAATCGCCCAAATCCGCGATCGTCAGGCTGACGCCGTCGAGCGCGATCGAGCCCCTCGCGACCGCGTAGCGCAGCAGCGCGGGTGGCAGCGAAACGCGGAGGCGGCGGGCGAAGCCGTCGTCGGCGATCGCGATCACCTCGCCGACGGCGTCGACGTGGCCCTGGACGATGTGGCCGCCGAGCCGGTCCGAGGCGCGCAGCGCCGGCTCCAGGTTGACGCGGTCGCCGGGCCCGCGGTCGCCGAGCGAGGTGACCGCCAGCGTCTGGTTCATCGCCTCGGCTTCGAAGCCGGCCGCATCGGCGGCGGTCGCCGTGAGGCAGATGCCGTCGACCGCCACCGAATCTCCGAGGGCGATCTCCGTGCCCAGCGCCGTGAGGATGCGGAGCCGCGCCCCTTCGTCGTCGCGCTCGACCGCCTCGACCTTGCCGACGTCTTGGATCAGCCCGGTAAACATCACCACTCCTTGAAGCGGGCCGTAATCAGGGTGTCGTCGTCGATGGCTTTTACGGTGAAGGACAGGGGTTGGGTGCGCGCGGGTCCTGTCGCGGCAGGGGACCCACCGCCCCCTGCGGTAGCTGAAGCTTCCTCGGGGGCGGTCCCCCCTGTCGCGCCACCCGCGCGAGGATCGTCTGTCCTACCCAGCAATACCGGGGCTACGAAGGTCCGCACCTCATCGATCTGGTCGGAATCGGCGAAAGAAGCTGCGAGGGTCAGACCGCCCTCGAGGAAGAGGCTGGTGATCTCGCGGCGGCCGAGGTCGGAGAGGGCGGCTTCGATCGAGTCGGCGAGGATGACTTCGGCGCCTGCTTCGCGGAGCGCCGAGAGGCGGTTGCCGTCAGCTTCCTGAGAAACGATGACGAGCACGGGAGCTTGGTCGAGCGAGCGGAGGAGCTGGGAGCCCAGGGGGAGGCGGGCTTGGGAGTCGAAGACGATGCGCAAAGGCTGGCGCGGAAGCTTCGTACCTCGGGCGGTGAGTAAGGGGTCATCGGCGAGGACGGTGCCGATGCCGACCGCGATCGCGTCCGATTCGGCGCGCCAGCGGTGGACGAGGGCGCGGCTGCGCTCGTTCGAGATCCAGGGCGAGTCGCCGGGGGCGGTCGTCGTGCGGCCGTCGAGCGACATCGCCAGCTTCAGCGTCACCAGCGGCATCCCGGTGCGGGCGTGCTTGCGGAAGGGCTGGTTGAGCAGGCGGGCCGCGGTCGCCTCCTCACCCGCGGCGAAGTCGACTTTCACCCCCCCATCGCGGAGCATTCCCGGGCCGCGCCCGGAGGTCTTCTCGCTCGGGTCCTCGGAGCCGATCACAACGCGGCCGATCCCCGCCGCGAGGATCGCCTCGACGCAGGGCGGCTGTCGCCCCTCGTGCGCGCACGGCTCCAGCGTCACGTACATCGTCGCCCCGCGCGGGTCCTCGCCCCGCCTGCCACAGTCCTCCAGGGCCGCCCGCTCGGCATGCAACCCACCCAATTCGGCATGGAACCCCTCGCCAGCCACCCCCCCCTCACGTACGATCACGGCACCGACCAGCGGGTTCGGGCTGACTCTCCCCCGCCCGCCCTCGGCAAGCTCTAGGGCTTGCTGGAGATGTACCCGGTCGGTTTCGGTGAGCTGTGCGGTCATAAAACCGATTGACGCGTCAATCAACGAATCGTAGGGGAC
>DASTHF010000239.1:0-5417 GCA_035605615.1 Solirubrobacterales bacterium
TCGCCGCGGGTTGGCGGTCGCGATCGCGCTGCTGGTGACAGCGGCGCTCGCGGCCGCCGGCTGCGGCTTCGGCGCCGGCAAGGGCCTCGGCGAAGCGGAGCTGACGGTGACCAGGGACTTCGGTGCGCATCGCGTCGCTGCTCCGGTCCATGCCGAGGTCACCGAATCGGACACGGTCATGCGCCTGCTCGAACGAGAGGCGAAGATCTCGACCCGCTACGGCGGCGGCTTCGTGCAGTCGATCGACGGGATCGAAGGGGGCGAGCAGAGCGGCCGCCGCTATGACTGGTTCTTCTACGTGAACGGCCTCGAATCGCCGGTCGGGGCGGCCGACTACGCGCTGCGCGGCGGCGACTCGGTTTGGTGGGACTACCGCGACTGGTCGGCGACTAGCTCGGTTCCCGCCGTGGTCGGCTCCTGGCCGCAGCCGTTCGCCGGCAGTGGCGGCAAGACACAGCCCGTCTCGCTCGAATGCCTCGGCGGCGCCTCCGCCTGCGCCGAGGTGCGAAGCAGGTTGGAGCAGGTCGGTGCGCTCGAACGCACTTCTTCTCGGCATGCGATGACAAGTGCGTTCGAGCGGGGTGGGGAAGGTTCGGGGAAGCACGGGATCCGGGTGCTGGTCGGCCCCTGGGCGCGCCTGCGGAGCGACCCGGCCGCGGCGCAGATCGAAAGCGGGCCGCGCGCGAGCGGCGTCTTCGCCCGGTTCACAGCCACCTCCAGTGGAAGCTCTGTTCTGTGGGGGCTGGACGAAGCGGGCGAGCCGGCGCGTCGCTTCGGACCGGACGCCGGGCTGGTGGCGGCGACGCGGCGCGGCGAAGAACCGCCCGTATGGGTCGTGACAGGTGCCACCGGGCAAGGCATCCGCGCCGCCGCCGGCCTGCTCGACTCGCGTCACCTGCACGACCATTACGCCGTGGCCGTCGAAGGGGGCAAGGAGACGCCGCTGCCATTGGCATCCGTGTTCGTTCTACCCATGGAACCGACGCGCCGATGAGGTCGCCGTTCGCCTACACGCCGCGACGCGGGCCGCTGCAGGCCGCCTCGCCGGGCGGCGCGGTCCTCTACCTCGGCTCACTGGTCGTCACCGCCTTCCTCTACTCGAACCCGATCGTGCTGGGGGCGGCGGGAGCGGCGGCGATCCTCGCCGGGGTCTCCGCCGGCGCCCGGGGCGCCGTGCGCGCGGCGCTGGGCATGGGGCTGGCGCTGGCCGTGCCGATTGTCGTCGTCAACGCGCTCGTCACCCACCGCGGCGACACCGTGCTGATGCGGCTCGGCGACTGGCCGCTGCTGGGGCAGGTCGACGTCACCGCCGAGGCGCTGGCGGCGGGTGCGGTCATCGCGCTGCGCGCCGCCGTGACGATGGTCGCCTTCGCCGTCTACTCCGCCTGCGTCGACCCCGACCGGGTGCTGCGTGCGCTGCGGCCGCTCGCCGGCCGCTCGGCGCTGACCGCGTCGCTCGTCTCCAGGCTCGTCCCGGTCGCCGCCGCCGACGCCACCCGCCTCCGCGACGCCGGCCGCCTGCGCGGCCCGGGCGCCGCGCCGCTCGGCCGCGCCGCCCTCGCCCGCCGTCTGCTCGCGGGCTCGCTCGATCGTGCCGTCGACGTTGCGGCCACCCTGGAGCTCCGCGGATATGGACTCCATCCCAAGCGGGTCGAGCACGCCAAATCCCGCTCTCGCCACGACGGTCGCTTCTACGCGATCGGGCTGGCGGTGCTCGCATGCGCGATAGCCGTGAGAGCGTTGGGGGCGGGCGGCTTCGCCGAATACCCCAGCATCGAGGTGGCGACCGGCCCGCTCACCCTCGGCCTCGCCGCTCTTCTCGTCCTCTCCGGCCTCGCGCCAAGATGGTGGCGACGTGGCTGAGCTGACGGCTCCATCCCGCGCGGCTCCCGTCCTCGCCATCGACAGCCTCACCTACGCCTATCCGCGTTCCCGGCAGGGCGACGATTCCGACTTCGACCCCACGATAGGGGGGAAAAATCCGACAGCGCCGGCGCTGCGCGACGTGTCGCTGCGACTCGTCGCCGGCGAGCTCGCCTTGCTCGCCGGCCGCTCGGCGAGCGGCAAGTCGACCCTGCTGCGGGCCGCCTGCGGGCTCGTCCCGCACTTCCACGGCGGCGAGATCGAGGGGGCGCTCGCGGTCGCCGGCCTCGACGCGATCGCCTCCGGTCCGGGCGAGCTGGCCGCCGTGGTCGGCTACGTCGCGCAGGACCCCGAGACGCAGGTCGTCTCGACCACCGTCGCGGCGGAGCTGGAGCTGCCGCTGGAGATGCGGGGCGAGCGCCCCGCCGCCCGCGCCCGCGCCGTCGAGGAGGTCGCCCTCGCGCTCGCCATGCCCCACCTGCTCGAGCGCACCGTCGACACCCTCTCCGGCGGCGAGCTGCAGCGTGTCGCCCTCGCCGCCGCGCTCGTCACCCGGCCCCGCCTCGTCCTGCTCGACGAGCCGACCTCGCAGCTCGATCCGGTCGCCGGCGATGAGCTGATCTGGCTGCTGCGCCGACTGAACGAGGAGTGGGGGGTGACGATCCTGCTCGCCGAGCACCGCCTCGAGCGCTGCCTCGCCGCCGCCGACCGCGTGATCGCCATGGACGCCGGCTCCGTCTCCTTCGACGGCCCCCCACGCGACTTCCTCACCTGGGCCCAGCAAGCCGACGCAGCTCTGGAAACCCCAGGCGCCCGCCTCTTCTCTCTCGCCGGAATAGAGCCGCTCCCGGTTGGGGTGCGAGATGCGCGGAGGATTCTCGAAGCCCGGGAGGGTGGGCGGACCCCCGCCTCGCCAAATGGCAATTCCGTCCTTTCTGCATCGCAGCTCGGGCGGGAGGCGTGGGGGTGGGGTGGACTCCGCAGCCCGGAGGCTGCGGAGGGCGAGGCTACGCATCTAGACGCGCAGGGTCCCGGCGCCCGGAGCAGCGCGCAGGGCAAGGAGGGTGCCCCACCCCCGCGACAGGACCCGCCCGCCACGCGCTCCCATGTCCTCGAGGTCCGCGACCTCTGGGTCGAGCTGGGCGACGGTGACGAAGCGCGCGATGTTCTTCGCGGAATCGATCTGAGGGTCGAGCGTGGCGAGCGCGTCGCGCTGATGGGCCGCAACGGGGCCGGCAAGAGCACGCTGTTGCGGACGGTGGCGGGGCTCGCGGAGCCGGTGAGGGGGAAGCTCATGTTGCCCGATGGGATCGCACTGCTGACGCAGAGCCCCGGCGACTACCTGGTGCGGGAGCGGGTCGGGGACGAGCTGCCCGGCGAGGCGGGGGCGGCGGCGCTGCGGATGGTCGGGCTGGAGCACGCGGTCGAGTCCGACCCGCGCGACCTCTCCGGTGGCGAGCGGCAGCGGCTGGCGCTGGCGATCGCCCTGGCCGGCAGGATGGACGGCGAGGCGCCGCCCGGCCTGGTCGCGCTCGACGAGCCGACCCGCGGCATGGACCGCGCCCGCAAGGACGACCTCGCGGCGCTGATCGACGGGCTCGCCTCGCGCGGCGCCGGCGTCGTCGTCGCCACCCACGACGTCGAGTTCGCGGCGTCCTTCGCCGATCGCGTCGTGCTGCTCGGCGCCGGCGTCGTCGTCGCCGATGCCGGCGCCGCCGAGGTCCTCTCCGGCGGCTGGTACTTCGCCACCGAGGTCGCCCGCGTCCTCGATCTTCCCGGCGTCGTCACCCCCGAGCAGGGCGCCGCCCACCTGAGGGGAGATCGCGGCTGATGTCCTGGCAGGCGGTCAGCTTCCTCATCCTCGGCGCCGTCCTGCTCGGCGGCTTCGCCTGGTACGAGCGCTCGCGGCCGAGCTCGCAGGTCGTGGCGTTGGTCGCGGCGCTGGCGGCGTTGGCCATCGCGGGCCGGATCGCCTTCGCGGCTCTGCCGAACGTGAAGCCGACGACCGACGTCGCGATCTTCGCCGGCTACGCGCTGGGCCCCGCGCCCGGCTTCGCGGTTGGCGCCCTCGCCGGCCTCATCTCGAACTTCTGGTTCGGCCAGGGACCGTGGACGCCGTGGCAGATGGCGGCATGGGGGGCGTGCGGCGTGCTCGGCGCGGCGCTGGCGCTGCGCCGCCGCCGTCCCCCGGGTCGCCTCCTCCTGGCGGCGGTCTGCGGTCTGGCCGGCGTCGGATTCGGAGCTTTGATGAACTTCTACGAGATGTCGTACGGGGGCGACCTCTCGTTGCAGCGGTTCATGGCACTGGAGTCGCGCGCCGTGCCATTCGACGCCGCCCACGCGATCGGCAACGCCACCCTCGCCCTGGTCGCCGGACCGGCGATGGTGCGGATGCTGGTCCGCTTCCGCGCGCGCTTCGAGTGGCGGGCATCGACCGCGACCGCCACGCTCCTGCTGGCGCTGACTCTGGGCCTGGCGGCGCTGGCGCCTGCCCGCGCCCAGGCCGCTTCGGAGACCGGCCGCGCCGCCGGCTGGCTGGTCGCGGCCCAGAACAGCGATGGCGGCTGGGGCGACACGCCGGCCCGCGGCTCCAACGCGGCGACCACCTGCTGGGCGATGCTCGGGCTGGAGGCGGCCGGCCGCAACCCGCTCGACGTCGCGCTCGGCGCCACCACGCCGGTCGACTACCTGCGCGCCAACCTCAACGAGATCCGCACCAGCGGCGACTTCGCGCGGACGATCCTCGCCCTCGAGGGGGCCGGCGTCGACCCCCGCTCCTTCGGCGGCCACAACCTCGTCGCGGCGCTACTGAACAGACGCCGCCGCGACGACTCCTTCGAAGGCTGGCCGGTGACGACGGCCTTCGCCGTGCTCGCCCTGCGCCAGGCCGGCGCGACCGGCGGCCTTAGCCGCTCGGTCTCCTGGCTCATATCCGTCCAGAACGGCGACGGCGGCTGGGGCGATACGCCCGGCTCGCCCAGCACCGCCGACGACACCGGCGCGGCGATGGAGGCGATCCCGAGCACGCAGGCCGCCCGCCGCGGCCTCTCCTACCTGCGCTCGATCCAGCGACCCAGCGGCGGCTTCGCCGCCGGCTCCGGCCCGGTCAACGCGCAGTCGACCGCCTGGGCGGCGCAGGGGATGCTCGCCGCCGGCGCCGACTCCGGCTCGGCCGCCGTCCACGACGCGCTCGCCTACCTCGCCGCCCGCCAGGCGAGCGACGGCCACTTCCGTTACTCGTCCTCCAGCGATCAGACGCCGGTCTGGGTAACCGGCGAGGCGCTCGCCGCGGCGGCCGCCGCGCCCTTCCCGATCGAACCGCCGCCCCGCGCTCCCGGTTCGGCGCCGCATCCCGTCACGCCCGCCGCCAACGGCCACGCGCCGGCCGGCTCGAAGCCGCCCGGCAGCTCCTCGAACGGCTCGCCGGCAAACGAAGTCGTGCCCTACACGCCCGCCCCGGGCGGCTCGCCCTCCTCCGAAGACCTGCTCAAGTCGCTGCGCAAAGGCGCCGGCGGGCCCGCCGGCGCCCCCGGTTACCCGAAGCCGCCGGCCCC
>DASTHF010000246.1:0-5102 GCA_035605615.1 Solirubrobacterales bacterium
GGGCGATCTCCCGCCTTCGGAGTTCGAGTCCCTCTACGCTGCTCAGAGGTTGCGAGGGATACCTATAAAGATGAAAGAAGGACCCACCTAAAAAAGTCTCCGTGGAACCTGGGCCGGCTCACTCCCCGAAATCAAACTTACTACACCACGCTGGCCGTCGCCGTCCAGCTCGACGGCGCCGCTGAAGGCGACGTTCTCACCTCCCACTTCACCGTCTCCGGCGGCGACCCCAACGACCCCAGCGCCACCACCGTCGATCCCACGACCGTCGCCTTGCAGGCGCCTCCCTTCGGCATCGACGCCTTCGACAGCGCCGTGACCGCCGGTCCGTCTGGCGCGGCCTTCACCCGGGCCGCCGGCCACCCCTATGGTCTCGACACCTTCCTCGACTTCAACACCGAAACCAACGCCTCGACCCGGTTCAAGGGTCGCGCTTGGCCGGTGTCCCCCGTAAAGGATGTCCTAACCCAGCTGTCTCCAGGGCTGCTCGGCGACGTCAGCGGGCTCGAGCAGTGTACCCAGGCGCAGTTGGTAAAAACCGAATCGCTCTCCTTCTACCCCGAATGTCCGACCGGGTCCCAGGTCGGCTCCGTCATGCTCCACGTCAATCGGGGCGTCGCCAGCCGGCAGGAATCCATCGCTGTCTTCGGCCCATTCCCCGTCTACAACATGGTTCCGCCCCCCGGGGTCGCCGCCCGCTTCGCCTTCGATGCCGCTGGCGTCGTCACCAACCTCGACGCCCGCGTTCGGGGCGGCTCCGACTATGGCCTCTCCGTGGATGCCGGAGATGTCTCCGCCTCCCTTTCGGTCGCCGGTACCGAGGTCGATATTTGGGGCGTCCCCGCCGATCCCGTCCATTCCGGCGAACGCCAGTGCCCGGGGCTGGAAGTGGGATCCAGCTACGGCTGCGCCTCCGACGCCGCCCCGACCCCGCTGTTGCGCATGCCCACCGCCTGCCCCGCGCAAGGCGAAGGCCTGCCGACCAGCGTGCGCATGGACTCCTGGGCGCAGCCCGGCAACTTCGTCGAAAAGACCTCGGTCAGCCACCAGGACCCCGGCTACCCCTACCCCGAATCCGAATGGGGGCCTGAAGTCGGCCCCGAAGGCTGCGCCTCGGTGCCCTTCAAACCGAGCCTCTCGGCGGCCGCGACGACCGAACAGGCCGACAGCCCCACCGGCCTCGACCTCCACATCGACGTGCCGCAGGGCTGCTGGCAGAACGCGACCGAAGTCTGCTCGTCGGACCTGAAGGACGCGGAAGTCACCCTGCCGCGCGGCATGACCCTCAACCCCTCCGCGGCCACCAACCTCGAAGCCTGCACGGCGGCCCAGATCGGCTACAAGCCCGGCACCACCGCGCCGATCGAATTCACGAACGAACCGGCCAACTGCCCCGAAGCCTCGAAGATCGGCTCCGTCCACATCACCACTCCGCTGCTCGAAGAAGAACTGACGGGAGCGGTCTACCTCGCCAAGCAGAACGACAACCCCTTCAACTCGCTCTTGGCGATGTACCTGGTCGCGGAAGCTCCCGAACGCGGCGTGATCGTCAAGCAGGCCGGCGAGATCGTCTCCGATCCCAACACGGGTCGCCTCACGACGATCTTCAAGGAAACCCCGCAGACGCCCTTCAGCGACCTCCACGTTAGCCTCTTCGGCGGCCAGCGCGCGGCGCTCCGCACGCCGCCCAGCTGCGGCACCTACGCCGTCCAGGCGAAGCTGACGCCGTGGGCCAACCCCGGCGAACCGGTCAAGCTCGGCTCGGGCTTCGACATCGAAAGCTGCCCCAACTCGGGCTTTGACCCGAAGCTCTCCGCCGGCACCCAGAACCCGCTCGCGGGCAGCTTCTCGCCCTTCAGCCTGCGGCTGACGCGCGAAGACGGCACCGAGCAGATCGCCGGCCTCGACGCCTCCCTGCCGGAGGGCCTGATCGGCAAGCTGGCCGGCATCCCCTACTGCTCCGACGCCACCCTCGCCGCGATCTCCGGCGAAGTCGGGACGGGGGTGGCCCAGGAACAGCACCCCAGCTGCCCGGCGGCGAGCCAGGTCGGCACCGTCACGGTCGGCGCCGGCGCCGGCACCGAGCCCTTCTACACCCAGTCGGGCCGCGCCTACCTCGCCGGCCCCTACAAGGGTGCCCCGCTCTCGATCGCAGTCCTCGCCCCCGCGGTGGCCGGGCCCTTCGACCTCGGCACCGTCCTCGTCCGCAACGCCCTCCACATCGACCCCGAAACGACCCAGGTCAACACCGTCTCGGACCCGATCCCGACCATCCTCCACGGCGTCCCGCTCGACCTGCGAGACATCCGCGTGCAGCTCAACCGCAACCAGTTCACCCTCAACCCGACCAGCTGCGAACCGATGGCGGTCGGCTCGACGATCACCAGCGCCCAGGGCGCCACGGCGACCCCCAGCCAGCGCTTCCAGGCAGCCTCCTGCGACCGCCTCGGCTTCAAGCCGAAGCTGGCGCTCCAGCTGAAGGGCAAGCACAACCGCGGCGCCCACCCGGCGCTGCATGCGGTGCTGACGATGCCGGCGAGCAATCAGGCCAACGTGGCGCGGGCCGCGGTCACCCTGCCGGGCACCGAGCTGCTCGAACAGGGCCACATCCGGACCACCTGCACGCGGGTTCAGTACGCGGCGGGCGGCGGCGGCGGCGAACAGTGCCCGGCCGGCTCGGTCTACGGCTACGCCAAGGCCTGGACGCCGCTGCTCGACAAGCCGCTGGAAGGGCCGGTCTACCTGC
The DNA here is from genome assembly GCA_035605615.1 of Solirubrobacterales bacterium. Taxonomy (GTDB): domain Bacteria; phylum Actinomycetota; class Thermoleophilia; order Solirubrobacterales; family 70-9; genus VRUE01. Next base: position 2,747 of record DASTHF010000246.1, read on the forward strand.
GCTCCAACGGCGGCGAACGCGAACTGCCCGACCTCGTCGCGTCGCTGGGAGGCCAGGTTCACATCGACCTGGTCGGCTACATCGATTCGGTACACGCGCGCATTCGCAGCACCTTCGCGACGGTCCCCGACGCGCCGGTGACCAAGTTCGTGCTCGACATGCAGGGCGGCAGCAAGAGCCTGCTGGTCAACTCGACCGACCTCTGCAAGGCCAGGCCCCACGCCACCGCCCTCTTCGACGCCCACAACGGCAAGATCCACGACGTCGCGCCGCTCGTGACGGCCGGCTGCGGCGCCAAGGCCCGCAAGCACCACAGGCGCCACTGACCCCTTCCGCTGTTCCTTGTCCGCCCATAGCGCGGATGAGGAACAGCGGAGTGAGCTTCACGGCCCGGGCGTCCGCCCGGACCGTGTTGCGCGCCAGCCCGGTGCGCCTCGTGATCTCCTTGATCGGCACCTGCTCGACGAGGTGCAATCGCCTGATCTCCGCCCACTGCTCCACTGCAAGCACTCCGCCCTCCTGACCTCGATCCGCTCGGATCGGGTCAGGCTCTGTTGGCCCTCGGACGCTCCCGCCGCCGGCCGAGGGGGGTCAGTTTTAGACCGGCGGGAGGGGGTCAGTATTTAGGCGGCGACTACAGGCACCGCCAGAGTTCCGGGTGGGCCCTGCGCGGCAGGACAGCGGTATACCGGCAAGCGGCCGCGGCTGACGTAAACTGGCCGGGCCATGGGGGGGATCCTGGCCGAGGGGAGGTCCCGCGGGCCCTTCGTGGGCCTGGCCGCCGTGCTGGTCCCATGCCTGGTCCTCGGCGTGCTGGGGCTCGGCGTCGAAGGCAGGCTGGAGCCGACCTCGCTCAAGGTGGCCGGCACCGCCTCGGCGCGCGGCCAGGCGCTGGCCGAAGAGCACTTCGGCGCCTCCTCGCCCTTCGCCGTCCTGCTGCGCGGACCGGGCGCGGCGATCGAACGCCAGGGCCCCGGCCTCGTCCGGGCGCTGCGCCGCGACCCGGCCGTGACCGTCGTCTCGCCCTGGGACCGCGGCGCCGTCGCCGCCCTGCGGCCCGGCCCCCGCAGGGCAATCGTCCTGCTCGACTACCACCTGCCGCTCGGCGTGGCGATGCGCCGGACCGTGCCGGCGCTCGAACGCACCCTGCGCGCCCGCGTCCATCCCCCGCTCGAAGCGATCCAGTCCGGCTACGCCAGCGTCTCGCGGGCGCTGCAGTCCGAATCGCTGAAGGCGACCGAGCGCGCCGAGCTGATCGCGGCGCCGCTGCTCCTGATCGTCCTGCTGCTCGTCTTCCGCTCCGTGCTCGCCGCGGCGATCCCGCTCGCCTTCGGCGCCCTCACCGTCTTCGCGGGCCGGGGCGTCCTCGTCCTGCTCGACTCCGCGATGACGGTCGAAGCCCTCTCGGTCGTGGTCTGCACGATGATGGGCCTCGCCCTGGGGGTCGACTACTCGCTGTTCATCGTCTCCCGCTTCCGTGAAGAGCTGGAGAGGGGCGCCTCGCCGCGGCAGGCGGCCCTCGCGACGCGCCGGACCGCGGGCCGCGCGACGCTGTTCGCCGGCGCGACCCTCTTCACGTCGATCTTCCTCTCCGCCTTCCTGCAGCCGGGCTCCCTGCTCCTCTCGCTGGCGACGGCGCTCGTCGTCGTCACCCCGATCAGCGTCGCGATCGCCTCGCTGGCGCTGCCGGCGCTGCTGGAGCTGCTCGGCGAGCGCATCAACGCGGGCGCGATCGGCCGCCGCGGCCGTGCCGGCCGGCGCCCCGGTGTCGCCGCGGCCGCCGGCGCCGCGCTGCGCCGCCCCGCCGCCGCCGCGGCTCTGATCGCGGCGCCGCTGGTCCTGCTCGCCGCTCCCGCCCTCGCCTTCAACACCGGCGCTCCCGGGGTCGGCGAGCTGCCCGGCTCGAGCCCGGCCAGGCGCAGCGCCGAGGCGATCGACCGCGCCGTCGGGCCGGGCTGGGAGGCTCCCTTCGAGATCGTCGTCGCCGCCCGGCGCGGCCCGATCACGACGCCGCGCCGCCTCGCCCTGCTCGCCCGCGCGCAGCGCCGCATCGCCGCCCAGCCGGGCGTGCGGGCGGTGATCGGCCCGGCGCCGATCGAGAGCGCGGTGCGGCCGCTGCGCGGCCTCGGCGGGCGGCTCGCGGCCGGCGGGCGCGACGGCCCGGCGCAGCTCTCCCGCCTCGGGCCCGGCCTGCGCCGGGCGGCGGGCGCGGTCGAGCGGCTGCGCGGCGGCCTCTCGCGGGCGACCGCCGGCAGCGGCCTGCTCGCTGCAGGCTCGGCGCGGGCCGGCGCGGGAGCCGGCCTGCTCGCCGCCGGCCTCGACCGCGCCGCCGCCGGCGGTGAACGAGCGAGCGACG
>DASTHF010000248.1:0-7535 GCA_035605615.1 Solirubrobacterales bacterium
CGGGCAGTGAGGTGCGCTTCGAGCTGGATGGCAAGGGCGCGAGACTGGTGACGGGCGCCGAGCGGACGGGGGAGGAAATAGAGGCGATGGTCGGCGCCGGCGAGGGGAAGCTCAGCACCGATGAGATCCTGGCGCTCACCCGTCGGTGAGGGCCAGGGCAGGCACCTTCGTTGACAGCAGCGTCCTGCTGGACGTCTTCACCGCGGATCGCAGGTGGCTCGAGTGGTCGCGCTCGCGGTTGATCGAGGCGCTCGCGCAGGGTCCGCTGGTGATCGACGCGGTCGTGTTCGCCGAGATCTCGCCACGGTTCCCCCGAATCGAGGATCTGAAAGCAGCGCTGCCCGAGCGGATGCTGATCGAGGAGCTGCCGCGGGAAGCTGCCTTCCTGGCCGGCCACGCTCACTCCTCATACCGGCGCGCCGGCGGCGCACGCGAGCAGATCCTTGCCGACTTCCTGATCGCCTCGCATGCCGCGGTCACGGGCCGCCCTCTGCTGACCCGCGACCCGCGGCGGGTATCGACCTACCTGCCTGGTGTGAGGCTCATCTCGCCGTGAGGCGGCGGGGCGGTAAGGCACAGCGTCCCCATCGCCACCCGCCTCACCTCCTCAGCGCCAGGTAGCCCGCCCTTGGGGCCGAAGGACTCTAGAAACCGGACTCCATCAGATCGGGGGTAGATCAAGGTCTCCGTCAAACCCGGCCTGGCTCACTCGATCGTTGCCAGCCACCGCGCCTCCTCGGTGCCCAGGTAAGGCGTGAGGACGAACTGGATCGCCTCGGCGGCGAGGGCGGGCAGCTCGGCGGCCCTGCCCAGGTCGAGGCGCTGGGCTACGAGCATCGCGAGGCCGCCCGCCATCGCCCTCTCCGTGATCTCAGGCAGATGCTCTCCATCGGGCCGCAGGAGGCGGCCGGGCAGGAGCTGCTCGCCGAAGTGGGCGATCATCCGGTCGTAGCGGGCGTAGCCCGCCCTTCCTTCCGCAAGAGCCTCGTTGATCAATTCGCCTCCTTCAGGGTCGCCCGATCGGGCGACCCTGAAGGAGCTATCCGACGACAGAGGAGGCCGAAGCCGAAGCTCCCACGGACCTACATGTTTCGGTGACCACGGAGCGACAGTTTTACGCGACCATCAACACAGGGTCGGCGGCAGCGAACTGGAGCGCCGCCCGGACCCCGGCCGCAACCTGCTCCGGCCACTCGGGCTGGGCGGCGCAGGCCGTCTCGACCCGAACCCGCAGGCGGGCAAAGGCGGCCTCGAAGGCGTTTGCGAAGGCGTCTGGGTGCTGCGCGATGTCGGTCATGTCCGACCTCAGAGACGAGGGTGAAGAGCTCGCCGCCTCATTCCAGAACGAGGTCCTTTGACACCCGCACTAATTGCGCATGCTGAACACCAGGAGGAGGCCGCCGATTCCGAACGTCCCGGGGGGTTCCCCCAAAGGCCGTCGCGCCTTCACAGGTGTCAGCGCCCGTCAGCGACGACGGCGGGCGTGCGCACCGCAGCCCGTCCTGACCAGGGGCTCGGCATTGTGGACCTTGCCGTTGTGAGCGTCGAGCCTTACCCTGTCCCCAGCGTCGCCGCCGACGGCGCCAGGATCGAGCCGGCGATCGTGGTCGCTTTCCAGCGCCCGCCTTCACGCAGCATCGTCAGCACCCAGAGGCGGGCGCCGGGAGCATGGAAGATGACGAAGGCCTGCTGGCCTCCGATCCGTACCCGCCTGACGTCGCCTGCGGCCTGCTGGCGGGCAAGCGCGGGTGCGGTCGGCGCCAGGAGCTTGGGCAGGATCCCGGCGCAGCCCTCTGCCCTGAGCTGTGGCGGGGCGAGTTGCTCGAGGGAGCGGAGGACGGAGGAGGAGAGGTGGGTACAGGCTTTGCCGAAGTCCTTGTCGGCGAGAGCGCCGAAGTAAGCCCGCTCGGCGCCGAGGATCGCCTCCCGCACCGAGCCACCCGCCTCTGAGCCGAAGCCTTCGACGCTCTTTTCGCCCGCTTCGGGGTGGGGCTTGACTTCAGCCCTGCCCTGTTCGCTGCTTTTCGCGGGAGCCGGAGGAGAGGTGGAGGGAGGCGTGGATTCCCCGCCGCTGGCGCCGCAGGCCGCAATAGAGAGGGCCAGCAGGAGGATGGCGACGGCGGTCGATGCCAGCTTGGCGATGCCTCTCATCCTGCCACCTTGCAGCTACGCATCAGGGTCGAGTCGAGCGTGTGCCCTTCGGCGAAGGCGAAGCTCGCCCGCAAGAGTGGGAAGAAGACGCCTCGAAAGCCCTTGGGAGCGGGGCAGCCGGCCGAGAGGTAGCTGTGGCTTTGGCCGCGGTAGCGGAAGCGCCGCCCCAACGTCATCGAGATGCCCGTGACGAAACCCCAGTCGCCGGTCGTCTTCGGCAGGTAGGCGGTGAGCACGGTGCCGTAGGTGCCTGCGGCGTGCTTGATCGCGAAGGGCAACGTGTAGGAGGTGGGCAACGGCTCTGTGCCGTAGACATGGGCCAGGATCGCCGGATGCCCGTCGATCCTGCCGTTGAAGGCGAGCACCTGGCCCTTGGAGGGAAAGGGCGATTGCTGAGGGAGGACGACGTCGGCCGAGAAGCTCCCTTCCCCGATCAGGGCGCCGCCACAGGCGTTGCGCGCATTGCGCGCAGAGGACGGCTGGATCTGGCCCAGGCGGCAGACCGGCAGGCCTTCGTAGTCGAGGCGGCCGTGCCTGTTGATCTCGATCTCGATCGTCTTGAGCTGCGGCGGGGGCGTGCCGTCGGTCGTCGAGATCTTTCCTCCGATCGAAACTGCGACCCCTGCCGCGCCATGGCGCGGCAGGGAGCTCGGCCTCACCTTCCCGCTGTAGGAAACGAGCAGATCGCCCTTCTGGCTCAGCTCCGCCAAGGCGTTGACCGCCAGGGCCGATGCGGTGGCGAGGACGATGGCAACGACGCCCAGTAGCCGGCCCATCAGGAAGCTCCTCCTCTTCGATCTCATCGTGGCTTGAAACGTGGCGGCGGAACAGACTGCGCGCGGACCGCCGGCTTCCCCCACAGCTCCGTGCCCCGAGAAAGGGCCGCCCGGGCGAACTGCCTGGGCGGCCCTTCAGGGGCTCAGGGAGAGGTTGCGCCTAGAGGTACCGAGCGGCGCACTTCTTGATCGCCTTGGCCTTCTTCTTCTTGGCGACCTTCTTCTTGGCCGGCGTGTGGGCCTTCTTGAGGGCCTTCTTGTAGGCCTTGGTGGCCTTCTTCACGCAGACCTTGTAGGCCGCTTCGTTGCGGGGCGGTTCTTCCTTGATCGGGCAGCCGTGGTTGGAGGCCGGGCCGGCTTCGGAGACGCACTGGTCTTCTTTGTCCGGCACGCCGTCCTTGTCGGTATCGGCGGGCGGGCAAAGCAGGGTGTTGGTGGCGCAGGTGTCGGCCAGGGTCGTGAACGACTGATCTGCCCCGTTGGTCGTACCGCCGCCGTTTGTAGCCACCACCCGGAAGTGGTAGGTCGTACCCGCTGCCAGGCCTGAGAGGGCCGGGATGCTCACTTCCACAGGGCTTTCGCCCGAGCCCGGGCTGGTCGTGCAGGGAACTTCCGTCCCGTACGAGACCGTGGTGCCGTATTCGAACTTGCACGTGGTCGGTTCCCCGTTCGGATTGACCACGCCCGAGAGCGTGGCGGCGTGCTGGCTGATCCCGCTCGCCGTCTCGCCGCCGACGCTCGGCGGCGCGGCCAGCGTGGTGAACTGCTGCGTCGCCCCTTCGGTCGTGCCACCGGCCGTGGTGATGACCACGCGGTAGTCGTAGGTGGTGTGGGGGCTGAGGCCGACAGCTTCGGCCGAGACCGCGATGGCTTGCGTCGAGAAGCTCGGATCCGGGTCGCAGACTGCCGCTTCGGCGTTTTGCCATTCGTTTGCCTGGAAGTCGGCGTCGTTGGTGTAGTCGAAGTGGCAATCGGTTGCGAGCTGTCCTTCCGGATTGACCGTGCCGTTTAGCGTCGCCCCTTCGGCGGACTCCGAGGACGCTGGTTCCGTGCTGGCGGTTGGCGCATTCGCTCGGCCGAAGATGAACACTTGTTCGGCGATCTCGTCGGAGGCGTACACCGCGCCGGTGCTTTCCCTCACCGCCGGCTGCCCGAAACCGGCGATGACGCCTTCGCCGAAGTCGGCGATCTTAGCTCCCGAAGAGTCGTATGCGGTCAGGTACGCATAGGTGAAGCTGGGATCGGCGTGGTCGACGATGACGTCGTCGTTGGCCCGATCGACGCCTACACCCGACTGGACCTGCCCCCCCTCGATCACGATTGGCGTCGGGCCGGCATCCCCGGCGGGTCCGAACTTGAGCACTCGTTCGAAATCGGAGACGTAGATATTCCCGTTCGAATCGACCGCGACGCTGCTGGGATTATTGAAGGATGCAGTGCCCGGACAAGTCGAGCAGGTGATCGTCTGCAATGGATCGCCGCTTGGACTGAACTCTTCGATCACGTTTCCGTTCGGGACGTAGACGTTGCCGGCCGAGTCGCTGGCGATCTGCACAGAGGCGTTGGCCGCGGCCGAAACGATCGGGATGATGCCGATTTCCGTGCCGCTTTCGTTGTAGATGATCACCCGTCTTTTGGCTGTAGGGGAATGGACGAAGCCGTAGACGTCGTGGTTCGTCGGGTTGACGGCGACCCCGGAGACTTCCATGGAAGCTTCGCTGGGCGCGAACGATTTTATGAAGGCGCCGGAAACGTCGTACTTCCTGATTCCGCCGCTCTCCGCGCTGACGTAGACGTCGCCGCTGGACTGATCGACGGCAACACCATCGGGATGAGCGCTGGAAAAGCTGCCGACCGGCGTGAAGACCGTTGCCCCGGCCGCCGGTGCCGCCACGAGGCAAAGCACCGCCGCCGAAGCGAGGGCCATTGCGCTTCGCAAACCTCTCATCGAAATACCCCTCCTGTATTCATGGTTCCCTGGCTATTTCTTTCGCTTGGCCTTGCCGCAGTCGACGGCCACCTTCGGCCTCGAGTCGTGCGTCTTACCGTTTTGTCCGATCAGCTTGACGCTGGCGCGCAAGGGCGCCGTGCAGAGGTCGCGGTCATTGACCAAGAGGCCCTTCTTGCCGCCCTGCATCGAGAGCTGGAAATAGGTGACGGGGGCGTCGGGGACGACGTCGAAGGTGTTCCTGATCCGGCCCTTGATCGAGTCGATGAAGCCGTTGAGGGTCACTTCAATCTTGCCGTTGAGTTTGACCACCAAGTCGGGAAGGAGCCTTTCGCCGCCGTTCGAGCGCAGGTAGACCGGGCCTTCGAGCACTTCGTCGAAGAGCGGGGACTTGGCCTTCGCGGTGCCGTAGACCGAGTCCGCCGGGCACCGGTCGGCGGCGTATTGCACGCGGGTGCAGACGGTGCGGATGTGACCCTGTTCGAGGAACTGGGAGCCGGGCAAGACGACGGTCGAGCGGGCGATGTTGGCATCGCCGGGCCTTGCCCGCAACAGCGCTTTGAAGGCGGGGAACTGGCCGCGCCTAGTACCGCCCTTCAGCCTGAAGGTTAGGCTCGGCTTGAAGCCGAGGCTGGCGCAGTTGGCCGCCTGGAAGCGGTCGGAGAGGTCGACAGCGGTGTCGTCGGCCGTGGAGTGCAGATCGCCGCCGGTACCGGTGAGGTGGGCGGTGACCGCCATCGGATTGCAGTTGGTCGGGTTGAGCGTCGTCTGCGGAGTGTCGGTGGCGACCCTGACATCGCGGATGCGCACCGGGATTCCCTGGTAGATCTGGGGGAAGGGGTCGGTGGCGATCGTCGCCCGGGCGTGTTCGCCGTCGATGTAAATCGCGCTCCTCACCGCGATCACACCGAGGTCATAGGGGCCGGGCGTGATAGGGCTGATCACGACCAGGGAGAGCGGGGCGCCTTTGTAGGGGCCGGCGAGGTAGACCTTGCCGGGGATGTAGGTGATCACCTGGCCGACGCCCGAGCCGACCTCCGTTGTGCCGAGCTGGCTCGAGGCAGGGCAGGAGGGGAAGAGTTCCTCGGCGTGGCCGGTGCGGCCGGCTTCTTCGGCCTGGGCAATGCCCGCCTGCGGGCATTCTGTGAGGTTGGAGATGTTTGCCAGGAGGCCGGGTGGCAGGGTCGTGGTCAGCTGCGAGAACTCCTGGTCTTCGTCGCTACGCTGCAGGCGGAAGACGAAGGGGCTGTAGGAGCCGGCCGAGGGGGAGATAGTGCCGGCCGAGAACTGGGGCTTGAACTGGCGTTCTGCGAGGTCGTTGATGCAGGGTGAGCCATTTGGCTTTTCGGTCACCTCATAGCTCGACGACTTGGTGATCGGCGTCTGCGGCGCAGCCCAGGAATAGAAGGTCGCCGTGATCGTCTTCGCCCCGCAGGTGGGCGGGTTGACGAGGCCCGCACGCACGCCGCCCTTGAAGGTGAGCTGCATGTCGGTGAGCGGGAACTGGGGCAGGTCGTCGAAGGTGGTGGTGATCTGCCCGCTTTCGGGGTCCAGCTCAAGCTTGCCGGGGATCTTGATCCGCAGGCCCCGGGAGGGATCTTCGATCACGAAGTACATCGCCAGGAAGGTGCCGAAGGGGTTGTGGTTCTGCTGGGCGATGTAGATATAGCCGCGCAGCGGTTCGTCCTTGGGCAGGATCGGCGTGTGCAGGGTGAGCTGTCCGTACTGGGAAGAGTCGGGGCAGGTGACCGGGGCGTTGCTGCCCAGGCCGATCTCTTCGGGCGTGCAGCCGGTCAGTCCCTGCGCCGCCGAGGTGGAGAGCGTCATCCCCTGCGGAAAGGTGACCACCACCTTCTTCATCGGCGGCGTATCGATCCCGTGCAGATCTCCGTTCTTGGCGTAGAGGTCTTCGTAGTTTTCGACCGTCTGGTCGCGCTGCGGCACTTCCAGGTGCACGTCAAGGCCGGTCGGACCGTCCGCCGCCCTGGAGGTCGGGTTGAGGGTGATTTGTGGGTGAAAGCGCACTCGCTGGTCTTCGCAACCCGCCACTTCCAGGTGGTTGACGGCGTCGGTCGTCGGCGTGAATTCTTCCGGGTGGTTCCACGAATCGGCCCTGATGTGGAACGGCCCGTTGTCGACGCCACAGTCCATCGGCAGCGTCATGAAGGGACGCACCGTAGCGGCGGCGTAGGGGGCGCCATAGTGGGGGGCCGCTGGATCTTCGCTGACGCCATCCGGCATGAATTTCATCTGGTAGGCGCGGAAGATGTCGTGGCTCGGGTCGGCCGGCACGCCCCAGAAGGTAACCCGCGCGCTGCGCACCCCCTCGATGTTGGGGATGTAGGGAGTGGTCGAGCGGATGGCGTAGTCGTGCGAGGGGTCGAGCGAGGCGTAGATGTGACCGGTGGCGAAGCTGCCCACGCGAAAGCCGAAGTCGGCCGCCTCTCCGGTCGGCGGCTGCATGTTGTAGATCGCGACCCGGTCGAAGGTGGAGTTCGAGTAGCCGCCGCCACCGAAGCCGTTCGCCAAGCGCAGCGACATGTAGCCGACCTGGGTGTCGGGCGGGCAGCCCGCCGTTTCCAGCCGCTCCGAGCCCTGACTGAGGAAGTCGATCACGCTGCACTTCGGCACCGACTCGGGGTTGCCGATCAGACCGCGCG
>DASTHF010000014.1:0-5636 GCA_035605615.1 Solirubrobacterales bacterium
CCAGCTCCGTCCCCTGCTTGCCGTTGAAGCCCTTCATCGCGGCGACCATCCCCACCATCAGCAGCGAGACGAGCAGGATCAGGCCCACGTACTCGACCGTGCCCTGGCCCTTCTCGCCGCCGGCCAGGGCGCGGATCGCCCGCAGCCTCCGGGCGGCCGAGGCGTGGGCGTATCCGAACATTGCGTAGAGCATCGACTCCTCCTTTGGGGTTTGAGTCGATGCTGGAGGGACCGGTGTCACGAATCCAGACGCGAATGTGCCGATTCGGCGGCGGCGCCGTGAAAAGTCGGCGCCGCCATCCGCGCACTGCGTTCGGCGGCCTTCTCGAAGGGTCGGGCGCGAAGCGCCCTTGACAGCCGGCCGCGAGGCGCTTCGATTGCAGGTAGGTCGGGGGAGATACTTCAGAAGTCAAGCGTCGAGAGTCGCCCCGACGGCGGCTTCCAAGCGCACGCGGCTCTCGGGCGGTGGGGCACTTACGCTGTCGAGGTAGCGACGGGCAAAGCCGTAAGGGAGATCGACCACCGCGAGCAGAACGACCTCCATGTCGGGCAGACCATCGACCGAGGACAGCCGACATGCCAACTCGGCCAGCGGCCGTTCGACCGGAGCGTTGACCTGATCGAGCTCCATGCGCAGCTCATCGGGGAGACCGTCCTTCCGCAGGTCCTCTGCCCGGAAGGCTCCCAACAGCAGCGCGTCCTCGCGCTCAGCCAGGCAGAAGTCGTACATCGCCAGAGCGGCGTCGATCGCTCCCCGCACCGGGTCGCCGTAGTCGACACCGAGCAGGGCTAGCTGAGAGCGACGCACCGCCCGTAGCCACGTCCGAACCAAGAGCTCGTCCAATGAGCCGAAGCGGTGATAGATCGAGCCGGTGGGGGCGTTGCTGGCTTCGGCAACCGCCTTGATCGTGACGGCGCGAGGGCCGTTGCGAGCGACAAGAGAACGAACGGCGTCGAGGATCGAGTCCTGCGCGTGGAGTTGACGTCGCGCCATCTAATTAGAATATATATTCTAGAAACCGATGCAGAGCTCGCAGCAGGAAGCCGTCTTCGCGATGTTCGCCAGCTGGAAACGCGGCGAGGTGGAGCTGGCTCCCGTCACGGGTTTGCTCGAAATAACGCCAGTCGAGATCGGCGAGGGCCGGGCTGCCCTGGAGATGGACGCCGGCAAGGCGCACCACAATGTCTTCGGCACCGTGCATGGTGGACTTCTCTGCGCATTTGCCGACGTTGCGATGGGCGTCGCGCTCGCTGCCACGCTCAACAACGAGGGATTCACCACGCTGCATCAGCAGATGGACCATGTTCGGGGCATTGCGGAGTCGAGGCTGTTGGCGAGCGCCGAGGTCACGCATCGGGGCCGGCGGATCGGCCATCTGAGATGTGCGATCTCCGACGACAAGGATCGGCTCATCGCCGAGGCCTCGTCGGTATGTCTGATCTCAGAGCTTGAAGCGGGCGTTAGCGATTGAACGGTTTGCATAGGGTCCAAGCGATGTCTCAGGCCACATACGACCGGATTGGCGTCGGCTACGGTGAGATTCGACAATCCGATCCACGAATCGCAGCCAGGATCGAGGCAGCGCTCGGCAATGCCAGCAGCGTTCTCAATGTGGGCGCGGGAACGGGTTCATACGAGCCGACCGATCGCGATGTGATCGCGGTCGAGCCCTCGGAGTTGATGATCTCCCAGCGACCACCGGGCTCGGCACCGGTCGTTCAAGCGAGCGCCGAAAAGCTGCCGTTCGAGAACGACAGCTTCGATGCCGCGATGGCAATCATCACCGTCCACCACTGGGCCGACTACAAGGCCGGTCTCTCCGAGATGGTGCGAGTCGCGCGACAGCGCGTCGTCGTGTTGACCTTCGACCCCACGCCGCTCGCCGATCTGTGGCTCGTGCGCGATTACTTCTCGGGAGCGCTCGCAGTCCACGGCGACGCCATGCCGCCGATCGACGAGTTGGCGGCTGCCTTGCCTGACGCATCGGTCGATGTCTTCCCGATACCCCGCATGTGCACAGATGGCTTCTTCTGCGCGCTCTGGGACCGGCCGGAGATGCACCTCGAGCCAGACGTGCGCCGCGCCGCCTCGGTCTGGCACCTGTTGCCGGAACAGGAGGCCCAAGAAGGGCTGTCAGCCCTGCGCGCGGATCTCGAGAGCGGCCGCTGGGACGAGCGCTACGGTCACCTGCGGACCGAGCCAGAGTTGGACGTAGGGCTGCGTGTGGTTGTCGCCGAAGTCGGTCGGCGTTAATGAAGGATCCGAGTCGCCGTCGCGATGCCTGCGAGGCGAACCACCGACGGACAAGGCGTTAAACACCTCAAGGAGCCCTGCGGCGCTCATGGAATCCGTCGATGGATTCGCTGAGGATCGGCTGCCAGCACAGGTGCGCAGTGCGACCACCTCCGCGATCAGGTGCCTTCACATACGCTGCCCGCACCGATGGATGAGCAGCGGAAGATTCAAGACCGTCAGGGACGGGGGGTTGTGCTCAGCACCGAGCGATGGCAGCACATCGTCAGCGGCCATCCTGAGATCGGGGCGTTCAAAGAGCAGATCGCGCTCGCGGTCGAATCGCCGACTGCGGCCCTACCGGGCCGCGGACCGGGTGAAGAGTGGCTCTACTTGGAGGAGGTTGGCCCGAGCCGCTGGCTGAAGGTCGTCGTCGCCTTCGACAGCGATGGCGGCGGGCGTATCATCACTGCATTCGCCCGGCGAAGGAAGCCATGAGCGTGACGATCGCCGACATTACCTTTGATCGCGTCGAGTACGACGCCGGCGCCGACGTGCTCTACCTCCACGTTGGCGATCCGTCGCGCGCCGTCGATTTCGACGAGACCCCGGAGGGGCATGCGGTCCGCTTCGACCGAAACGGCGAACTCGTCGGATTAACGCTGGTGCGGCCCAAGCACCTGTTAGCGCGAGATGGCGAGCTGCGGGTCACGCTGCCGGTGCGGAGCGACGTGCCCGCGGATGAGTTGACGCCGGCGCTGAGCGCATAGGACGAGGCATAGAGCTAGAGCCCTGCAGCTCAGTCCCTCAGCGGCGAACGGGATGCGCGCCCGAGCCGCGGATACGCTGCCGCCGATGCGGGTCCTCGTCGTAACCAACTTCGAACCCGACGCCTCCACGCCGCAGCGCGGACGCTGGGTCCGCGACCAGGTCGAGGAGCTGCGGCGCCTGGGGATCGAGGTCGAGGTCTTCGGCTTCCCGCGCGGCGCGCGCCAGTACGTTCCGGCGACGCGACGGCTGCGCCGCCTGCTGCGGCGCGAGCGCTTCGACCTCGTCCACGCCCACTACGGCCTGACCGGCTGGTGCGCGCTGCTGGCCGGGGCGAGGCCGCTGGCGGTCAGCTTCCACGGCACCGACGTGCGCCACCCCCTGGTCGGGCCGCTCTCGCGACGCCTCGCCTGGCGCGCCGACCTGGTCGCCGCCGTCTCGCGGGCGCTCTTCGCGCCCGAGAACGGGCGGCCGGGGCTCCCCCCCGTGCCCGGCGCCGCCGTCCTGCCCTGCGGCCCGGACCTCCGCCGCTTCCGCCCGCTACCCCGCGCCGAGGCACGGCGGCAGCTCGGCCTCGATCCCGCCGCGCGCTACCTGCTCTTCCCCGCCGACCCCGCACGCCCCGAGAAGCGCGCCGACCGGGCGACCGCACTGGCCGCCGCCTGCGACGCCGATCTGCTCACCGGCGGCTCGATCGAGCCCGAGCGAATGCCACTCTGGGTCAACGCCGCCAACGCCGTCCTCGTCACCTCCGACTACGAGGGCTTCGGCCTGGCCTGCGTCGAGGCGCTCGCCTGCGACGTACCGGTCCTCTCGACCCCGGTCGGGATCGCCCCCTTCGCGCTGGCCGGCGTGCCCGGGGCCCTCAGCGCCCCCTTCGACGTCGAGGTCTGGGCGGCAACCGTCCGTCCCCACCTCGACGCCGCCGACCCGCGTGTCGAGGGCGCCTCGCGGGCGGCACTGCTCTCCGCTGAGCGGATGGCCGAACGGACGATCGCCGCCTACCGCGACGTGCTCGCGACCTCGGTATAGATTGAGCCGTCCATGAGCGAGGAGCGGAGCGAGCGGGGCGAGGACGGCCTCAGCGCCAAGGTCGAAAGCGCCCAGCGCCGGCTGCGCGAGGCGAGCGAGTCGGCGGCGGCGGCCGAACAGCGCGCCGGGGCCGAGATCAGGGCGCTGGAAGCGAACCTGGAGAAGGAGCGGCTGGAGGCCGCCGAGCGGATCGATGCCCTGCGCCGCGAGCACGAGGGGGATCTGAAGCGGGAGCGGGAGGCGAAGGAGCGGGCGATCGCCGCAGCCGAGGGCCGCCTGGCGGAGATCGAGGCGCAGATGGAGTCCGCCGAGCAACGGATCGGGGAGCAGAGGGAGGTGAGCGAGCAACGGATCGAGGCGGCGGAGCGCCGTGCCGCCGAGGCCGAGCGGGTCGTCGGCGAGGCCGACGCCCGCGCCCGCGAAGCCGCCGCCGCCTGGCTGCGCGGCCAGGTCGAGGGGATCCGCCGGGAGGCGGGGAAGCCATAGCCACTGTCGCCCAGTTCGACGTCGCCGTCGTCGGCGGCGGCGCCGCGGGCCTCTGGACGGGGCTGCGCGCGGCGGAGTCCGGCGCCTCCGTCTGTCTGATCTCCCGCAAGTCGCTCGCCGAGAGCGCCAGCTTCTGGGCGCAGGGCGGCCTCGCCGCGGCGCTCGATCCGGCCGATTCCCCCGCCGAGCACGCGGCCGACACGATCGCCGCCGGGCGCGGCCTCTGCCGGCCCTCAGCCGTGGAAGTCCTCGTCGAGGGGGCGCCGGCGGCGGTGCGCGAGCTGCAGGCTCGCGGCGTCGCCTTCGACCTCGAGCCGGACGGCGAGCTGGAGCTGAGCCTCGAGGGGGGCCACACGCGGCGCCGCATCGTCCACTCGGGCGGCAGCCAGACCGGCCGCGAGGTGACGGCCAAGCTGGCCGAGATGGTCGCCGCCGAGCCGCGCATCGCGGTGCGCGAGCGGGCCTCGGCGAGCGCCCTGTGGAGCGACGGCGAGCGCTGCCACGGCGTGATAACCGAGGACGAGCGGATCCTGGCGGCGGCCACCGTGCTGGCGACCGGCGGCGCCGCGGCGCTCTGGCGGCGCACCACCAACCCCTGGGGCGCGATCGGCGCCGGGCCGGTGCTGGCGCAGGCGGCGGGCGCCGACCTCGCCGACCTCGAGTTCTGCCAGTTCCACCCGACCGCGCTGGCGATGCCCGGCACGCCCTTCGACGGGCGGCTGATCACCGAGGCCGTGCGGGGCGAGGGCGCAACGCTGCTCGACGCCGCGGGGCGCCGCTTCACCGACGAGCTGGCGCCGCGCGACGCCGTCTCGCGGGCGATCCTCGACCGCATGGAGGCCGACGGTGCCGACAGCGTGCGGCTCGACCTGCGCGGCATCGACCCTGAGCGCTTCCCCAACGTCTTCCAATCCCTGGACGAAGCCGGCCTCGATCCCCGCTCCGAGCCGGTGCCGGTCGCCCCCACCGCGCACTTCACCGTCGGCGGCGTCGCCACCGACCTCGACGGCCGCTCCTCCCTGCCCGGCCTCTACGCGGTCGGCGAGTGCTCCTGCAGCGGCCTGCACGGCGCCAACCGACTCGCCTCCAACTCGCTGATCGAGTGCATCGTCTTCGG
>DASTHF010000018.1:0-5310 GCA_035605615.1 Solirubrobacterales bacterium
ATCAAAGACGTCTGCACCCAGGTGCAGTTCAAAGGCGAAGGCTGCCCCCAGGGCTCTGTCCTCGGCTACGCCAGGGCCCAGACCCCCCTCCTCGATCACCCCCTCGAAGGCCCCGTCTACCTGATGTCGGGCTTCGGCCACAAGCTCCCCGACCTCGCCGCCGACCTCAACGGCCAGATCCGCGTCCTCCTGCACGGCAAAGTGGACACCGGCCCCGGCGGCGGCATCCGCAACACGTTCGAAGTGGTCCCCGACGCCCCGGTGAGCAAGTTCACGCTCTCGCTGAAGGGCGGCGCCAAGGGCCTGATCGTCAACTCCGAAAGCCTCTGCGCCAAGCCCCAGCACGCGGTCGCGCTCTTCGACGCCCAGAACGGCAAGATCCACGACATCACCCCGACGCTCGAGGTCCATTGCGGCTCGAAGCACCGCAAGGGCGGGGGAGGGCACCACCGATGACCGTGCTCGCCCTTGAGGGGAGTGGGGGGGCGATGAGAGCCCCCGCCGAGCCAGGCCAGGTCGCCTGATGGCCCGCAAGTGGATCGCCGCCGAGATCGCGTGGCTCGACCCCATCGCCGATAGCCAGCGCGTCGTCCTGCTCAGTGCCAACCGGCTGCTGCCACCTCTGGGCAAGCCCTTTGTCTTCAACCTCCTCTACTCGCTCGGCTTCCTGCGCATCTGCGGTCAGCTCGAGGGAGCGCGTGCAGTCGACCGCGATGGCGAGGGCAAGATCCACCGCGAAGGTGACCGCCGCGCCGTCGACACCATGCACCACTTCGCCTCCTGGATCCAGCATGGGCCACGGAGCGAGGAGAGCACGTCCTCCCTCGCCAGGGTAAAGCGCATGCACGACCACTATGCGGACCGCTACTCGTTCTCCAACGAGACCTTCCTGCACACAATTGCCCTCTTCACCGTGCAGTTCGATCATCTGCTCACCCTGATCGGCGCCCCTGGCTACAGCGAGGCCGAGAAGCAGGCCCACGTCGTTCACTGGCGTTCGATCGGCGAGCTGCTCGGGGTGAGGGAGATGCCCGAGACCTGGGAGGGGATGGAGCGTGTCCTCGAGCGCTATGAGGGCGATCCCGCCTGGTTCGGTCAGACGCCGGAGGGCCACCGCTCCGCAGAGGCGTTGATCGTTCAGTTCGCCTGCCGCTGGCTGCCCCCGGGTCTGCGCTGGACGGCCCGGCCGCTCCTCCTCTCGCTGCTCGACGACCATGTCCTGCGCGCCATCGACGAGCCCAAGCCACCCCGTCCGCTCGTCTGGATGGTTCGCGCAAGCATTCGCACGGGGCTATGCCTGGGCGATCGACTACTGCCCGAGCCGCGCGAGCCCTTCGTCCCTCTCGGGGAAGTGTGAATAACTCTCAACCGCCCTTCAGATATCCGCGCACGGCGGTGTAGTGCGCCGCCAGGCCGAGCCCCCATCCGGCCAGCGCATAGAGGAACCACGGATAGCTCTCGCCCGTCGCCCCCCAGACAAGCCCCCAGATCGCGACGAGCAACAGCTGCACGGCCACGAACAGCGTGGCGTGGATCCTGAATCCCTTGCGGTTTGCCGAGGCCCACTGAGCCGCGCAGCGGGCCTTGCGCTCCGCGCGTTCTTTCTTCCGGGCGGCTTCGACATGCTCCACCGCACGCTCAAACGCATCATCGACCATTACTGCCTCCTTTTTCCTTGAGTTCCTCTATCTCCACAGCAGCGCGGTCCAACACGGCTGCCACAGCCTTGCTCTCCACGAGGCCCGAAAGCGGCGCGACTCGGGCGCTGAAGCGCGCCAGCAGCGGTTCGAGCGAGTCGCCCGGCATCAGCCTCACTCCCGTTCGCAATTCAACGGCGGCGAGCAGCTCGGCCCGCGCTTTCAGCGCCTTCTCGCCTGCCGCAGTGCTCATGTAACCGCTCTTGCCGTCGTTCTCGGCGCTCGCGATCAATCCCTCGGCCTCGAGTGCCTCGATCGCCGGGTAGACGCTTCCCGGTGAGGCCCGGTAGCGCGGGCCGAAGAGGCGCGTCAGGTCCGCCATCACCTCGTACCCGTTCTTCGCTCGATTCGACAGCAGCGCCAGCAGGACCAGCGGCAGCTCGCCGTGACGGAAGAATCGCCTGGGCATCGCCTCACACCGCGATTCCATCGGTCGCGCTCGCAAACAGCAACGTGTCTCTTGTAGCCGTCATCAACCCTGAGCAGTCCTTACGAGACTCTTACGAAGAGATTATCGAACAACTTACGAAAGTCAAGCGACCGGTACAGCGGGGTCTACGGTTTTCGATTGCCTGAGTGTCTATGCTGGGGCTATGGGAGTCAGGGGGTGCCGGGGGTTGCGCCGGGGTGCGCTATCGATTGCGCTCGGTTTCGGCCTGTTTGCCGCCCTGGCGCTTCCCTCCGCTGCGGCGATGGCCGCCGGGCCAACCGGCGTCCTCGACTCCCGCGCCTGGGAGATGGTCAGCCCGGTGGAGAAGAACGGGGGGGAGGTGGCGCCGCTAGGCGGCGGCGCGCTCGCCGCGGCCGCGGGGGGCGGCGCGCTCGCCTTCGCCTCCGAAGCCTCCTTCGGACAGGCCGAAGGAGCGCCGCCGCTCAGCCAGTACGTGGCGACGCGGGGGGCCGCCGGCTGGAGCACCGTCAATGTGACGCCCCCGCTCCTCGCCGGCACCTACTCCGCCGAAAGCGGCGACGCCGACCCCTACCTCGCTTTCTCCGCCGACCTCTCCCGCGCGCTCCTCTCCAGCGGTTGGGCCTGCCGCGGCGCCTCCCCCTGCGCGGAGGAAAACACGCCGCTCGGGCCGGGTGGGCCGGCCGGTTACCGCAACCTCTACCTGCACGAAGGCTCCACCTACACGCCGCTGATCACGAATGGAAACTTCGGCGGCCACCTGCCCCCCGACCCGAGCGAACTCTCCCTCGCCTTCCTCGAAGCGAGCCCCGACCTGAGCTGCGTCGTCTTCGAAGCGAACGGCACCTTCTACGAATGGCGCGAAGGCGACGCGACGATCCCGCCGCTCGCCGGGGGTTGCTCCGGTGCCGGCGGATTCACTCCCCCCGGGGCGATCGCCGTGCTCGGCTCCAACGCCGGCGAATCGGTCGTCTTCTACACCAAGGCCGACGGCATCTACCGCTGGCAGGGGGGCACCGAAACGAAGATCGTCGCCGACGCCAACCTCTCCCACCTGCCGCCCGCCACCGGCCCCTCGGCGGTGGCCGCGAACGGCAACCGCCTCTTCTTCACCGCCGGCGACTCGCTGGCGCCCACCGCCGACTCCAACGGCCAGCCCGACGCCTACGAGTGGGAGGCGCAGGGGACGGGCAGCTGCACCGCCGGCCCCGGCTGCCTCGGCCTGCTCTCCTCGGGCCGCACCGGCTCGGCCAGCTTCGCCGCCGCCTCGGCCTCGGGCGACGACGCCTACTTCCTCACCACCGTCTCGCTGCTCCCCGCCGACCCCAGCGGGCTCGACGTCTACGACGCCCGCGCCAGCGGCGGCATCCCCGAACCGGCGCCTGGGATCGAATGCGAAGGCGACGACTGCCAGGGACCCCCATTCGTGCCGCAGGAACCCGCCCCGCCCACCGCGGTCATCTCCGGACCCGAAAACCCGCCGCTGCGCTTTCCCGGGCCGAAGGCGAAGGTCTGCCCCAAGGGCAAACACCGTGTCAAGCGGCATGGCAAGAGGATCTGCGTGAAGAAGAAGGGCAAGCACCGAAAATGAGGCAGGCGATGAAGCGCACGCGCTTCACTCTCGCGGCGCTCTGCGTCGCGGGGTTCTGCGCCGCCCTGTTCGTGCCAGCCACGGCGCAGGGCGCCTTCGCATTAAAGCCCGGCGCCGAAGGGTTCGCGGTAACCGTGAAGGGTGCGGGAGTGGTCTCCGGAGCGCCGGGAGAAGCAGGGGCTGGTGAACACCCCGACTCGCTCGGCGTGAAGCTCTCCCTGAAGCAGGCCGGCGAATACAGCGACGGCGACCTGCGCGACCTCAGCGTCGCGCTGCCGCCCGGATTCCTCGTCAACCCGACCGCGGTAGAGGAATGCACGACCGCCCTCTTTCACACGCCGCGCAGCTCCCCTTACGAAGCGAGCGCCTCCGGCGAGAGCTGTCCGCTGGCCAGCCAGGTCGGCGCCCTCACGGTCCATTCCGGCGCGGGCGGCGACACCGTGCGCACCTTCGGCCTCTTCGACCTCGCCGCGCCCTACGGCGCGCCGGGCGCCTTCGGCGCCTCCCCCTACGGCATCCCAATCGTTCTCGTCCCTCACATCCGCGAAGCGGATGCCGGTCTCACTCTCGGTCTCGAAGGGCTCTCCCAGGGGGTCGACATCCAGACGCTCGAATTCGACGTCTGGGGCACGCCCTGGGAATACGCGCACGACTCAGAACGCGGCAACTGCCTAAATGAGACGAACCCCGCCGCCTACCACGGCGAACTCTCCAACTACCCGCCCAAACCTGGAGAACAGGTCAGACTGGGCACCTGCTCGGTCGGCACCCCCTCCTACTTCGAAGAACACGAGCACTCCTACCTCACCCTGCCGACGACTCCCTGCGGCGCGGCGCTCTCCTTCTCGGCGAGCGCCACCTCCTGGCAGGGAGGCGAAGCGGCGGCCGAAGCCGAAGCGAGCGACGGCTCGGGCCACACCACCACCCTGCGCGAATGCCGCACCCACCTCACCGTTCCCAAGGTGCAACTAACCTCAGAACGCGCTGCCTCGGGAACCGGCCTCGTCTTCAACCTCTACGTCAACAGCGGCGGCGGCATCCTCAATCCGAAGGGCATTGCCCGCCCGGCGATCCGCAACGCCCTCGTCACCCTGCCCGAAGGGCTGACGATCAACCCTTCGCTGGGCTCGGGGCTCGGCGTCTGCTCGGAAGCGGACTTCGCCCGCGAAGCGGTGGGCACCGCCCCGGGCGCCGGCTGCCCCGCCATCTCCAAGATCGGCACGGTGGAAGTGCAGGAAATGCTCGGCCTGCCGGAACCGCTGCACGGCGCCGTCTTCCTCGCCAAGCCCTACGCCAACCCCTTCCACACCCTGATCGCCCTCTACATGGTCGCCCGCAACCCCCGCCGCGGCATCTTCGTGCGCTCCCAGGGGACGCTGATCCCGGACCCGAAAACAGGCGCGCTGGTGGCGACCTTCGACGAACTGCCTCGCATCCTCTACACCCACTTCACCCTCACCCTGCGCGAAGGCCAGCGCGCCGCGCTCGTCTCGCCGCTCACCTGCGGGCACTACACGACCGACGTCGCGCTCGCCTCCTGGGCGGCGCCGGAAAGCTTCAACCACGACTCGACCTCCTACTTTCCGATCTCCCAGAGCGCCTCGGGCGGCCCC
>DASTHF010000038.1:0-3419 GCA_035605615.1 Solirubrobacterales bacterium
CGCCTGCCGCTGCCCTGGGCTGGCGTCCCGCACGGCAACGCCTGGGCGGTGGCCGCCGACGGCGGCATCGTCCTCTTCGACACCGGGATCGGGGGCAAGGGGCGGCTGCGCCAGCTCGACTTCGCCCTTGCCCAGGCGGGCTTCGCGATCGAGGACGTCCGGCTCCTCGTCTGCACCCACTCCCACGTCGACCACTACGGGCTGGCGGCGCCAATCGTCGAAACGGCCGGCTGCGAGCTGTGGATGCACCCGGCCTGGGAGCACGTGCGCCTGCTCGCCGACGACCCGGTGGCGGCGCTCGAGCAGCGGCTGGAGGTGGCGCGGGAGAGCGGCGTCCCGGCCGCCTCGCTGGAGCGCTACCGCGAATCCCGCGACAGGGAGGAGGAGACGGGGATCGACGCGATCGTCGAGCCCGACCGCGAGCTCGTCCCCGGGGTCGAGGTGGAGACCGACCTCGGCACCTGGCAGGTCTACGAGACGCCCGGCCACGCGCCCTCGCACGTCGTCCTGCACCAGCCGGAGCGCGAACTGATGATCTCCGGCGACCACCTGCTCGGCCGCACCGTCCTCTTCTTCGACTACGGCCACACGCCCGACCCGGTCGGCGAGTTCCTGCGCAGCCTCGATACGGTCGAGCCGCTGCCGGTCTCGCTCTGCCTTCCCGGCCACGGCCGTCCCTTCCGCGACGCCGGCGCCAAGATCGAGGCGGCGCGGGCGCAGACCCGGGAGCTGCTCGGCCGCGTGCGCGGATTCCTCGAGAAAGGCGATAAGACGGCCTTCGAAATCGTCGGCGAGCTCGTCGGGCCCGAGAACCTCAACTCGCCGGCCAGCGCCTGGGCGCTGCAGATCGTCCGCTCCTGCCTCGACCACCTGGCGGTGCTCGGCGAGGCGGCCGCGGTCGAGGGGACCGACCCGCAACGCTGGTCGCTGCGATGACTCCGAGGAGGCTCTGGCGCGAGCACCGCCGGCTGGCGATCGCGCTGATCGCGGGGGCCGTCGCCGTGCTCGCCGGGGTCCTGGTCGGCTACGAGCTGCTGAAGCGGCCGGCCGACGTCCACAACTCCAACGTCGTCTTCAAGCCGCAGAAGCCGCCCAAGCCGCCGCAGGCGAAGACGGTCGACTGGCCGATGTTCGGCTACAACCTGGCGCGCACCCGCTACCTGCCGGCGAAGGGGGTGAAGCCGCCCTACCGTCTGCTCTGGCACTACGTGGAGCGGCCGCTGCTCGAGTTCCCGCCCGTCTACGCGAACGGCAGGCTCTACGCGGTCAACAACAGCGGCACCGCCTTCGCGCTGAACGCCAACACCGGCAAGGTGCTGTGGCGGCGCAGCGTCGGCCGCCTCAACGCCTCCTCCCCCGCCTACTACAAGGGCCGCCTCTACATCGTCAACCTGGTGCCGGGCCACGTCGTCAAGCTCGACGCCCGCACCGGCAGGCTGATCTGGAAGCGTTCGCTGCCGGGCCGCGCCGAGTCCTCGCCTGCGGTGGTCGGCGACACGCTCTACTTCGGCTGCGAAAACGACCAGCTCTTCGCGCTGAGCACGCGCGACGGGCACGTGCGTTGGGCGACGACGCTGGGCGGGCCGGTCAAGTCGGCGCCCGCCTATCGCGACGGCATCCTCTACGTCGGCGACTACGGCGGCTACATGAACGCCGTTGTCGCCCGGACCGGCAAGCTGAAGTGGCAGACCGCCTCGCAGGGCCAGGGCTTCGGCACCTCGGGAGAGTTCTACTCGACCCCGGCGCTCGCCTTCGGCCGCGTCTACGCCGGCAACAACGACCACCGGGTCTATAGCTTCTCCCAGAAGACGGGGGCGCTCGCCTGGAGCTACTCGACCGGCGGCTACGTCTACTCGGGGCCGACCGTGGCCCAGACGCCGAGCGCGCCGCCCACCGTCTACGTCGGCTCCTTCGACGGCAACATCTACGCGCTGAACGCAAAGAGCGGCGCGGTGCGCTGGGCGCACTCGGCGGGCGGCGAGGTGGTCGGCTCGCTCTCGGCGGTCGGCAACATCGTCTATGTGGCCGAGTTCAGCGACGGCTCGACCAACGGCTACGACATGAGGACGGGCCGCCAGGTCTTCCACTACAGGACCGGCACCTACACGCCGGTGATCTCCGACGGGCGGCGCATCTACCTGGTCGGCTACTCGAGCATAAATGCGCTGCAGCCCTACAGCTACAGGGCGGCGGTCGCCCCCGGCAGGGCGGCGCCGGCCCTGAAGGCGGCGCGCGGGAAGCCCTAGCCCGAGCCGGCGACCAGCACCGAGGCGCGGCGGGCGCCGCCGACCAGGGCGCCCCGTTCGAGCAGGCTGAGCGGCACCCGCACCGGGCGGGCGGCGCGGTAGCGGGCCAGGGTGAAGTCGTAGGAGACCGGCTTCGACTCGACCCGTCGGAAGGCGGGCGGGAGGAGGCGCCCGGCGCGGCGCTCGGCGGCCGCCGAGCCGACCAGGTCGATCTCGCGCAGCGGCGGAAGGGGGGCGCGCGCTTCGCGCGCGCCCAGGTAGTAGATCAGCGGCTGGTTGGTCGCGTATCTGATCGTGACGACGGCGACGCCGGGGCGCAGCGTCCCGACCTGCGCCGCCGCGTTGCGGAGGTCCTCGCGCTGGAGGCGGGGCAGGCGGTCGACCTCGAGCGTGAAGACCAGCGCGCAGAGGCAGAGGGCGGCGCCGAGGCCGAGCCCTGCCCAGCCGGCGCGGCGCGCGCCGTAGCCGGCCCCGAGCAGCACGACGAGCGGCGCGAAGACCGGCACCAGGTTGCGCCCATCGAGGTAGTCGGCGCCGAAGGGGGCGAGCAGCAGCGCCAGCGCGACCGCGCCGAGGCCGACGACCGCGGCGAGGCCGGCGCCGCGCCGCGCTTCGCGGTCGCCGCGCAGGAGGAGCAGGGCGGGCGAGGCGAGGGCGAGGGCGAAGTAGAGGCCGAGCGGGATCGGCCCCGGCTGGCGCTTGCCGTGCTCGTTGCCGTTGTCGTCGCCGACCAGCTTCGCCGCTGACCGTTCGAGCCGCTGGCCGATCGGCTGTTCGGCGATCCAGGCGGCGTGGGCGTTCTCGGCCTGGCGCAGGGCCAGTGGCAGCAGGGCGAGGGCGACCAGGACCACTCCACACACCGCCAGGACCGTCGCCCCCCAATCACGACCAGCGGAAGGGAGTTTCCTGGAGGGGCGGGCCGCGAGCAGGAGCAGCGCCGCCTCCGGCACGACGGCGAAGCCGGCGAAGTAATGGGTGGCGATCGCCAACGCGGAGAAGACCGCCCACCAGGCGAGGTCGCGCCGTGCGCCGCTGCGCCGCGCCCGCGCGAAGAAGAGGAAGGCGAGGGCGGAGAGCAGGAAGGCGAGCGCGTAGGCGCGGGCGTCCTGCGAGAACCAGATCAGCACCGGGCTGACGGCGACGATCGCCGCCGCGACGAGGCCGGCGCGACGC
>DASTHF010000088.1:0-11189 GCA_035605615.1 Solirubrobacterales bacterium
GGGCGCGGACCGCGGCGTCCGGGCCCATCGTCACCGCGACGACCTCGTCGACCGGGATCGCGCCGCCCTCCTTGATCTGCATGGCGGCCTCGATGGCATGGGTGTCGAACGGGTTGAGGTTCTTCTCGCCGCTGCGGTCCAGCCGCATCGTTCCTGGGTCGATGCGCTTCTGAACCGCGGCGTCCGGTACCTCCTTGACCAGGACGCAGATCTTCAAGTTCGTCCTCCTTGGGGCGGTTGACTGACCAGTCAGTCAGCGAGTCTATCCATTACACGCGATGGTGTGCAATTCCCTGCGCTCCGCTGTCCCTTGCCGCGTCATTTCCGGAAAAGGAACGGCGGAATCGGGTTCAGGCGTCGTTCTCGTGGCGCTTCGCGGCGCCGGCGCGGATGAAGTCGACGATCTCGTCGGTGGGCGAGCCGGGGGTGAAGACGCCGGCGACGCCGAGTCTCTCCAGCTCGGGAATGTCTTCGGCGGGGATCGTGCCCCCGACCGTGACCAGGACGTCGTCGACCCCCTGCTCGCGCAGCAGCTCGACGACCCGCGGCACCAGCGTCATGTGGGCGCCGGAGAGGATCGAGAGGCCGATCGCGTCGGCGTCCTCCTGGATCACCGTCTCGGCGATCTGCTCCGGCGTCTGGTGCAGGCCGGTGTAGATCACCTCCATGCCGGCGTCGCGCAGCGCCCGGGCGATGATCTTGGCGCCGCGGTCGTGCCCGTCGAGGCCGGGCTTGGCGACGACGACGCGGATCTTGCGGGCGGTTGCGGCCTCCATCGGCGGGCAGCCTAGAACACGGGGCTCTCTGTGTACGTGCCGAAGACCTCTTGCATCGCCGAAATCATCTCCCCCTCTGTCGCCAGGGCGCGGGCGGCCTCGATAATCGGCGGCATCAGGTTCGCCTCGCCGGCGGCGGCGCGCTTCAGCTCGGCCAGCGCCGCCTCGACGGCGGCGCCGTCGCGCTCGCCGCGGGTCGCCCGCAGGCGCTCGACCTGCTTGCCTTCCAGGGCCGGGTCGATGCGCAGGATCGGCGTCTCCGCCTCCCCCTCCTGGACGAAGTCGTTGACGCCGACGACGATCCGCTTGCGCTCGTCGAGCTCGCGCTGGTAGGCGAAGGCCGCGTCGGCGATCTCGCGCTGCGGGAAGTCGCGGCGGATCGCCTCGATCATCCCCCCCATCTCGTCGATGCGGGCGAAGTAGTCGTAGGCGGCCGCCTCCATCTCGTCGGTCAGCTTCTCGACGAACCAGGAGCCGCCGAGCGGGTCGGGCGTGTTGGCGACGCCCGACTCGAAGGCGATGATCTGCTGGGTGCGCAGCGCCAGGCGGGCGGCCTCCTCGGTCGGCAGCGCCAGCGCCTCGTCGAAGGAGTTGGTGTGCAGCGACTGGGTGCCACCGAGCACCGCCGCCAGCGCCTCGAGGCTCGTCCGCACCACGTTGTTGAGCGGCTGCTGGGCGGTCAGCGAGACGCCGGCCGTCTGCGCGTGGAAGCGCAGCCGCATCGACTCCTCGCGCTTGGCGCCGTAGGTGTCGCGCATCTCGCGCGCCCAGATCCGCCGCGCCGCCCGGTACTTGGCGATCTCCTCGAAGAAGTCGACGTGGGCGTTGAAGAAGAAGGAGAGGCGGGGCGCGAAGGCGTCGACGTCGAGGCCCCGCTCCAGCGCCCGCTCGACGTAGGTGAAGCCGTCCTTCAGCGTGAAGGCGAGCTCCTGCTGGGCGGTCGAGCCGGCCTCGCGGATGTGGTAGCCGGAGATCGAGATCGGGTGCCAGCGCGGCATCTGCCGCGAGCACCACTCGACCATGTCGGTGACGAGGCGCATCGCCGGCTCGATCGGGAAGCACCACTCTTTCTGGGCGATGTACTCCTTGAGGATGTCGGTCTGGATCGTTCCGCCGAGCCGCTCGGCCGGCACGCCCTGACGCTCGCCGACCAGGACGTAGAAGGCGAGCAGGATCGCGGCCGGCGCGTTGACCGTCATCGAGGTGCTGACGCCGCCCAGCGGGATGCCGGCGAAGAGCTGCTCCATGTCGTCGAGGCTGTCGACGGCGACGCCCTCGCGGCCCACCTCGCCGAGGCTGCGGGGGTGGTCGGAGTCGTAGCCCATCAGGGTCGGCATGTCGAAAGCGACCGAGAGGCCCGTCTGGCCGTGGTCGAGGAGGTAGTGGAAGCGCTCGTTGGTCTCCTCGACCGTGCCGAAGCCGGCGAACTGGCGCATCGTCCAGAGCCGCCCCCGGTACATCGACTCGTATGGCCCGCGCGTGAACGGGAACTCGCCCGGGCGGCCGATCTCCGCATCGGGGTCGGCGGGAGCGTCTGCCGCGGTGTAGAGCGGCTCGATCGGGTGTCCGGAGATCGTCGAGAAGTCCGACCGCCCCGCCGACCGCTCTGTCTCCGGCCGCGCCGCCATCAGAGCTGCAGGCTCTTCACCTGGAGCAGCTCCTCGATCGCGTAGCGGCCGTTCTCGCGGCCGTGCCCCGACTGCTTGTAGCCGCCGAAGGGGGCGATCGGGTTGTAGGCGCCGCCGTTGATCTCGACCTGGCCGGTGCGGATGCGGCGGGCGACGCGGATCGCCCGCTCCGTGTCCGCCGACCAGACGCCGCCGGCCAGGCCGTAGTCGGTGTCGTTGGCGATCCGCACCGCGTCCTCCTCGTCCGCGTAGGGCTGGATCGAGAGCACCGGCCCGAAGATCTCCTCGCGGGCGATCGTCATCTCCGGCGTCACCTCGGAGAAGACGGTGGGACGGACGAAGTAGCCGCGCTCGAGGCCGTCGGGCGGCGTGGCGCCGCCGGTCAGCAGCTTCGCCCCCTCGGCCTCGCCCTTCTCGATGTAGCCGCGGACGCGCTGCCGCTGCAGGTCGGAGACGAGCGGGCCGAGCCTGGTCGACTCGTCGAACGGGTCGCCGGGGGTGAAGGCCTCGGCCGCCGCGACGGCGAGCCGCTCGGCCTCGGCCAGCTTCTCGCGCGGCACCAGCATCCTGGTCAGGGCGCTGCAGGTCTGGCCGGAGTTGAGGAAGCACTTGGCGACGCCGTCGGGCACCGCACGCTCGAGGTCGGCGTCGTCGAGGATCACGTTCGGCGACTTGCCGCCCAGCTCCATTGCCACCGGCTTCACAGTCGCCGCGGCCAGCTCGGAGACGCGCCGCCCGGCCCGCGTCGAGCCGGTGAAGGAGACCATGTCGACGCCGGGGTGGGCGGCGATCGCCTCGCCGACCACCGGTCCGGTGCCGGTGACGAGGTTGAAGACGCCGGCGGGCAGGCCCGCGGCCTCGATCGCCTCGGCGAGGATGAAGGCGTTGAGCGGCACAACCTCGCTCGGCTTCAGCACCACCGTGCAGCCGGCGGCGAGCGCCGGCGCCAGCTTGGCGGCGATCTGGTTGAGCGGGTAGTTCCAGGGGGTGATCGCGCCGAGCACGCCGACCGGCTCGCGCAGGACCCGCGAGTTGCCGATCTCCTCCTCCCAGACGACCTCCTCCATCAGCTTCGGCGTCGCCGCGAACTGGGAGATCGGCAGCCCCGCCTGGACGATCCGGCTCAGCTTCAGCGGCATCCCCAGCTCCTGGGCGATCGTCGCG
Source organism: Solirubrobacterales bacterium (assembly GCA_035605615.1). Taxonomy (GTDB): domain Bacteria; phylum Actinomycetota; class Thermoleophilia; order Solirubrobacterales; family 70-9; genus VRUE01. The sequence continues at coordinate 3,569 of DASTHF010000088.1, forward strand.
GCGATCTCGTCGGCCCGCTCGCCGAGCCGCTCGGCGATCGCCGTCAGGTAGCCGGCCCGTTCCTCGCGAGAAGTTCGCGACCAGGACTCGAAGGCCCCGCGGGCGGCTTCGACGGCGCGGTCGACGTCCGCCGGCGCGCAGCCCGGGATCGTCGCCATAACCTCCTCGGTGGTCGAGTTGACCACCTCGAGCGCCTCCGCGCCCGTCGGCGCCACCCACTCGCCGCCGATGAAGATCCTCTCCTTGGCCTGAAGCTCAGCTGCGGTTGCCATTCGCCCTCCTCGTTCGACCGGTCGCCGCCCGTTTGGCTGCCGGGCCAACGGTAGTACACCTACCGCGGCCGCCGGCTCAGGGGGCGAAGCGGCGGGCGAGGTCGACGAGGAGGCGGACGCCGTAGCCGCTGGCGTCCTTGCCGGTGTACTCCCTGCCGACGTCCCAGGCGGTGCCGGCGATGTCGACGTGGGCCCAGGGCGTCTCGCCGACGAACTCCTCGAGGAAGGAGCCGGCGTAGATCGTGCCCGCCTTGCGCTTCGCCGCCGCGTTGGTGAGGTCGGCGACGGCGCCCTTGGTGAGGTCCTTGTACTCCTGGTGGAGCGGCAAGCGCCAGACCAGCTCGCCGCTCTCCCTGCCGGCCTCCTCCACCTCGCCGGCCAGCTCGTCGTCGTTGGAGATCAGCGCCGCGTAGGTCGAGCCCAGCGCGATCACGACGGCGCCGGTCAGCGTCGCCAGGTCGACGATCCGCTCCGCCCCCAGCTCCACCGCGTAGGAGAGCGCGTCGGCGAGGATCAGCCGGCCCTCGGCATCGGTGTTGTTGACTTCGACCGTCTTGCCGTTGTGCTGGGTGATGATGTCGCCGGGCTTGGTCGCCGTGCCGGAGGGCATGTTCTCGGTCGAGGGCACGACGGCGATCACGTCGACCGGCAGGCCCAGCTCGGCGATCGCCGCGACCGCCTCCAGCACCGCGGCGGCGCCCGACATGTCCATCTTCATCTCGTGCATCGAGCCGGCCGGCTTCAGCGAGATGCCGCCGGTGTCGAAGGTGACCCCCTTGCCGACCAGGCCCAGGGTCGGGCCGGAGCCGCCGCCCGCGTAGCGCAGGACGATCAGCTTCGGCTCCTCGGCGGTGCCGCGGCTGACCGCGACCAGGCCGCCCATCCGCTTGGCGGCGATCTCCTCGCGACCGAGCACCTCGACGCTGACCGCGTCGTTGGCGGCGGCGATCGCCTCGGCGCGTTCGGCCAGGAAGGTGGGGGTGGCGACGTTGGAGGGCAGGCTCTGCAGGTCGCGGGCCCGGTTCTGGGCCTCGGCGCAGACCCGGGCGGCCTCGGCCGCCACGGCGACGCCCTGCGGCGCCAGCAGCGTCAGCGATTCGAGCGCCGGCGGGGGCGGATCGTCGGGGGCCTTGCTGTGGAAGCGGTCGAAGCGGTAGGAGGCGAGGATCGTGCCGGTGACGATTCCCTCGGCGCTCGCGGCGTCGTCTCCGGACTCCGGCAGGAGCCAGGCGAGCGAGGTCGCCTCCAGCCGGGCGGCCTCGCGCGCCGCAAGTGCCGCCGCCACCCGGAGGCGCTCGGCGTCGAGCTCGTCGCGCTTGCCGAGGCCGACCACGAGGGCGCGGCGGGGACGCTCGGGGTGCAGGAGCGAGAGCTTCTTGAAGCCGGGCTTGGCGTCGGTCGCGCCAAGCGCCGGGGCCAGCTCGGCCGGCAGCTCGCCGCCCTCGTGCAGGCCGACGACGAGCAGGTCAGCGTCGATCGCCGCGAGATCGCCCTCTCTCACCTCCACCTTCATCGAGGGCCGAGTCTATTGACCTCCCGCTATCGTCCCGTCTGGCCAGGGGGCCACCCCCGGCCGCACCTCACGACTTCCGCAGAAGAAAGGCAGGAGATGCCCAGCACAGTCATCCTCGGAACCGCGCGAACCCCGTTCGGCAAGATGGGCGGGGCGCTCTCCTCGCTCGGCGCGACCGACCTCGGCGGCCACGTGATCGAGGCCGCCCTGGAGCGCTCCGGCGTGGCGCCCGAGCAGGTCCAGCAGGTCGTCTTCGGCCAGGTCCTGCAAGCCGGGCAGGGGCAGATCCCCTCGCGGCAGGCGCAGATCAAGGGCGGCATCCCCAAGGAGGTGCCCTCGGAGACCGTCAACAAAGTCTGCGCCTCCGGCATGCGCTCGCTCGGCATCGCCGACCTGGCGATCCGCGCCGGCGACACGGAGGTCGCGGTGACGGGCGGCATGGAGTCGATGAGCCAGGCGCCCTATCTGCTGCCCGGCGCCCGCTTCGGCTTCCGCATGGGCGACGTCGGCGCGATCGACGCGATGACCCACGACGGCCTCACCAACCCCTTCACCGGCAAGCAGATGATCAACGAGGCGAGCGAGGTCGGGAACGAGATCGAGATCACCCGCGTCGACATGGACCGCTTCGCGGAGCGCTCGCACCGGCTCGCCGCCGAGGCGACCGACGCCGGCCGCCTCGCCGAGGAGATCGCCGGCGTGACCGTGAAGTCGCGCAAGGGCGAGACCGTCGTCGAGGCCGACGAGGCGATCCGCCCGGACACGAGCCTGGAGACGCTGGCCAAGCTGAAGGCGATCGGCGGCGATGACGCCACCCACACCGCCGGCAACTCGCCGGGCGTCAACGACGGCGCCGGGGCGATCGTCGTGGCGTCCGAGGAATGGGCCGAGAAGGAGGGCCGCGCGCCGCTGGCCCGCGTCCTCTCCTACGGCACCGTCGCCGACGACTTCGCCTACCTGGTGAGGACTCCCGCCAAGGCCGCCAGGCAGGCGCTCGAGAAGATCGGCAAGACGCCGGAGGACGTCGACCTCTGGGAGATCAACGAGGCCTTCGCCTCGGTCGCCCTCAACTCGGTGCGGATGCTCGGGATCGACGAGGAGAAGGTCAACGTGAACGGCGGCGCGATCGCGCTCGGGCACCCGATCGGCGCCTCGGGCGCGCGCATCGTCGGCGCCCTCGTCCACGAGCTGCGCCGCCGCGGCGGCGGCCTCGGCGTCGCCGCGATCTGCTCCGGCGGCGGCCAGGGCGACGCGATCGTGCTCGAGGTCTCGGCCTAGGCACCCGTGAACCTCGATCTGAGCGGCGAGCAGCGGCTGCTGCGCGACACGGTGCGCGAGTTCGCGCGGGCCGAGGTCGCCCCCGTGGCGGCCGAGCTCGACCGCGAGAAGCGCTTCCCCTACGAGATCGTCGCCAAGCTCGGCGAGCTGGGCCTGATGGGCATCCCCTTCCCCGAGGAGTACGGGGGCGGCGGCGCCGACACCCTCTCCTATGCGCTGGCGATCGAGGAGCTGGCGCGGATCGACGCCTCGGTCGCGATCACCGTCGCCGCCCACACCTCGCTGGGAACGATGGGCATCTACCTCTGGGGCAGCGACGAGCAGAAGGCCGAGTGGCTGCCCCAGCTCTGCAGCGGCCGGCGGCTCGCCGCCTTCGGGCTGACCGAGCCGGAGGCCGGCTCCGACGCCGGCAACGTGCGCACGACGGCGCGCCTGGAGGGCGGCGAGTGGGTCGTCAACGGCGCCAAGCAGTTCATCACCAACTCCGGGACCGAGATCTCGGGCTGCGTCGCGATCACCGCGGTGACCGGCGAGGCGAACGGCCGCAAGGAGATCTCCAACCTGATCGTCCCCAACGGCACGCCCGGCTACGAGGCCGGCGAGGCCTACCGCAAGATGGGCTGGAACGCCTCCGACACCCGGCCGCTCTCCTTCGAGGAATGCCGCGTCCCCGAGACCAACCTGCTCGGCCGCCGCGGCGACGGCTTCAAGAACTTCCTCCACCTGCTCGACGGCGGCCGCATCGGCGTCGCCGCGATGGGGGTCGGGCTCGCCCAGGGGGCGCTCGACGAGGCGATCGCCTACGCGAAGGAGCGGCGCGCCTTCGGCCAGCCGATCTCCAGGTTCCAGGCGATCCAGGCGAAGATCGCCGACCTCTCCGCGCAGATCGAGGCCGCCCGCCTGCTCACCTGGCGCGCCGCGCTGGAGAAGGACGCGGGCAAGTCGTTCACGCTCACCGCCGCGCAGGCGAAGCTGATCACCGGCCGCCTCGCCGTGCGCGCCACCGAGGAGGCGGTCCAGATCCACGGCGGCTACGGCTACATCGAGGAGTACCCCGTCTGCCGCTTCTATCGCGACGCCAAGATCCTCACGATCGGCGAGGGCACCGACGAGGTCCAGCAGATGGTGATCGCCCGCCAGCTCGGCTGCTGAGCGGCTGGGGCTACGCCGGCTGCGAGGTGACGGCGCCCTCCGGGCGGTCGGCGACCTCGGCGGCGCGACCCATCCCCTCGCCGATCCCGTAGTGGGCGCAGATCGTCAGCTCGTGCTCGCGCAGCAGCGGCCGCGTCGGGTCGACGGCGGGCGCCGTGCGCAGCGCCTCGGCCGAGTGGGCGGTCCAGGCGCGGCCCGCGGCGGCGGCGCAGTCGCGCAGCGGCACGCCGACGAGCTTGGGGCGGCGCCGGCCGAGCGCGGCGATGAGCCAGGCCGGCTGGCCGCCCTCGGCGTCGACGAAGAGGGCGTGGACGCGGCCGACGTGGCCGCTACCGACCTCGTCCAGCTCGAAGCCGACCCAGCCCTTCGCCTCCTCGAGCGTCGGCAGCGAGGCGCCGGGCGCGGCCGCCTCACTCACCCGACTGCCTTTCGATCAGCTCGGAGGCGGCGCTGGCCGGGTCCAGCTCGCGCTTCACGACCCGCTCCAGCAGGACGGCCGTCTCGGGATCGCTGCCGGCGTCGGCTTCGAGCCGGCGGCGCAGCCGCGAGGCGGCGATCCCCAGCACCTCGTTGCGCAGGTTGCGCGCCCGCCGCTCCGCCAGCGTGCCCGCCGCTTCGATGTGGGCACGGTGCTCGTCGATCTTCGCCGCCAGCTCCTCCACTCCCTCGCCGCGCGCCGCCTCGGTGCGCAGCACGGGCACCCGCCAGCCGTTGGGGTCGCGCGAGAGCGCCAGCACGCCGCGCACTTCCCGCACCATCGTGTCGGTCATCGGGTGGTCGGCCTTGTTGACGACGATGATGTCGGGGATCTCCATCACCCCCGCCTTCAGCGCCTGGATCGAGTCGCCGGAGCCGGGCATCAGGGCCAGCACGATCGTGTCGGCGTGGTCGACGATGTCGATCTCCCCCTGGCCGACCCCGACCGTCTCGATCAGCACGTCGTCCTTGCCGGCCGCGTCCATCGCCAGCGCCACCTGCAGCGCCGCCTCCGAGAGGCCGCCGAGGGCGCCGCGCGAGGCCATCGAGCGGATGAAGACGCCGGGGTCGAGGAAGTGCTCGGTGAGGCGGATGCGGTCGCCGAGCAGGGCGCCGCTCGTGAAGGGGCTGGAGGGGTCGATCGAGAGCACGGCGACCTGGCGCTCGGCCTTGCGCAGCTCGGCGGTCAGGGCGCCGATCAGCGTGCTCTTGCCCACTCCGGGCGGGCCGGTGAAGCCGATGATCCGGGCGCTGCCGGTGCGCGGGTAGACCTCGCGCACGAGCTCCCAGCCGACGGGATCGTCGGACTCGATCAGCGTGATCGCCCGCGCCAGCGCCCGCTTGTCGCCGGCGACGAGCCGCTCGGCGAGGGAGGCTGACTTGGCGGTGCCGGGCATGGCGAGGTGAGTCTAGAGTCCCGCCCGCCGTGATCCGCGCCATCCGCTTCTGCGCCCGCAACGGGATGCTGAACCACCGCTACGGGCGGCTGCTGTGGCGCTACCTGTGGCGGCGGCTGCTGACCCGGGCCGGGCGGCGCTGGCGCACCGACGGCATGCTCTTCCTCGGTCGCGGCCTCGAACTGACGATCGGCAGGCAGGGCCGCATCGACTTCGGCCGCTTCGTCTGGATCGGCGATGGCACCAAGATTCGCTGCCACGAGGGCCGCGTCGAGATCGGCGCCAAGACGGTGATGGGGCAGGAGTGCACGATCTCCGTCTACCAGCGGGTGCGGATCGGCGAGCAGTGCGTGATCGCCGACCGCTCGATGTTCATCGACTTCGACCACGGCGTCGTCGAGGTCGAGCGCCCGATCCGCGTCCAGGGCATCTACAAGCGCGACGTCGTCGTCGGCTCCAACGTCTGGATCGGCTACGGCGCCTGCATCCTGCGCGGCGTGCGGGTCGGCGACAACTCAATAATCGGCACCAACTCGGTGGTGACCAGGGACGTCCCCGCCAACGCCGTCGTCGCCGGCATCCCGGCCCGGATCATCCGCATGCGCGAGGCACCCGAGCAGCTGCGCTGGCCCGACCCGGTCGAACCCGATCCGACCGCCTGGACCACCCTCTCCCCGCTGGATTAGGCAGGGCTGGGGTCGCCGACCAGATCGGCGTAGACGGCGGCCGTCCGCTCGGCGACGTCGCCCCAGTCGAAGCGGCGCAGGTGCTCGTAGGCTTCGGCGACGAGGCGGTGGCCCAGCTCGTCGTCGCGCAGGACGCGGATCGCGACCTCGGCGAGCGCTTCGGGGTCGTGGGCGCGGAAGCGCAGGCCCGCCTCCTCGTGGGGGACGACCTCGCGCAGGCCGCCGGTGTCGGCGACGATGCAGGGACAGCCGGAGGCCATCGCCTCCAGCGCCACCAGGCCGAACGGCTCGTAGATCGAAGGGACCACGGTGAGGTCGGCGATCTTGTAGAGCGAGTGCAGCACGTCGTCGCCGATCCAGCCGAGGAAGGTGCCGTGCTCCATCAGCCCCAGCTCCTCGGCCTGCCTGTGCAGCTCCGCCTCGTGGGTGCCGGAGCCGGCGACCAGGAAGCGCGTCCCCGGCGCCTCCTCGATCAGCCGCGGCATCGCCTCCAGCGCCAGCTGGAAGCCCTTCTCGTAGACGAGGCGGCCGATCAGCAGGACGAGCTTCTCCTCCGGCGCGGCGAACTCGGAGCGCAGCCGGCGCAGCTCCGCCGGGTCCTGCGGCTGCAGGTCGTCCGGGTCGATCCCGTTGGGGATGACGCTGACCCGCTCCTCCTCGACGCCGAAGATGTCGGCGATCTGCTCGCGCATGTAGTGGGAGCAGGCGATCACCCGCTCGGAGCGGTTCGTTATCCAGCGCTCGACGCCGTGGATGTAGCTCTGCGGGTGCTTGTCGACCCAGCCCTGGTGGCGGCCGTGCTCGGTGGCGTGGATCGTCGTCACCAGCGGCGCCTCGAAGCGCTTCGCGAGGTGGTCGCAGGCGTTGGCGACGAGCCAGTCGTGGCCGTGCACGAGGTCGAAGGCGTAGCGGTCGCCGAGTTCGACGCCGGCGGCGAGCATGTCGGAGTTCATCCGCTCGACCCAGGCGACGAACTCGCCGAGGTCGGTGGGCCGCTTCGGCTCGCGGATGCGGTGGATGAGGACGCCGTCGCGGACCTCCTCGGCGGGCGACTCCTCGCCGCCGCGGGTCAGCACGTGGACGTCGACGCCACAGCCGACCAGCGCCTCGGAGAGCTTGCGGACGTGGCGCGCCAGGCCTCCCTCGATCAGCGGCGGGTACTCCCAGGAGAGGATCAGCACGCGGGTCATCTTCTGGATCAGGGCTCCAGCAGCGGGGCGAGACTGAGGTCCGGGGCGAGGGAGCGCATACGCGGATCGACGGCGGCTGGGGAGTCTATGGCCTGCAACATCGCCTCGGCATGGCCGGTGGCGCGCTGAAAGGCGTAATCCCCCGCCTCGCCGCGCC
>DASTHF010000095.1:0-6857 GCA_035605615.1 Solirubrobacterales bacterium
CTGTCGGGCTCGCGCTGAAAGAGCTGCGCTACGCGGCAGAAGCCGGCGATTCGCCCCAACCATTGGGTCCCCCGCTCCTCGCAATATGTAGGCGAGGACTCAGCGAGTGGCGGCAGATTAGCAGACGCTAAGACAGAAAACGGTGCAACATGGAGAGGGGCCCCTCTCGGGGCCCCTCTCTTTAGCGGGCCTGTAAGCCGGATCCTGTCGTGAGCGGCCATCTATCTCTCCAGGGCGAGCCTGGAGGGGCCGCCGAAGCGGCCCTGCGGCCTACCTGGACCTCGCCGGGCAGGGTCGACGGTCCTCTTTGGCCTTGCACCGGGCGGGGCTTGCCTGGCCGCCGCGTCACCGCGACGCCGGTGCGCTCTTACCGCACCATTTCACCTTTGCCTGTACGCGGCTCACGTGTGGCCGCGCCATCGGCCGTGTCATTTCTGTGGCGCTTTCCCGCGGGTTTCCCCGGGTGGGCGTTACCCACCGCCCTTGCCCTGTGGTGTCCGGACTTTCCTCGAGGGGTTTCTCTCCCCCCGCGGTCGCTTGACCCGCACTTGGATGGTAGCGCCCTAAACCTTGCGGAACACCCCGATCACGCGACCGAGGACGGTGGCCTCGGTGGTGCGGATCGGCTCCATTTCCGCGTTCTCGGGCTGGAGGCGGATGTGGTCGGCCTCGCGGAAGTAGCGCTTCACGGTCGCCTCCTCGCCGATCAGGACGACGACGATCTCTCCGTTGGCGCTCTCCCGGGTGGGGCGGACGACGACGTAGTCGCCCTCGAAGATGCCGGCGTCCACCATGCTTTCGCCGCGCACCCGCAGGATGTAGTCGCCTTCCTCGCCGCCGATCACGTCCGGGATCTCGATGTATTCCTCGACGTTCTCCTCGGCGAGGATCGGCTCCCCCGCCGCGACCTGCCCGACCAGCGGCAACCCCCGCTCGGGCATGATCGTCCTCCTGGCGCGGTCGACGATCAGCTCGATCGCCCGCGGCTTCGAGGGGTCGCGCCGCAACAGACCGATCTTCTCCAGGTTGGCCAGGTGGGCGTGCACGGTCGAGGACGAGTGCAGCCCAACCGCCTTGCCGATCTCCCGCACTGTGGGCGGGTAGCCGGTCTTCGCCGCGTAGCGGCGGATGTAGTCGAAGATCTCCTTCTGCCTCTTGGTCAGATCCAGCTCCACCTGCCGGTCCTCCTCGCCGTTCATGGCCGCATTCGAGTCGCCTCGAACATTTGTTCGTAGGCTACCGGCCACCGCGGACGCCGGCAAGCGCAGCCTGCCCTGAACGGCTCCCACCGCTCCGCGCCGAGCGCCAACCACTACAATCGGCCGCCCTCGAGCGGCTGTGGCGGAACTGGTAGACGCGCAAGGTTGAGGGCCTTGTGGGTGGAAACACCCGTGGAGGTTCGACTCCTCTCAGCCGCATCTTCAAGCCAGAGCGCCACCGAGCCGGTCGGGCAAGCGGCTGGACGTCGCGGCCTGCGGCGCGCATTGCGATGGGGCGGCGCCCCCTGTAAGGTCGAGCTTGGGCAGGGCTCAATTCGATGCAAAGGAGCCCCAGATGGCTACAGAGGTCAAGAACTTCGAGTCCCCTGACGAGACGCGCCGGTTCGAGGGAAAGGGGCAGGCGAAGATCGTGCAGCTCGCCGGCCACACTGTCGGCGAAGGAACGTTCGAGCCGGGCTGGAGGTGGTCGGAGAACGTCAAGCCGATCGCCGGCACCGACTCCTGCCAGGTCTCGCACCTCGGCTATGTGCTCTCGGGGTCCATGCGCATCTATATGGACGACGGCTCGGAGGTCGAGGTCAGCGCCGGCGACGTCGTCGCGATCCCGCCGGGCCACGACGCCGAGGTGCCGGGCCCCGAGGCCTGCGTGATGATCGACTTCGGCGAGATCGGCGAGTACGCGAAGCGGGCCTGATCCGCGACCTCGCTGTCACCGGCGATGCGGTGAGCGATCGGGACGGTCAGGGCCCTTAACACACGACAGACCGGCAGAGCCGATCGAGGGCTTCCGCCAGGTGGCCACGGCGCTCGGCTTCCGGCCGGCGATCGAAGCGAAGCGGGGCGGCGGCTTCAGGTGCCGGCTCGAGAACTGCCCCTACCGGGACTCGGTGCGGGCGAACCCGGAGGTCGTCTGCTCATTGCACCGCGGCATCACCGAAGGGATGCTGGCGCGCCTCGACCCCGGCGTCCGCCTCGTCGGCTTCAAGCCTCGCGACCCCGACCGCGCCGGCTGCCTCGTGGACGTCGCCGGCAGACGCTGACCGGCACCGCACAGGGCGGCGCCCCCGCCGGTCGCCGGCCTCTCGCGCGGCGGTGCCCTCCCACGCCGTGTCGGCTGCCGAGGGCAGCACGACCCGCCTGCCGGCGCCCGCGGGCCGGCCGACGTGGAATCCCTGCGCGTAGTCGACGCCGAGCTCGCGGACGACGGCCAGCGTTTCCCCGTCTTCCACCCCCTCGGCAACCGTCTTCTGGCCCAGCCCCCTGGCGATTGCGACGATCGCCGCCACCAGGCGCCGGTCGGCCGGGTTGCGCTTGATCTCGTGGATGAACTCGGCGTCGATCTTCAGGTACTGCGCCGGGATGTGCTTGAGGTAGGTGAAGGAGCTGAAGCCGGTCCCGAAGTCGTCGAGCGAGAGGCTGCAGCCGAGCTCGCGCAGCCGTCGCGCGAAGTCCTGGGCGTCCCCCATGTTCGCCACCGCGGCGGTCTCGGTGATCTCGAAGTCGAGCAGCGAGGGGTCGAGGCCGCCGGTCCGCACCGACCCTTCCAGCAGCTCCAGGTAGCGGCGGTCGGCGAGCGAGAGGCCGGAGACGTTGACCGCGACCGCGCTGCCCAGCCGCGCCAGGTCGATCGCCTTCCCGAGCACGAGCAGATCGACCTCCTGGACAAGGCCGAACCGCTCCGCGGCGGGCAGGAAGGCGGCCGGCGGGATCGTTTCCCCCTCCTCGCCGAGCATCCTCACCAGCAGCTCCTCGCGCACGACGTCGCCGGTGGCGAGATCGACGATCGGCTGCGAGTGGACAACGAGGCGGTCCTCGGCGAAGGCGCGGCGGATCCGCTCCACCCAGGTCAGCGCCTGGCCGTTCTGCCCCGCGTAGACGACGGCCGCGCCGCCGCCTCCCTCCTTGGCCTGATAGAGCGCCACGTCGGCCGCCACCATCAGCTCGTCCGGCGTGCGCTCGCCGCCGCCGTCGAAGGCGGCGATGCCGGCGCTGGCCCCGACCGCCGGCTCGCAGGCCGCGCGGACTGCGGCGATCGCGCCCTTGGTCAGCTCGACAGCGTCCGCCTCGCTCGCCTCCCGCAGCAGGATCGCGAACTCGTCGCCGCCGATCCGGGCGACGACGTCGGTCTCGCGCACCTCGCCGAGCAGCACCGCGCCGATCTCGCAGAGCAACCTGTCTCCTATCGGATGGCCGTAGGAGTCGTTGACGAACTTGAACGAGTCGACGTCCATCAGGATCAGCGCGCCGCCGCGCGAGTAGCGCTGCGCGTAGCGAAGCTGGCTGGAGACCTCCTCCTCGAAACGGCGCCGGTTGAAGAGGCCGGTGAGGCTGTCGTGGTCGGCCTGGTGGCGCAGCCGCTCCTTCAGCTCGCGCTGGTTGGTGACATCGTCGAAGACGGTGACGGCGCCGACGATGCGGCCTCCCTCGCGGATCGGCGCGACGGTGTAGTGGACGGGCAGCGGGGAACCGTCCTTGCGCCAGAAGACCTCCTCGGTGACGCGCTGGGTGAACCCCCGCTTGAACGATTGCCGCGAGGGGCACTCCGACGCCGGATACGGGCTGCCGTTGGGACGGCTGTGGTGGAAGAGGCCGTGGGCGTCCCTTCCGAGCGCCTCCCGCGCCGAGTAGCCGAGCATCTGCAGCGCCGCCGGGTTGGCGAAGACGATGCGCCCCCGCAGGTCCTGGCGCAGGATCCCCTCCCCCGCCGCGCTGATGATCCCCCGGTTGTCGCGCGCCAGGCGGTCGTTCTCCCTGATCGAGGCAACGAGCCGGGCAAGGATCAGGAAGGGGAGCAGCACCGCGAAGGCGATCACCCCCGGGTCCTCCGAGTGGCCGGACAGCGCCGCGGAGAGCAGCAGGCCGAAGGCGACGGCGAACGCCGCCGTGCTCATCAGGTAGAGGGGGCCGCCGCGCAGCGCGCTCGGCTGCCGCAGCGAGCTGCCGAAGCGACTCGAGAGGCCGAGGAGGAGCATCCCGCCGGACCAGCCGGCATCGAGAATCGTCCCCGGCTGGTAGGCGCCGCTGACGAGGGCCCGGGCGTGGAAGAACTCGGTGGCGAGGAGGACGATCGCGCCAAGCGACATCGCGACGTAGGCGCCGCCGATCCTGCCGCGGCTCTGCAGGGCCGCCAGGACCAGGACGATCGCGACGCCGAGGTCGAGCGTCGAATAGGCGAAGAGCTGCGCGCCGAAGCCGCCGGCCACGTGGTCGACGGGAACGAGCCGATCCATGAACAGCTCATGCGTCAGCGCTCCGACCGCGATCGCGACGATCGCCGCATCGAAGGAGAGGCCGAGGCGGCGGTCCTCGTGCTGCTCGCGGACCAGTAGCGCGATCGTGGCGAAGATGCACGGGTAGGCGGCCAGCCAGAAGGCGTCGGCGACGGTCGGGAAGACGCCGAGCGTCCGCTGGAAGAGGAAGAGCCAGGCCTGGCCGAGGGCGTAGCTGAGCAGCCCGGATCCCAGCACCAGCCAGGGGAGCCGCGACCCGCCCGGGCGGCCGCCGGCGATGCCACCGAGCAGGGCCCCGGCCGCTGCGCCGAGCATCGTGGCGGCGACCAGCGCCTCGAAGAGCGCCCGGCCGCCCGGGCCGTCGAGCGCTTGGACGGCCACCGCGGCGACCTGCGTCGCGATCGCGCCGGCGAAGAGCAGGCGGGCGGCCGAGTCGGCGAGCCGCCTCGGTTCGGCGGCGTTGGGGGGTTTGTTCGCCGGACCGGGCATCGGTGCCCCGCCAATATCGGAGCGCCATCAGGGGGCCTTATCCGTATTCGCTACGGATGCCGTCGCTCTGTGACGAGTCGCTCAGAGCGGCACGGGGCGCGCCCGGCGGCGCCGAGGGTCAGGCGGCGTCGCCGAGCGCCTCGTCGATGAAGGGGCCGAGCAGCTCGCCGGCCCGGGCAGCGGTCTCCTCGGGCGAGGCGGCCGGGGCGGTCACGTAGCTGATCGCGAGGCGGACGAGGGACTCGGCGAGGAGCTGCGCCTTGGCGGCGGCGGCCTGCGGCCAGCCCTCCTCGATCACCGCGGTGAGCCGCGCAGTCGCCCACTGCACCACCGGCATCCCCTGGGTGGTGACGAAGGGCAGCATGCCGCCGGCGCCGTCGTCGCTGAGCATGATGCGGACCAGGGCGTCCTCGCCGGCGCTGCGCAGGAAGACGCCGAGCGCGGCGCGGACGGCCGCGCGGGGGTCGTCGAGGTGCTCGCGCACGGCACCCTCGACCGCGTCGAGGAAGCGTTCGCCCTCGTGGATGACGAAGGCCTGCGCGAACTCGTCGCGACTGCCGAACTCGTTGTAGAGGGTCTGACGGCTGACGCCGGCGCCACTCGCCACGTCGGCCATCGTTATCTCGGACCAGGCCCGCTCCTGAAGCTCGTCGCGGGCGGCTGCGAACAGCGTCTCGCGCAGCAGCCGGCGCGCCGCGACGGGATAGGAGGGGCGCTCGGAGGCGGTCGCCATGCCCCCAATCGTGACATCGAGGGCAGCGGTCGCGCTCACTCGTCCCCGGCCGCGACCGCCTCGAAGTCGATCTTGTCGAAGACGCCGCAGTCGGGGCAGTGCCAGTCGTCGGGGACCTCGCTCCAGGGGGTGCCGGGAGGGAAGCCCTCGCGCGGATGCCCGGCTGCCTCGTCGTAGACGTAGCCGCAGCCCGGGCACTTCCAGACGCTCACGCCCCCACCCCGTAGCGGGCGAGGACGCGGCGCTCGGCGCCCGGGCTGATGTTGGCGCGGGTCACGTCGCCCTCGTAGTGGTCGAGCAGGCGGCGGTCCATGACGCGGCGCCAGAGCGGCGGGAACCAGGCGAGCACGATCATGCCCGCGTAGCCGGTGGGCAGCTGCGGCGCCTCTTCGACGTGGCGCAGCGCCTGGTAGCGGCGGGTCGGGTTGGCGTGGTGGTCGCTGTGGCGCTGCAGGTGGTAGAGCAGGACGTTGGAGGCGACGTTGTTGCTGTTCCAGCTGTGTTCGGGGCGGCAGCGCTCGTAGCGACCGTCCTCGCGCTTCTGGCGCAGCAGGCCGTAGTGCTCGAGGTAGTTGACGACCTCGAGCAGGCAGAAGCCGAGCACCGCCTGGAGCAACAGGTAGGGGAGCACGACGGCGCCGAAGGCCAGGGTCAGCCCGGCGAAGAGGACCACGGTCATCGCCCAGGCGTTGAGGATGTCGTTGCGGATCGTCCAGGGCGAGCTGTGGAGGCGGGCGAGCCGGGCCTTCTCCAGCTCCCAGGCGGAGCCCAGGCTGCCGGCGACCGTGCGCGGCAGGAAGGCCCAGAAGCTCTCGCCGAGGCGGGCGCTGGCCGGGTCCTCCGGCGTCGCGACGCGGACGTGGTGGCCGCGGTTGTGCTCGATGAAGAAGTGGCCGTAGCCGCTCTGGGCGAGCGCGATCTTGCTCAGCCAGCGCTCCAGGCCGGCGCGCTTGTGGCCCAGCTCGTGGGCGGTGTTGATCGCGATTCCGCTGACGATCCCCATCGTCAGGGCGAGGCCGATGCTGTCGACGGTGGAGAGGCCGCCGTCGGCCCAGAGCCAGCAGGCGAAGATCAGCCCCGCGTACTGGAGCGGCAGGAAGGCGTAGGTGCACCAGCGGTAGTAGCGATCCTGTTCCAACCACTTGATGACGTCGTCGGGCGGGTTCTCCTCGTCGAGGCCGCGCA
>DASTHF010000104.1:0-2551 GCA_035605615.1 Solirubrobacterales bacterium
AAGTACCGCGCGGAGGTGGAGCTTTTCGGGACCCGGACGACGGCCACCCTGAGCACCTGGAGCGATCAGAAGGTGACGATCGCCGCCCTGGCGACAGTGGTGAAGCGGCAGGTCTCGAAGAAAAGCGGCGCCGAATACGCCCGCCTCGTGCTGGAGGACTTCCACGGTACGGCCGAGGCGCTCGTCTTCCCTGAAGCCTGGGCGCGGCTCAACAACGTGATCCGGCCCGACGGCGCCCTGTTGTTCACCGGGGGGTTCAGCCCCCGGGACCGCGGCGAGGACTCGGCGCCGTTTATAGTAGAAGCGGCGCGCCCCCTCGACGAGTTGAAGGCGGCGGGCCAGGTGGGCCTGGCACTGCGCTGGAAGGCGGGCGCTCCGCCGGACGCCGACGCCGCCCGGGCCGCCGCCGCCCTGTGCGCGGCACACCCCGGACCCTCCCCGGTCCTAGTAGAATGGGAGGACGGCAACGGCGATGGACTGACTGCTCCCGCACGACTCATGAGTCGCAGCCTGCGGGTGGAGCCGGATGACGAGCTGCTCGGCGCGCTGCGGGGCCTATTCGGCCCGGACGGCGTGCACCTCGTAAAAGCGAGTTGAGGCATGGCGACGTACAGTCTCGAGTTCGAGCGGCCCTTGCTCGAAATCGAGAAGCAGATAGAAGAGCTGAAGCGCAATGGCGGTGACCAGGGAGCCGATACCGGCCCCCTCGAACGCCAGTTGGCGGAGCTGCGCGCGGAGATCTACCGCAACCTGACGCCGATGCAGCGCGTCCAGGTGGCGCGGCACCCGCGCCGTCCGTACACCCTCGACTATCTCCGCACCATCTTCTCCGACTTCGTCGAGCTCCACGGCGACCGGCTGTTTCGCGACGATCCGGCGATCGTGGGGGGCTGGGCACGGCTCGACGGGGCGTCGGTGATGGTGATCGGACACCAGAAGGGCCGCGACACCAAGGAAAATCTCAAGCGCAACTTCGGGATGGCGCACCCTGAGGGCTACCGCAAGGCGCTGCGCCTGATGGAGCTGGCCGAGAAGTTCCACGCTCCGGTGATCACCCTGGTCGACACGCCGGGCGCCTATCCCGGGCTCGAGGCGGAGGAGCGCGGCCAGGCGGAGGCGATCGCGCATAACCTGCTCGCGATGGCGGCGCTGCGCGCGCCCACGATCGCGGCGGTGATCGGCGAAGGCGGCTCCGGCGGCGCGCTCGCCGTGGGACTCGCCGACCGCGTGCTGATGCTCGAGAACTCCGTCTACTCGGTGATCACCCCCGAGGGATGCGCGGCGATCCTGTGGCGGGACGCGAGCCAGCGCGAGCGGGCCGCCGAGGCGCTCAAGCTCACCGCCAACGACCTGCTGCGGCTGGAGCTGATCGACGAAGTGATCCCCGAGCCGCCGGGCGGGGCGCACGCCGACCCCGATGCTACGGCGCAGGCGCTGGGCGAGGCGCTGCGGCGCCACCTCCGCGAGCTGCGCCGCATCAAGACCGACAAACTGCTGAAGCGGCGCGAGGAGAAGTACCTCTCCATGGGCGCGCTCACGGAGAAATAGGGTGAGCGCGGTCGTCGAGGTTCGGTTCAAGGGCAACCGGCTCGAGTACTTCAACTGGCCGGCGGACGAGGCGCTCGCGCCCCACGACGCGGTCATCGTGGAGGTGGAACGCGGGCAGGACCTGGGCCGGGTGTCGGCCGTGGGCGACACCGCGCTCAAGAAATGCGCCCGCGGCTGCGGCGGCTGTGCCGTCGCCGACGCGGTGAAGACCGTCGAGCGCCAGGTGGTGCGGCGCGCGACGCCCGCGGACATCGACGTGGCGGAGCGGCTGCGCGACGAGGAAGACCAGGCGCGCCGCACCGCCCGCGAGCGGGTGCGCTCGCACAACCTGCCAATGAAGGTCTCCGACGCCGAGTGGCAGTGGGATCGGCGCAAGCTGACGATCTACTTCACGGCGGAGCAGCGCGTCGATTTCCGGGCCCTGGTGCGCGACCTCGCCGCGGTCTTCCGAACCCGCATCGAGTTGCGCCAAATCGGGGCGCGCGACGAGGCACGGCGGCTCTCCGGCGTCGGCCGCTGCGGGCGGGAGTACTGCAGCGCCAGCTGGCTCCCCGAGCTGCGCCCGGTCAACCTTTCGATCGCCAAGGACCAGCATCTGTCGCTCAACCCCACGCAGATTTCGGGGCCCTGCGGGCGCCTGCTCTGCTGCCTGCACTATGAGCACGAGTTCTACGTGCAGAGCCGCAAGCGGTTTCCCAAGGAGGGGCGGCTGCTGCGCACCGCGGTCGGCCAGGAAAAGGTGCTGGCCGTCGACATCTTCCGCGACCGGGTGACCCTGCGCTCCGAAGAGCACGGCACGCGCGTCGTGGCCCTCGAGGGGCTGCAGGAAGAGATCGCACGCGCGGGCGGCGATGGCGGTGGTGCGCCCGTCACGGCCGTGGCGCCTCCGGACCCCACCCCCCCGGTGGCACCCGTCCCGGCGCTTCCGCCGGCGCCGGCCCCCGACGCGGCAGAGTCCGGAGCCGCGCGCGCGGGGCGGCGGCGACGCCGCCGGCGGCGGCGC
>DASTHF010000107.1:0-7151 GCA_035605615.1 Solirubrobacterales bacterium
TCGCCCATCCGGTGATCTCGCCGGGCGGCGGACCGCCCCAGGCCTGGGTGGTGATCGTGCGCGACTCGGGCGGGCTCGGCGACTTC
Source organism: Solirubrobacterales bacterium (assembly GCA_035605615.1). Classification (GTDB taxonomy): domain Bacteria; phylum Actinomycetota; class Thermoleophilia; order Solirubrobacterales; family 70-9; genus VRUE01. The sequence continues at coordinate 87 of DASTHF010000107.1, forward strand.
GAGCGGCTCATCCTCCAGCAGGCGGTCGCCGTGGTCGCGCTCGAGCTGATGCGCCGCCGCGTCGCCCGCGAGACCGAGCGCCGCCTCGCCGGCGACGTCCTGGCCGGCGCCCTGGGTGGGCGGCTCGAGCCCAACGAGCTGCGCCGCCGCCTCGAGCCGTTCGGGATCGGCGACGAAGCCGCCGTCCTCGTCTTCGAGCTCGACGACCCGGCCGCCGCCGAGCCGGCGCTGGAACGCGCCCTCGCCGCCGACGCCTGCCCGGCCGTCGTCGCCCCCCACGACGCCGGCGGCCACGAGCTGCTCTGCGCCGTCGTCGACGCCGCCGACCGCGACCCGGTCGACCTCGCCGCCGAAGCGCGCCGCGCCCTCGTCCGCGAGCGCGGCGCGGTCCGCGCCGCCGCCAGCCGCCCAGCCGCTCCCGAGCAGCTTCGCCACTCCTTCCACGAGGCCCGCTGCGCGCTGGAGGCGACCGCCTTCGCCGACGGCGGCGGCCCGGAGGTCGCCTCCTGGCGCGACCTCGGCGCCTTCACGCTGCTGCTCTCAGTCCAGGACGACGAGGCGCTGAAGCTCTACTGCGACAGCGTGCTCGGCCCGATCGAGGAGGGCGACGAGGAGTACGGCGGCGAGCTGCTGCGCTCACTGGAGGCCTTCATCGAACAGAACGGGCAGTGGGAGCGGGCCGCCCGCCAGGTCTACTGCCACCGCCACACCCTGCGCTACCGGATGCGCAAGGTCGAAGAGCTGACCGGGCGCGACCTCTCGCGCGCCCATGACCGGATCGAGTTCTGGCTGGCGCTGCGCGCCAGGGAGCTGGTGGGGACGCAATGAGGGTCGGAGTCCCGCGCGAGATCAAGACCGAGGAGTACCGCGTCGCGATCACACCCGCCGGCGTCCGCGAGCTGGTCGAGCACGGCCATGAGGTGCTAATCGAGGCGGGCGCGGGCGAGGGCAGCGCGATCGCCGACGCCGAATTCGAGGCGCAGGGCGCACGGTTCGTCCCCGACGCGGCGGCGGTCTTCGGCGAAGCGGAGATGGTCCTCAAGGTCAAGGAGCCGCAGCCCCCGGAGATCGAGATGCTGCGGCCCGGCCAGCTCCTCTTCACCTACCTGCACCTGGCGCCGGACCCCGAGCTGACCCGCGGCCTCTGCGGCTCGGGCGCCACCTGCGTCGCCTACGAGACGGTCGAGGACGCGCATGGCAGGCTGCCCCTGCTGGCGCCGATGAGCGAGATCGCCGGCAAGCTCGCCAGCCAGGCGGGCGCCTTCATGCTGGAGAAGCCACTCGGCGGCCGCGGCATCCTGCTGGGCGGCGTGCCCGGGGTCGCCGCGGCGAACGTGATGGTGGTCGGCGGCGGCGTGGTCGGCATGAACGCCGCCTTCATCGCGATCGGCATGGAGGCCGACGTCTTCGTCTTCGACAAGTCGATCGACCGCCTGCGCGAGCTCGACGTCGTCTTCGGCGGTCGCTGCTCGACCGTCTACTCGACGACGCTGGCGATCGAGGAGATGCTGCCCCGCGCCGATCTGGTGATCGGCGCCGTGCTCGTCCACGGCGCCCGCGCCCCCTATGTGGTGCGGCGCGAGCAGCTGTCGCTGATGAAGCCCGGCGCGGTGCTGGTCGACGTCTCGATCGACCAGGGCGGCTGCTTCGAGACCTCGCACCCGACCACGCACCGCGACCCGACCTTCGAGGTCGACGGGGTGACGCACTACTGCGTGGCCAACATGCCGGGGGCGGTGCCGATCACGGCGACGCACGCGCTCACCAACGCGACGCTGCCCTACGCGATCGCGCTCGCCGACCACGGCGTCGTCGGCGCGATCCGCCGCGATCCGGGCCTGCGGCTGGGGGTCAACGTGGCGGGCGGCGAGGTGACGCATCCGGCGGTGGCCGAAGGAGTGGGGGTGAGCTGGGTACCCGTGGAGGAGGCGCTGACGACCTCGACCCAACAGGTCCAATGAAACCGCGTTCCAACCCGCAATTCCGTTCCGGTGCGCTTTATGTGCCTATGGGCCACATAAAGCGCACCGGAAGAGGAGATTGGAGGAGGTGAGCTGAGATGGCGACTGCGGCGAAGACGAAGCTGAGGAACTTCATCGGCGGCCAGCCCGTCGATCCGGTCGAGGGGCGGATGGAGGACGTGCTGAACCCGGCGACGGGCGAGCCGATCGCGGAAGCGCCGCTCTCGACCAAAGCCGACGTCGACCGCGCGGTCGAGTCGGCCAAGGGCGCCTTCGCGGAATGGGCGGCGACGCCGCCCGGCGAACGCGCCCGGGCGCTGCTGCGAATCGCCGACCTGATCGAGGAGCGGGGCGAGGAGATCGCGGACCTGGAGGCCGCCGACGCCGGCAAGCCGCGCGCCGCCGTGCTCGCCGACGAGGTGCCGGTGATGGCCGACAACCTGCGCTTCTTCGCCGGCGCCGCCCGCTGCATGGAGGGTCGCGCCGCGGGCGAGTACATGGAGGCCCACACCTCCTTCGTCCGCCGCGAGCCGGTCGGCGTGGTCGGTCAGATCACGCCCTGGAACTACCCGCTGATGATGGCGATCTGGAAGATCGGCCCGGCGCTCGCCGCCGGCAACACCGTCGTCCTCAAGCCGGCCGAGACGACGCCGCTAACCACGCTGCTCTTCGCCGAGTGGTGCGCCGACCTGCTGCCGCCGGGCGTCCTCAACGCAATCGGCGGCCACGGCGAGCCGACCGGCGCCGAGCTGGTCACCCACCCCGACGTCGAGATGGTCTGCCTCACCGGCTCGCCGCCGACCGGCAAGTGGATCGCCAAGGCGGCCGCCGACACGCTGAAGCGCGTCCACCTCGAGCTGGGCGGCAAGGCGCCCGTGATCGTCTTCGACGATGTCGAGATGGAGACGGCGATGGAGACGATCGCCGGCACCGGCTACTACAACGCCGGCCAGGACTGCACGGCGGCGACTCGCGTGCTCGCCTCGACCAAGGTCTATGACGATGTCGTCAACGGCCTCGCCGCCGAAGCGAGGGGGCTGGTCCTCGGCGACACGCTCTCCGACGACACGACCCTGGGGCCGCTCAACTCGCAGCGCCAGCGCCAGCGCGTCGAGGGCTTCCTCGAGCGCAAACCGGAGAGCGCCGAGGTGGTCACCGGCGGCGCCGAGCCGGAGCTGCCCGGCTACTTCCTCGAGCCAACCGTCGTCGCCGGCCTCGAGCAGGACGACGAGATGATCCAGAACGAGATCTTCGGCCCGGTGATCACCGTGCAGCCCTTCGTCGACGAGGAGAAGGCGATCGAGTGGGCCAACGGCACCCGTTACGGGCTCGCCTCCTCGGTCTGGACGCGCGACGTCGGTCGCGCCATGCGGGTCGCCAACGCGCTGCGCTTCGGCTGCGTCTGGATCAACGACCACATCCCGCTCGTCTCGGAGATGCCGCACGGCGGCTACAAGCAGTCCGGCTACGGCAAGGACCTCTCGGTCTACGCCCTGGAGGACTACACCGAGATCAAGCACGTGATGATCAACCTCGACTGACGGGTGGCGCCTCTGCCGTTCCACCGTTCCTTGTCCGCGCTATTGGCGGGAAAGGAACAAGCGGAATGGGGCGGTTGCGCTGCGGCGGCTTCACTAGGCTTCGGGCATGCCCCCGCGACCGAGCGCTGACGAGGCCGCCGCGATCGCCGCCGCGATCCAGCGGTTCGAGGCCGAGATGGCTCCCGCGGGCGCCGCGCAGCCCGGGCCGGGGCCCTGGCAGCGGGCCGCCCTGCTCGAGGGGATTGGCGCGAAGAAGCCTTTTGGGCGCTTGGACGGCGAAGGAGGAGATAGATGGCTGTCGTGAAGATCATCGAGCTGGTCGGCAGCTCGAAGACGTCGACCGACGACGCGGCGAGGCAGGCGCTGCACCAGGCGCAGGGGACGCTGCGCAACATCCGCGCCGTCGACATCGTCTCGACCGGCATCCGCGGCGAGAACCTCGACGAGTACCGCGCCCATGTCCGCGTCGCGTTCCTGATCGAGGGGACTGAGATCGACTGATGGGCGAGGTGAGACAGGTATCCCGCGAGGAAGCGCAGAAGCTGATCGCCGAGGGGGCGCAGGTGCTCGATGTGCGCGACGAGCACGAGTGGGAGGCCGGCCACATCGCCGGCGCCGCCCACATTCCCCTGCCGCAGCTCAACGAGCGGGCCGGCGAGATCGACCCGGAGCGGCCGGTGATCCTCTACTGCCGCGGCGGAACGCGGTGCGAGATGGCGACCGAGGCGCTGGAAGCGGCCGGCTATGACGCGGCGAAGCTGACCGGGGGGATCGTCGGCTGGGCGGAGGAGGATCTGCCGATCGAGCCGGCGGGCGGCTACGTCGCCGAATCCGGCAAGGCGGCATCCGTGCTGCAGAGCCGCAAGCTGGGCTCATCAAAGTAAATACCTGAATCCCTGTCAGGTTTTGCTATTTTCTTGAGATGGCAGCGGAGCTGGTAGTCGACGAGCAGAAAAAGCAGCAGGGCAAGGGCCGGGTCGGCAGCCTCGAGAACCCGGAGGCCTACGAGAACGTCCCCGGGCACGTCATCCCGATCATCGAGCGCGAGTTCGACGACTTCGACAACGAGGCGCAGAAGTTCCTCGCCGGTGAGAAAGAGGAAGCCGAGTTCATCAGCTTCCGCCTCAAACAGGGCGTCTACGGGCAGCGCCAGCCCGACGTGCAGATGCTCCGCGTCAAGCTTCCCTTCGGCGGCGTCACCCCTGAGCAGATGGAGGCCTTCGCGAGCGTCGTCGAGCGCTACGCGCCGCTCCGCAAAGGCCACATCACGACCCGCCAGAACATCCAGATCCACCACGTGCCGCTGCCCGACGCCGCCAAGGCGATCCGCGAGCTGTCCGACGCTGGCCTCTCCTCGCGCGAGGGCTGCGGCAACACGATCCGCAACGTCACCGGCGACCCCTGGGCGGGCGTCGCCCCCGACGAGGTCTTCGACCCGACGCCCTACGCCGGCGCCTACGTCCGCTACTTCGTGCGCCACCCGACGACGCAGCTGATGCCGCGCAAGATCAAGACCTCCTTCACCGGCTCCGACGCCGACCGCGCGATCAGCGGCATCCACGACATCGCCTTCCTCGCCCACGAGCGCGACGGCGTCAGGGGGTTCGAGCTGCGGGTTGGCGGCGGCACCTCGATCATGGCCCGCGTCGCGCCGACCCTCTACGAGTTCGTCGAGGCCGACAACGGCGACTACCTCAAGGTCACCGAGGCGGTGCTGCGCATCTTCGACCGGCAGGAGTGGCTGCGCGCCAACCGCGCCCGCGCCCGGATCAAGGTGCTGATCGACAAGATCGGCATCGACGCCTTCCGCGAGCAGGTCGAAGAGGAGCTGCGCGGCGATTGGGTCGAGGAGCGCGACTTCGACCTCGAGCGGCTCCGCTTCGACCATGACGAGGAGGCCAACGCCCCGGCGCGCCCGGCGACGGCCGCCTCCCCGAACGGCGACCGCTCCGAGTTCGACCGCTTCGTCGAGGGCAACGTGCAGGCGCAGCGTCAGGCCGGCTTCTCCACGATCGAGGTGAAGGTCGAGCGCGGCGACCTCACGCCGGAGCAGTTCCGCGGCCTGGCGGCGATCATGCGCGAGCACACCGGCGGCTACGCGCGCAGCACCGTGCAGCAGAACTTCGTCCTGCGCTGGGTGCGCGACGAGTCGCTCTACGAGGTCTGGCAGCGACTAACCGCGCTGGGGCTCGGCGAGCCGGGCCCGCGCGAGATCACCGATGTGGTCAGCTGCCCGGGCACCGACAGCTGCAAACTCGGGATCACCAGCTCGATGGGCCTCAACCGCGCGATCAAGGAGCGCGTCACGGCGATGGCGATCTCCGACGAGCTGACCAAGCGCGTCCACATCAAGATGAGCGGCTGCCCGAACGGCTGCAGCCAGCACCACATCGCCAACATCGGCTTCTACGGCGCCTCGCTGAAAGTCGGCGAGCGGCAGATGCCCGCCTACATCCCCCACGTCGGCGGCAACTACGAGGGCGGCGAGGTCGTCTTCGGCACGCGCCTCAAGTCGCGGTTGCCGGCCAAGCGCGTCCCCGAGGCGGTCGAGCGCTGGATCCGCCTCTACGAGGCCGAGCGGGCCGACGGCGAGGAGTTCAACGCCTTCGCCGAGCGGGCCGGCGCCGGGCGCTTCGAAGCGGAGATCAAGGACCTGACGCTGCCCGCCGAGTTCAGCCTGGAGACCATGCAGCAGTTCATCGACTGGAACCGTTCCAGCCCCTACAGGGTCGAGCGCGGCGAGGGAGAGTGCGCGATATGAGTCCATCGAGACGAACGGCGGCCGCCCGATGAAGCCTCCTCCTGCCACACTTTCCGGCTCTATGCCCGCAGCGGCCGAGATAGACGCGGAGGCTGTCGCCGCCGAGCTCGAGGGGCGCTCCGCGTCCGAGGCGATCGAGTGGATGTTCGACACCTTCGGCGAGCGGCACTACATCGCCTGCTCGTTCCAGAAGACCAGCTCGGTGACCGCCCACATAGCCGTCCAGGTCAACCCGAGCGCGCGCTTCTTCTACCTCGACACCGACGTCCTCTTCCCCGAGACCTACGAGACGCGCGACCGCCTCGGCGAGCGGCTCGGGATCGAGTTCGACCGCTTCCACAACCTCAGCCTGGAGGAGCAGGCCGCCCGGTACGGCGACGAGCTGTGGAAGCGCAACCCGGACGCCTGCTGCGAGCTGCGCAAGGTCGAGCCCCTGCGGCGCGTTCTCTCTTCCGTAGACTGCTGGGCCGCCGGCGTCCGACGCGAGGACTCGGCGACCCGCGCCAAGACTCCCAAGCTCGCCTGGGACAAGCGCTTCGGGCTCTGGAAGCTGAGCCCGCTCGCCGACTGGACCGAGCGCGACGTCTGGAACTACATCCGTGAGCACGACCTCCCGTACAACCCGCTCCACGACCGCGGCTATCCGTCGATCGGCTGCACCCACTGCACCAAGCCGGTCGGCCCCGGGGAGGATCCCCGCGCCGGCCGCTGGGCCGGGGCCTCGAAGACCGAGTGCGGGATCAACTAGGACCAAACCCGCTACTCTCACCGACTTCGTCGGGATGCGGGGCCCGGCCGAAAC
>DASTHF010000108.1:0-19136 GCA_035605615.1 Solirubrobacterales bacterium
AGGTGGGCGTGATGTCGAATCTGCTCGTCGAGTTCGCGAAGGAGCGCGGCGCGATCGCGATCGTCAAGGGGCTTCGCGCGATCTCCGACTTCGAGTACGAGTTCGAGATGGCGCAGCTCAACCGCAAGCTCGATCCGGAGATCGAGAGCATCTACGTGATCGCCTCGCCCAGCTACAGCTTCCTCTCCTCGACCGGCGTCAAGGAAATGGCGACCTTCGGCGGCGACGTCTCCGACCTCGTCCCGCCGCCCGTCGCCGCGGCGATGGCGGACCGCCTCCACGGCCGGTAGGCTTCCCGCGCCTGAGGGTTTGGGCGAGAGTTTGCAAAAAGCCGAGGAAATGACGGCCTCTTCCCCGAAAATGCCCCCGACACGTAGGCTTACGACCTGCTGATGGACGTTCTGGTCCTCATAGACAAGCTGGACGACGTCGTCCACAACGCCCGGCCCGTGCCCCTCACGGACCAGGTGCGCGTGGACCGCGAGGAGATCTACGACCTCCTCGACCAGATGCGCGCCACGATCCCCGAGGAGATCAAGCAGGCGCGCTGGATCGTCAAGGAGCGCCAGGAGATGCTCGCCGAGGCGAAACGCGAGGCGGAGCGGATCGTGCGCGAGGCGCGCGAGCAGCAGGCGCGGCTGATCTCCGACGAGGAGGTCACCAAGCAGGCGGAGCGCGCCGCCGACGAGATCGTCGAGGACGCCCGCACGCGCGAGCGCGAGATCCGGCTCGGCGCCGAGGACTACGCCGACGAGATCCTCAACACGCTCGAGGTCAACCTTCAGAAGTTCATCGCGGCCGTGCAGCGCGGCCGCGACCGCCTCGCCGGCCGCGACGAAGAGCCGGCCCCCGAGCTAGAGCAGCAGTAGGGCGGTGGTGGGAGGGAGGGGCACCCGACCCTCCTTCACGAGCGGATGGCTATTCCAGCTTTAGGTCCTTGAGCTTGGCCCAGCGCGGGTCTGGAGCGGCCTCGTGTTCGTGCTCCGCGGGGTCGGCGTCGTTGAGCGGCTCGCCGCAGACCGGGCAGAGACCGGCGCAGTCGGGGCGGCAGAGGACCTGCGTCGGGATGGAGAGGACGGCCGAGTCGTGCGCCCAGCGGCCGACGTCCAGGTCGCCGTCGACGACATAGGGGCTGCGAAGCTCCTCGTCCTCGGTGCCGCCCTGCTCGACCTCTCGCGCATCGACTTCGGTCTCCACGGCGGCCGGCGCGAGGCAGCGCATACAAGCTCCTTCGATGCGAAGCGGGAAGCGGAGGTGGAGCGCGTAGCCGCTGCTGAGGCGCGAGACGTCCAGCCTTGCGTCGATCGAAGCCGGCTCTGGCGCGTAGGTCTGACCGCCGAGCTCCAGTGATTCGAGGCGAACCGGAATGTTGAGCCGCGCCGCCTCGCCGTAGGAGAGCGAGAGACGGCCGAGGTCGACGATCGTGGTCTGCGCTTTGGCCATTGCCGCCTCCTCCGCTCGGCTGGGACTTACGATGGCACCCACCGACGAGGTTACGAGATGGGCGAATTCGACTGGACACCTGACGAGTACCTGCAGCGCATCCGGGCGCGCATCCCGCGCTACGACGAGCTGCAGGAGCAGGCGGTGGCTGCCGTGCCGTTTCCACCGGAGCGGGTGCTGGAGCTTGGTATGGGAACGGGCGAGACGACGCGGCGGCTGATCGGGGCCTTCCCCGACGCCTGGGTGATCGGGCTCGACGCCAGCCCCGACATGGTCTTCCGCGCCCGCCAGACCTACGACGACGTTCAGCTCGCGCGCATGGAGGACCCGCTGCCGGACGGCCCCTGGGATCTCGTCATCTCCGTCCTCTCGGTCAACGACCTGACCGACGAGCAGAAGAAATCCCTCTTTCGTCGCGTCAAGGAGCAATCCCGCTCCCTCGTCATTGGCGACGCCTTCGAGAGCAACCAGCTGACGGACCTCATTTCCTGGTGCGATGGCGAGATCTGCTGGCAGGCGGACGGCCTCGCGGTCATTCGGGCCGTGTACGACTGATCTTCGGCGGGAACGCCACGCGGCGGACTCCTCACCCCTCCTTAGTAAGGAAGGGGCACCCGCCCCCTATCCCCGCTACGATGCCCGGCCGATGGCCGTCCCCAAGAAGAGAACCTCCAGCACCCGCCGCGACAAGCGGCGCGCCACGCACAAGGCGGCTAAGCCGCGGCTCAATCGCTGCCCGCGCTGCCACAGCCCCCGCCTCCCGCACCGGGTTTGCCCCACCTGCGGCACCTACGCCGGCCGTGAGGTGATCGGGCACCCGATCGCCGAGGGCCCGGCGAGCCCGCCCGACACCGGGGTCTGATGCCCACGGGGCGCGGCGTGACCGTCGCCCTCGACGGCTTCGGCGCGGAGCGCGGGTTCGACGTCCTTTCCGCCGGCGCGCGGCTGGCGGCGGCCGACGGCATCCGTCTGCGCGTGTTCGGCCCGCCGGACGAGCTCGACCTCGGCGGCGTCGAGGGAGTCGAGATCGTTCCCACCTCGGAATGGATCGGCAACGACGAGGACCCGGTGCCGGCGGTCCGCGCCCGGCACGAGGCCTCGGTGGTGCGGGCGGCGCGGGACGTCGCCGAGGGACGTGCCGACGCGATGGCCAGCCCCGGTTCGACCGGGGCGACGATGGCCGCCGCGACCTTCGGGCTGCGCCGCCTGCAGGGCGTGCAGCGGCCGGCGCTGGCGGCGCAGGTGCCGGTGCCCGGCAAGCCGGTCCTCTTCCTCGACGTCGGCGCCAACGTCGAGGTCCGCGCCCAGCACCTCGTCCAGTTCGCCTTCCTGGGCGCGGCCTTCAGCGAGGCGGTGCTGGGGGTCGAGCGACCGCGCGTCGGCCTGCTCTCGGTCGGCGAGGAGGCCGGCAAGGGCCGCGAGGAGGTGGTCGCCGCCCACGCCTTGCTCGCCGCGGCGCCCGGCCTCGACTTCGCCGGCAACGTCGAGGGGCGCGACCTGCCGCGCGGCGCGGTCGACGTCGTCGTCACAGACGGCTTCACCGGCAACGTCGCGCTGAAGCTGATGGAGGGCACGGCGAGCAAGGTCGCGGCGGCGATCCGCGATGCGGCGCGCTCCAACCCGCTCGCCGCGCTGGGCGGCCTGCTGCTGCGGCCGGCGCTGGGCGGCCTGCGCCGCGAGCTCCACCCCGACACCACCGGCGGCGCCATCCTGCTCGGCCTGCGCGGCATCGCCGTGGTCGGCCACGGCAGCGCCGGCGCCGAGGGGATAGCCAACGCGGTGCGTCTGGCGGCGCGCTGCGTCGAGGTCGACGCGGTCGATCGCACCGCGTCGCTGTTGCGCGAGGGCAGGGCGGGTCGCGGCTCGCTCGCCGCCGGGGCCGCGTGATAGGAAGCAGACCGATGACCCGCGACGAAGTCTTCAGCCTGGTCCGCGACCACCTCGCCGAGGAGCTCGAGATCGATCCCGGCCGGATCGGCGAGCAGACCCGCTTCAAGGAGGACCTCGACGCCGACTCGCTCGACCTCTACGAGCTGGTGATGGAGCTGGAGGATCGCTACGGGCTCTCCGTCTCCGAGGAGCAGGCCGCGAAGATCGAAACCGTCGGCCAGGCGGTCGAGTTCGTCCTGGAGCACGCCCCAGCGTGAGCGACCCAATCGTCAGGGCGATCTCCGGTTATTCGAGTCCGTGGCGATTGGGGCGCGAACGAGAGGTCGTGTAATGAGTGTCGCGGCGCTCGCAACGCTTGTCGGGGAATTGCCCGACGACCTGCGGCGCGAGGCCCTCACCCATTCCTCCTGGACCGAGGACCGCGACGAATCCTACGAGCGGCTCGCCTACCTTGGCGACAGCGTGCTCGCCCTCGCGGTCGCCGGGGACCTCTACGAGCGCTACGAAGGGGTCGACGCGGGCGGCCTGACGAAGATCCACAACCAGGCGGTCAGCGGCGTCTCCTGCTCCGAGGTCGGCCGCTTGCTCGGGGTGCCCGAGATGCTGCGCGAGGCGGCGCCCGAGGGTGTCGAGACCGCGATCCCGGCCGAGGCGCTGCTGGCCGGCGCCCGTCCCCTGCCGGAGGCGACCGAGGCGCTGATCGGCGCCTGTTTCGTCGCCTTCGGTTTCGAGCGGACCGCGGAGGCCGTCGCCGCCGCCTTCGAGCCGCGCATCGAGCACGCCGCCGAGACGCGGATCGACTTCAAGTCGGCGTTGCAGGAGCTGCTGGCGCGGCGCAAGGCGCATGTGCTCTACGAGGTGACCCGGGAATCGGGGCCCCCGCACGAACGCACCTTCGAGGTGGCCGCTATGGTCGGCTCCGAGCGAGTCGGGAAGGGCGTCGGCCGCAGTAAGAAGGCGGCCGAGCAGGTCGCCGCCGAGCGGGCGCTGAAGCGGCTCGGCGGCTAGCGATCCGCTTCGCGTCCGACCCAGTCGAGAGCCTTAGCGACCGAGGAAGACAGGCGCATGTACCTGAGATCGATCGAGATGAAGGGGTTCAAGTCGTTCCCCGAGCGGACGAGGCTGGAGTTCTCGCCGGGCGTCAGCGTGATCGTCGGCCCCAACGGCTCCGGCAAGTCGAACATCACCGACGCGGTGCTCTGGGCGCTCGGCGAGCAGAGCCCCGGGGCGATCCGTGGCGCCTCGATGCAGGACGTGATCTCGGCCGGCGGCAAGGGGGTCGGCCAGCGCCGCGCCGCCGAGGTCGAGGTCGTGATCGACAACTCCGAAGGGCGCGCCAACACCGAGCTCTCCGAGATCTCGATCGAGCGCCGCCTCGACCGCTCCGGCGACGGCTCCTACCGGCTCAACGGCGCCCGCTGCCGCCTCGTCGACGTGGTCGAGGTCCTCTCCGACACCAACCTGGGGCGCGAGATGCACTCGGTGATCAGCCAGGGCAGGGTCGAGTCGATCGTCCACTCGAGGCCGCGCGAGCGGCGCCTCCTGGTCGAGGAGGCGGCCGGCCTCGGCAAGCACCGCAAGCGCCGCCGCCGCGCCGAGCTGAAGCTGCGCGCCGCCCGCGAGAACCTCGACCGGGCGCTCGACGTCGAGCGCGAGGCGCGGGCACGGTTGCGGCCGCTGAAGCGCCAGGCGCAGGCGGCCGAGATCGGGGCGCGGATCGAGCGCGAGGAGCTGGGGCTGCGGGGGCAGCTGGTCGCCGAGGCGCTGCGCTTCGGCGAGGACCGGGTGCGCGCCGCCGAGACGGTTGCCGCGCAGGCGCGTGAGGCGCGCGACGCGCTGGAGGCGCAGCTCGCCGAGGTGGGCGAGCGCCGCCGCGCCGCCGAGGAGCGCTTCGCGGCACGCGACCGCGAGCGTACCCAGGCCTGGGGCAGGCTGACCAAGCTGCGCGGCGAGCAGCAGCGGATCGCCCTGCGCGCCGCCGGCATCGCTTCCCGCGAGGACGAGCTGGCGAAGGGGCTGGAGGCGCTGCGCGCCGAGTTCGGACCGCTTACTCTCGACGTCGGCGCGAGCGAGGGCGCGCCGCTGGAGCGGGCCCGAAAGCTGGAGGAGGAGCTGAGCGCGATCGAGGCAGGTCTCGCCGCCGCGGGCGAGGGGCTCGCCACCGCCCGCTCCGACGAGGCGCCCGAGCCGGCGCGCGAGGCGGCCCTGGGGGCCGTGGCGAGCGGCGCCGAGCGGGCGGCGCGGCATGCCCGCCGCGCCGAGGGCCTGCTCGGCGAGCGGCACCGCGAGGCGCTGCGCCGGCGGGTCGCCGCCGGCGAGGAGCTGCTCGACGACGTCCGCGCCACCCGCGCCGCCCTTGTCGCCGCCGAGGCGGCCCTGCGCGCCCGCGTCGAGCGGATCGAGGCCACGGTCGTCGGCGAGGAGGGCGACGGCGACGAGATCGCCGAGGAGATGCGCTCCTGCTCGCAGCGCGAGTACGAGCTGCAGGCCGAGATGAAGGCGGCGTCCGACCGGCTCACCGAGGCGCAGGTCGAGGCCGCCCACCTCGGCGACCGCCGCGCCGAGGCCGCCAGGGAGCTGGCGGCGATCGCCGAGCGGCTCGGCGAGCAGGTCGCGCCGGCCGAGCAACCGCTGGGCGACGAGGAGCGGGCCGAGATCGAGCGGCGCCTCGAGCGGCTCGAGCGCCGCCGCGCCCAGATCGGCCCCGTAAACCCCCTCGCCGAGCGCGAATATGAGGAGGCGCGCGAGCACGTCGAGGCGCTGCAGGCGCAGCGCGAGGACACCGAGCGGGCGATGCGCGAGCTGGAGACGCTGATCCGCGACATCGACCGCGAGATCGAGCGCGCCTTCGAGGAGACCTTCGAGGCGACCGCGCGGAACTTCGAGGAGATGGTCGAGCACCTCTTCCCGGGCGGGCGGGGGCGGCTGCGGCGGGTCAGCCTGCGCTCGGTCCCCGACGCCGAGGTCGGCGAGGGCGACTCCGAGGCGGAGGACGGCGCGGAGGAGCGCGAGGAGCTGGGCGTCGAGATCGAGGTGACCCCGGCCGGCAAGTCGACCCGCAAGCTCTCGCTGCTCTCGGGCGGCGAGAAGTCGCTGGTCGCGCTGGCCTTCGTCTTCGCCGTCTTCCTCGCCCGCCCGTGTCCCTTCTACATCCTCGACGAGGTCGAGGCAGCGCTCGACGACGCCAACATCGATCGCTTCCTGCAGCTCGTCCGCCGCTTCTCGAACCGCGCCCAGTTCGTGATCGTCACCCACCAGAAACGGACGATGGACGCCGCCGACGTGCTCTACGGGGTCAGCATGGGCGGCGACGGGGTCACCAAGGTCGTCTCCCGTCGCCTGCCCCGCGAGGAGGCCGCTGCGGAGGCGCCGCCGGCGCTTCGAGCCGCCTAGATGGCGACCTCCTGGCGGGAGATATTCGACCTCGGCGAGCGCCAGCCCCCGCCGCCCCCGGCGGAGAGCGAGGAGGGGCGCCGCGGCGTCTTCCGCCGCCTCCGCGAGAGCCTCTCGAAAAGCCGCCGGGCGCTGGCCGAGGAGCTCTCGGCGAGCCTCTTCGACCGCATCGACGACGAGACCTGGGAACGGCTGGAGGAGGCGCTGATCCTCGCCGACGCGGGGGTGCCGACCACCGCCGCCGTGGTCGAGCGGCTCGAGGGGGAGGTCGAGGCGAGGACGGTGGGGGCCGACGGCGAGGCGGTGCGCGAGCGGCTGATCGAGATCCTCGCCGAGCTGGCCTCGACCGGCCGCGCCCCGATCGACCTCAGCGGCGAGCCTGCCGTTCTGCTGATGGTCGGCGTCAACGGCACCGGCAAGACGACAACGATCGGCAAGATCGCCTGGCACCTGCGCAACGAGTTCGGCCTCTCGGTCGTGCTGGCGGCCGCCGACACCTACCGCGCCGCGGCGACCGAGCAGCTCGCCGAGTGGGCAGAGCGGGCCGGCGCCGAGCTGGTCCGTTCGGCGCCGGGCGGCGACCCCGGCGCGGTCGCCTTCGACGCGATCGCCGCCGCCCGCGCCCGCGGCGCCGACGTCGTCGTGGTCGACACCGCCGGCCGCCTCCACACCCAGGGCAACCTGATGGACGAGCTGGCCAAGGTGCGCCGCGTGATCGCCAAGCAGATCCCCGAGGCGCCGCACGAGACGCTGATCTCGATTGACGCCACCACCGGCCAGAACGGGCTGCGCCAGGCGCAGCTCTTCGCCGAGGCGGTCGCGGTCGACGGCGTCGTCCTCACCAAGCTCGACGGGACCGCGAAGGGCGGCATCGTGCTGGCGATCGCCAACGAGCTGGGCATCCCGGTGAAGCTGATCGGAACCGGCGAGTCGCTGGAGGACCTGCGGCCCTTCGACCCGGCCGACTTCGCCCGCGCCCTCCTCGCCGAGTAGCCTGGATTCCTTGTTCGACCAGCTCTCAGACCGCCTCCAGGCGACGCTCTCCGACATTCGCTCGCGCGGCAAGCTCTCCGAGGCCGATGTCGACGCGGCGATGCGCGAGATCCGCCTCGCCCTGCTCGAGGCCGACGTCAACTTCAAGGTCGTCAAAGCGTTCACGAAGGCGCTGAAGGAGCGCTGCCTCGGCTCCGAGGTGCTGGAGAGCCTCAACCCCGGCCAGCAGGTGGTGAAGATCGTCGACGAGGAGCTGACCGCGCTGATGGGGGGGACCGGCCGCGACCTCGCCTTCGCCCCGAGCGGCCCGACCGTGATCCTGATGGCCGGCCTGCAGGGCTCCGGCAAGACGACCGCCTGCGCGAAGCTCGCCCGCCACCTCGGCGAGTCCGGCAAGGACGTCGCGCTGGCGGCCTGCGACGTCTACCGGCCCGCCTCCGTCGAGCAGCTCGTCACGGTCGGCGGGCGGGCGGGCGCCCACGTCTACGAGCAGGGCACCGACCGCGATCCGGTCGAGATCGCCGCCTGGGCGCTCGACCGCGCCCGCGAGGACGAGCGCGACGTGCTGATCGTCGACACCGCCGGCCGCCTCCACGTCGACGAGGATCTGATGGCCGAGCTGGCTCGGATCCGCAAGCGCACCAACCCGCACGACGTGCTGCTCGTCGTCGACGCGATGACCGGCCAGGACGCGGTCGGCGTCGCCGAAGCCTTTGCCGAGGCGACCGAGTTCGACGGCGTCGTGATGACCAAGCTCGACGGCGACGCCCGCGGGGGCGCCGCGCTCTCGGTCAAGGCTGTGACCGGCAAGCCGATCCTCTTCGCCTCGACCGGGGAGACGCTCGAGGCCTTCGATCGCTTCCACCCCGACCGCATGGCCTCGCGCATCCTCGGCATGGGCGACGTCCTCAGCCTGATCGAGAAGGCCGAGAAGGAGGTCGACGAGCAGCAGGCGCTCGACCTGCAGGAGAAGCTGAAGCGCGACCGCTTCACGCTCGAGGACTTTCTGCAGCAGATGCGGCAGGTGCGCAAGCTCGGGCCGCTCAGCGGCCTGATCGGGATGCTGCCCGGGATGGGGGCGATGAAGCAGCTGAAGGGGGTGGACGTCGACGAGGGCGAGCTCGACCGCGTCGAGGCGATCATCCTCTCGATGACGCCGGCCGAGCGCGCCAACCCGACGATCATCAACGGCTCGCGCCGCAAACGGATCGCCGCCGGCTCCGGCACCCGCGTCCAGCACGTCAATCAGCTCGTCAAGCAGTTCGACCAGATGCGCAAGCTGATGCGCCACATGGTCTCCGGCAAGGCGCCGGACCCCCAGCAGCTCGCCCAGATGATGGGCGGCGCCCCGCGCCCGAAGGTCCGCAGGCGCTAACCTCTCGCGCCTCATGGCTGTGCGGATAAGACTTAGAAGGGTCGGTTCGAAGAAGAACCCGGTCTGGCGGATCGTCGTCGCCGACAAGCGCTCGCCGCGCGACGGGCGCACGATCGAGACGATCGGCAGCTACAACCCGCAGACCGAGCCCTCGACGATCGAGCTGAACGAGGAGCGCGCCCGCCACTGGCTCGAGCACGGCGCCCAGCCGTCCGAGACCGTCGCGAACCTGCTGCGCGTCAAGGGCATCGCCGCCTCCGGAAGCTAGGGGCGCCCGGTGACCGAGCTGCTCGAGTTCCTGGTCAGGGCGCTCGTCGAGGATCCCGAGGCGGTGGTCGTCGAGGAGCTGGAAGAGGATGGCGACCTCATCTACGAGATCAGCGTCGCCGAGGGCGACCTGGGGCGTGTGATCGGCAAGGGGGGGAGGATCGCCAACGCGATCCGCACGATCGCCAAGGCCGCCGCCGTCCGCCTCGACCGCCGTGTGGTGGTTGACATCCTTGACTGAGGCCGTGCGGCGGGGCTACGGGTTGGGGGTTCCGCTTAACTTTTTCGGTGGGGCGGATGCCGCCGTCCGAGGGCCGATTGCCGAAAAAGTACAAGACGCTCCACCCCCAACCCGCATCCCCGCGAGGGAGCGCAGATGAGGGTCGACATCTTCACCCTGTTTCCCGAGGCATTCGACTGGTTCCAGTCGCAGCGGTCGGTGCAGAACGCGTTGGCGGAGGGGAACGAGCTTAGGCTCTTCAACTATCGGGAGACGACGCCCTTGAACGCGGGGCAGGTCGACGACGCGCCGTACGGGGGCGGGGCGGGGATGGTGCTCCGGGTCGACGTGGTCGACGCGGCGCTGCAGGCGGCCTATCGGAACGGCGAGAACCCGCGGGTGGTGCTGCTCTCGCCGACCGGCCGGCTGCTCGACGACGCGCTAGCCGACGAGCTGACCGCGGAGCCGCACCTGACGCTGCTCTGCGGCCGCTACGAGGGCTTCGACGAGCGCGTGCACGAGCACCTCGCGGACGACGAGGTCTCGATCGGCCGCTACGTGCTGGCCGGCGGCGAGCTGCCGGCGATGGTGCTGGCCGACGTCGTGATGCGCAAGCTGCCGGGCGCGCTCGGCCACGAGCGCAGCGCTGTCGAGGAGTCGTTCAGCCGTGTGCTGGAGGGGGCGCCCGAGTACCCCCACTACACCCGTCCGCCGGCCTACCGGGGCTGGGGGGTGCCGGAGGTTCTGCTCTCCGGCGACCACGAGCGGGTGCGCCGTTGGCGCGCCGAGCAGAGCCAGGCGCGGGCCGAACAGCTCGAAAGCGGCGGCGAGTAGGTACGATTCCGCGACCGCGCGGCGCCCCTGTCCGGGTCCCGCGGTTTTTTCTCGCCAATGAGCGCTGAGCGAACGAACGAGATCTCCGGTGATGATGAGCGTGAGTGAGCGAAGCGCGAGAGCCTTGGGTTAGCCAAGCGCAAAAGGGATTCCAATGAGCAGCGTCATCGACAGCATCGAGCGAAGCCAGCTGAGGCAGGGGCTCCCCTCCTTCGGGCCGGGAGATCGCGTCCGTGTCCACTTCCAGGTGGTCGAGGGCACGCGCCGCCGCACCCAGGTGTTCGAGGGGATCGTCCTGCGGCGGCAGGGCTCCGGCGTCCGCGAGACGTTCACCGTCCGCAAGCAGTCCTTCGGGGTCGGCGTCGAGCGCACCTTCCCGCTGCACTCGCCGAAGATCGAGAGGCTGGAGATCGCGGCGCGCGGCGACGTGCGGCGGGCGAAGCTCTACTACCTGCGCGGCCGGATCGGCAAGAAGGCACGGGTCGCCGAGCGCCGCTGGGGCATCGACGAGGAGCTGGTCTCGACCCCGACGGCGCCCGAGCCGGAGGTCGCCGAGCCTGAGGCGGTAGAGGTCGAAGGCGCGGCGGCTGAGCAGCCGGAGGCCGTCGAGGAGCAAGTAGAGGCAACGGACGCCGAGGCGCCCGAGGCAGGGGAGACCGAGGAGACCGCCGCGGCGCAGGATGCCGAGGAAGAGAAGTCGGACGAGGAGCCCGGCGACTCCGGCGAGGGCTCGGGCTGAAACGCCTCATCCCGAAGCCGAAGGGCAAGGCCGGCGGACTGGTCGAGCTGGTCGTGATCGTGGCGCTCGCGCTCGGCCTGGCGCTGGCGATCCAGGCTTGGATCGTCAAGCCCTACCAGATCCCCTCGCAATCGATGGAGCCGACCCTGGACGTCGGCCAGCGGGTGCTCGTCAACCGCTTCCTCTACCACTTCCAGGATCCGGCGATCGGCGACATCGTCGTCTTCCACCCGCCCGTCGGCGCCGACCACGGGACCGAATGCGGGGAAGTGGCGCCCGAAGGTCAGGCCTGCGCCAAACCGACGCCACAGGAGTCCAGTCAGAACTTCATCAAGCGGATCGTCGCCGGGCCGGGCGACACGCTCAGCGTCCGCGAAGGGCATCCGGTCGTCAACGGCGTGGAGAAGAAGGACGAGCCCTACATCACCCCCTGCGGGGGCGGCGACGCCTGCAACCTGCCGAAGACGATCAAGATCCCGCCCGGCTATTACTTCATGATGGGCGACAACCGTGGGGCGAGCGACGACAGCCGTTTCTGGGGCCCCGTCCCCCGCAGCTGGATCATCGGCCAGGCCTTCGCCACCTACTGGCCCCCCGACCGCATCGGCCTCTTCTAAGCCGCAGCCGAAAGCGCACCGGCGCCGGCTGGCGCGCACGCGCAAGCTCTTCTCCTTCGACCGCGGGCTGGGGAGCAGGTTCGTCGCGGGAGCCGACGAGGCAGGCAGGGGGTGCCTGGCGGGGCCGCTGGTTGCCGCCGCTGTCCTGATCGACTACGAGATGCTGTCGCCCGCCGACCGCCGCGCCCTGGGTGGCCTGCACGACTCCAAGCAGATGAGCGCCGAGCAGCGCGACGAGCTCTACCCGGCGGTGCTGCGGGCCGCGGCGCGGGTCAGCGTCGTCGTGCGCTGCGCGCGCGGGATCGACGAGCGCGGCCTCCACGTCACCAACCTGGAGGCGCTGTCCAGCGCCCTCGAACGGCTGCGGCCGGGCGACGCTGCCTGCCTCGTCGACGGCTTCGCCCTGCGCGCCTGCGCGGTGCCGCACCGGGCGGTGATCGAAGGCGACGGGACGAGCGCTGCGATCGCCGCCGCCTCGGTCGTCGCCAAGGTGACCCGCGATCGCTACATGCGCGATGCCGCCCGCGAGCACCCCGGCTGGGGGTTCGACGAGCACGTCGGCTACTCGACCCCCGAGCATCGCGCCGCGATCGAGCGGATCGGGATCTCGCCGCTGCACCGGCGCTCTTTCCAGTCGGTCGCCTACGCGCAACTTGAGCTCGCCTGACCGGCGCATATCTGCGTCCTCGGTCGCTCGTGTGCAGAGCACACCACGCTCCGAGCGACCGCGAAGCGCGAGATCCTTGATCTGCTTGGTCAGGCGAGCTCAAAATGCTCCTTCGATGTGCTCGTAGTCGACCATGTGCCCAGTGTGGTCGAAGGTGACGCCGACCGCGTCGAAGCGGATGTCGTCGTAGCGGGGCACGTCGCGCCTTTCCATCATCCAGGCGGTGGCGAGGCGGCGGATGCGGAGCTGCTTGCGTCGGTTGACCGCCAGCACGGGTCGCTCCGGGCCGAAGAGCGAGCCGGCACGGCCCGCCTTGACCTCGACGAAGACGAGCGTCGGGCCGTCGAGCGCGACGGCGTCGAGCTCGCCGTAGCGGGTGCGGGCGTTGCGCTCGACGACCTCCCAGCCGGCGGCGGCGAGCCGCGCTGCGACGAGGTCCTCGGCGACGCGGCCGAGCCTCAGGCGCCGCTCCGTCATCGAGCCGTGGGAGAGAAGTCACACACTCCTTGCATCAGGCCCCCATGCGTACGGTTTCGCCCCCTAGCGTCATCGCCGTGCTCGCTACGGCAAGGACGTTCACCCTCGACGGCATCTCGGCCCGGCCGGTCCGGGTCGAGGTCGACGTGCACCGCGGCCTGCCCGCCTTCTCGGTCGTCGGCCTGCCCGACGCGGCGGTCAGGGAGGCGCGCGAGCGGGTGCGGGCGGCGCTCGTCAACTGCGGCTTCGAGTTCCCGCTGCGGCGGATCGTCGCCAACCTGGCGCCCGCCAACCTGCGCAAGGTGGGCCCGGGGCTCGACCTGGCGATCGCGGTCGCGCTGCTCACCGCCTCCGAGCAGCTGAGCTGGGAGGCACTGCCGCGCCTGGCGATGGTCGGCGAGCTGGCGCTCGACGGCTCGATCCGGCCGGTCTCCGGGGTGCTGGCGATCGCCGAGGAGGCGCAGCGACTCGGTGCCGAGGCGGTCGTGGTTCCGGCCGAGAACGGTCCGGAGGCGGCGCTCGTCGAGGGGATCGAGCCGATCCCGCTGGAGAGCCTCGTGCAGCTGCCGCCCCTCGCCGCCGGCGAGTGGCGCCCGGAGCGGCCGCGGCCGCTGAGCCTGCCGCTCGTCCCCCGCCGCGGCGGCCCCGACCTCGCCGACCTGCGCGGCCAGCCCCACCTGCGCTACGCGCTGGAGGTCGCCGCGGCGGGCGGTCACAGCCTCCTGATGATCGGCCCGCCCGGCGCCGGCAAGTCGCTCGCCGCCGCCCGGCTGCCCTCGATCATGCCGCCGCTGGCGCCCGGGGAGGCGCTCGAGGTGGCGCGGATCGCCAGCGCCTGCGGGCGCCTCAACGGCCGCCCCGGCGGCCGCCCCTTTCGCAGCCCGCACCACACGGTCACCCCGGCGGGGCTGGTCGGCGGCGGCAACCCGCCTGGCCCCGGCGAGGCGACGCTGGCGCACCGCGGCGTCCTCTTCCTCGACGAGCTCTGCGAGTTCCGCCGCGATGTCCTGGAGGCGCTGCGGGCGCCGCTCGAGGAGGGTGCGGTCTCGATCGTCAGGGCCGGCTCGGGGCGCCGCCTGCCCTGCCGCTTCATGCTGGTCGCCGCCTCCAACCCCTGTCCCTGCGGGCGCGGCGAGGCCGACCCCGAGTGCAGCTGCGCGCCGGTCGAGGTGCGTCGCTACCAGGGGAGGCTGAGCGGCGCCCTCGCCGACCGGATCGACGTCCTCGTCGCGATCCGCCAGCCGAGCGCCAAGGAGATCGGCGGCGAGCCGGGGGAGGCCTCGACCGTCGTGCGCGAGCGCGTCGCCGCGGCGCGCGAACGGCAGGAGCGCCGCCTGGGCCCGGGCCGTTGCAACGGCGAGATGACCCCGGCCGAGGCGCGCGAATCGGTCCTCAGCGAGGGCGCCGCGGCGCTGCTCGCCGAGACCTATACGCGGCGCCGCCTCAGCGGCCGCGGCCACGACCGCGTGCTGCGCCTGGCGCGCACGGTGGCCGACCTGGCGGAGTCGGAGACGATCGAGCGCGACCACATGGCGCAGGCGCTGCAGTTGCGGAGGCGGGACCAATGAGCGCTGCGCCCCGGGCCTGCCCGGAATGCATGCGTCGCTCCCGGCTGCTCGCCCACCTGGCCCCCTACATCGAGAAGATCGCCACCGGCGCCCCCGGCTCGCGCTCGCCGGAGCTGCTGCGCCTCTCCAACGGGGACCTCGCCGCCGTCGCGGCGCCGAAGGCCGCGGCCGAGTTCCTGGCGGCGATCGAGGCGGTCCCGGAGCGCCAGCTCGTGCTGGAGCTGGAGCTGGCGGAGTGCTGGGGCTGCTGCCGCCACGACGACCTCTACCCGGCGGCGCTGCGCGATGCCGAGGATGCGCCCTGGGCGCTGATCGGCAGGGGAGACCCCGCCCTGCTCGAAGGGCTGGAGACGGAGGGCGTGGTGACGATAGTCGGCTCCCGCCGCGCCAGCACCTACGGGCGCGAGGTGGCGCGGCAGCTGGGGCGCGAGCTGGCCGCGGCGGGGTTGGTCGTGGCCAGCGGCCTCGCCTTCGGGATCGATGCCTGCGCGCACCGCGGCGCGCTGGAGGGCGGCACGACGTTCGCGGTCCTCGGTTGCGGCGCCGACCTCGCCTACCCGGCGGCGCACCGCTCGCTCTGGCGGCGGATCCAGGAGGGTGGACTCGTGCTCTCGGAGCTGCCGCCCGGGACCGGCGCCTGGCGCTGGACCTTCCCGGCCCGCAACCGGATCATGGCGGCGCTGGCCGGGATGACGGTCGTGGTCGAGGCGGCCGAGCGCTCCGGCTCGCTTATAACCGCGGACCTGGCCGCCGACCTGGGTCGCGAGGTCGGCGCGGTGCCGGGCCCGGTCGGCTCGCGCTGCTCGGTGGGCGCCAACAACCTGCTCGCCAACGGCGCCTGCCTGGTGCGCGACGCCCAGGACGTGCTCGACGCGATGCTCGGCGCGGGCGCCCACCCGCTCGAGCGCTCGGGCCCGCCGCTGGAGGCGCCGGCGCTAGCCGTCCTCGCCGCGATCGAGATGGGCGCCGAGACCTGCGACGCGGTTGGCGCGGAGCTCGACCTCTCCGGCGGGGCCGCCGCCGCGGCGCTCGCCGACCTGGAGTCGCAGGGCTACGTCACCTGTTCGCTGCTCGGCGTCTACTCCCGCACACTTCTGCAACCCCGGGCCCTCTAGGCTGCTGACCGTGAACGACAGACGCGTGCCAGCGGTGCTCTCGATCGCCGGATCGGACTCCGGCGGCGGCGCGGGGATCCAGGCCGACCTGAAGACGTTCGCGCGCTGCGGCGTGCACGGGATGACGGCGATCACCGCGATCACGGCGCAGAACACGGTTGGGGTAGAGGCGGTTGAGCCGGTCCCGTCAAAGATGGTCTTCGATCAGATCGCAACGGTCGGGGAAGACATCCACATCGGTGCGATAAAGATCGGCATGCTCGGCTCGGCGGAGACGGTCGAGTGGGTGTTCACGGCGCTGCTTCTCGTCTACATCGAGCCGGCGCCAGTGGTGATCGATCCAGTGATGGTTGCGGAGAGCGGTGCGATTCTGCTCAATGACGAGACCAGGAATGCGATGGTCGAGCGGCTGTTTCCGCGGGCCGCCGTGGTCACGCCGAACATCCCCGAGGCGCGGGCGCTGACCGGGGCCCGCGAGGACTGCTCGCAGGAGGATCTGGCGCGGGAGGTGCTGGCGCTCGGGCCGCGGGCCGTGGTCGTCACGGGTGGCCACAGCGAGGAGCTGGTCGACGTCTTCTTCGACGGCGAGCGCATGATCGAGATCCCCGGCGAGCGCCATCCCGATGGGGCCGCCCACGGCTCCGGCTGTACGCACTCCTCGGCTTTGGCGGCTTTCCTGGCACGCGGCGCCGAGCCGCTGGAGGCGGCGCGCCTGGCGCGACAGATCGCCTCGGAGGCGGTGGGGTCGGGTCTGCGAGGCATCGGCGCCGGGCCGGGGCCGGTCGACGTTCTCGACCTCGCCCGTCGGCGTTCCGAGACGCCTCTTCACCGTGACGGTTAGATTCCGTCCCATGAGCAGCAACGGCGTCACCTCGACCAAGCTTCCCCGCCCGCGCTCCAGCGCCGTCTTCGACGGCCCCGACCGCGCCGCCGCCCGCGCCTACATGAAGGGCGTCGGCTACGACGACGAGGCGCTCAGCCGCCCGACGATCGGCATCGCCAACACCTGGGCGGAGGCGAACTCCTGCAACTTCCATCTGCGCGGCCTCGCCGAGCACGTCAAGGAGGGGGTCCGCGCCGCCGGCGGCACGCCGCTGGAGTTCAACACGGTCGCGATCTCCGACGGGATCACGATGGGGACGCAGGGGATGAAGGCCTCGCTGGTCAGTCGCGAGGTGATCGCCGATTCGATCGAGCTGATGGCGCGCGGCTACCAGTTCGACGCGATCGTCGCTCTCTGCGCCTGCGACAAGACGATCCCCGGCTGCGCGATGGCCCTCGCCCGGCTCGACGTCCCTTCGGTCGTGCTCTACGGGGGCTCGATCGCCCCCGGCCACTGGCACGGCCGCGACGTCACCATCCTCGACGTCTTCGAGGCGATGGGCGCCCACAACGCCGGCGAGATGAGCGACGAGGAACTGAACGAGCTGGAGGGGGTGGCCAGCCCCGGCGCCGGTGCCTGCGGCGGCCAGTTCACCGCCAACACCATGGCCTGCGCCTTCGAGGCGCTCGGGGTCAGCGCCGGCGGCTCGGCGATGGTGCCGGCCGAAGACGGCGAAAAGGGCACGGTCGCCGAGCGGATCGGCGAGCTGGTGATGCGCGTCCTCGGCGAGGACATCAGGCCGAGCCGGGTGATCACCCGCGAGTCGCTCGAGAACGCGATCGCCTGCGTCTGCGCCTCGGGCGGCTCGACCAACGCCGTGCTGCACCTGATCGCGCTCGCCCACGAGCTGGGGATCGAGCTGCGAATGGACGACTTCGAGCGGATCTCGCGCGCCACGCCGCTCTTCGCCGACCTCAAGCCGGGCGGCCGCTTCGTCGCCACCGACCTCTACCGGGCCGGCGGCGTGCCGCTCATCCTCAAGCGCCTCGCCGAATCGGGCAACCTCCACGAGGATGCGCTCACCGTCACCGGCAAGACGATCGGCGAGGTGGCCGCCGAGGCGACCGAGGCGCCGGGGCAGGAGGTCGTCCGCCCGCTCGGTGACCCGCTGAAGCCGGAAGGCGGCCTGGCGATCCTGCGCGGCAACCTCGCCCCCGAGGGCGCGGTGGTGAAGCTCGCCGGCACCGAGCGGACCAAGCAGACCGGTCCCGCCCGGGTCTTCGAGTCCGAGGAGGACTGCTTCCGCGCCGTGAAGGACCAGAAGATCCGGCCCGGCGACGTCGTCGTGATCCGCAACGAGGGGCCGGCGGGCGGCCCGGGGATGCGCGAGATGCTCCAGGTCACTGCCGCGATCGTCGGCGAGGGCCTGGGCGAGAGCGTCGCCCTGCTCACCGACGGCCGCTTCTCCGGCGCCACCCGCGGCCTGATGATCGGCCACGTCGCACCCGAGGCGGCCAAGGGAGGGCCGATCGCTGCGATCGAGGAGGGCGACACGATCACCGTCGACATCGACGCCCGCCGCCTCGACGTCGACCTCGACGAGGAGACGATCGCCCGCCGCGCCGCCGCCTACGAGCCACCGCCCTCGGTCTTCGGCCCCGGCGTGATGTCGAAGTACGCGGCGACGGTTTCTTCGGCCGCGGCCGGCGCCGTCACCGGCTAATCGCTCAGGAATTCGTCCAGCAAAGCGTTGAAGCGTGCCGGCCGCTCCAGCTGCGGCAGGTGCCCGGTGCGCTCGAAGATCTCCAGCCGCGATCCCGCTATCAGCCGGTGGTAGCCGAGCGCTGCCTCGACCGGGACGATGCGGTCGTTGAGCCCCCAGACGACGAGCGTCGGCAGCTCGATCTCGGGCAGGCGGTGGCGGGTGTCGTAGCCGGCGAGCGCGCGCGTCGCGGCGCCGAAGCCGGGGCTGTTGAGCCCCGGCACCATCTGCTCCTGGAGCAGCTCGGGGCGCAGCCGGTTCGGATAGCGGAAGAGGTTGCCGAAGGCGATCTCGCGACCGCGGGGGCGGTTCAGCCAGGCGCGCCGCGGCCCGGCCAGGAAGGGCGCGAGCGTCTCGACCATCCGCGCGAACGCCTCGGTCCGCCGCCCCTGCGCCTCGGCGAAGCTGATCCCCGCCGCGGAGACGAGCACGAGCCGCTCGAAGCGCGAGCGGTCCTCGACCGCCGCCTCGGTCGCGGCGAAGCCGCCCATCGAGTTGCCGACCAGCGCCGCGACGCGCCCGATCCCGAGCGCCTCGCAGAAGTCGTGGATCAGCCTCCCGTAGGAAGGCATGTCGATCGGCCAGTCCGGCAGCGGGCTGTGGCCGAAGCCGGGCAGGTCGAGCGCGATCGCGCGGTGGCCGCGGCCGAAGTGGGGGAGGTTCTCGAGCCAGTTGCGCCAGCAGCCGGCGAGGCCGTGGACGAAGAGGATCGGCTCTCCCTCGCCGATCTCGGCGTAGTTGACGTCGGCGCCGGGCAGCTCGAGCCGGCGCAGGTGCTCGCGCCAGTCGATCTTCAGCCAGTCGGGGTCCGGGTTGCCGTAGTCGGAGGCCGGGAAGACGACCGAGCCGCTGCGGATGCCCTCCGCGGCCTCCTCAGGCATACCCCATCCGTTCGAGGATGGGGATTTCGCGGATCTGCGGCGGCTGCAGGTGGTCCCAGAGGATGCCGCGCG
>DASTHF010000109.1:0-6812 GCA_035605615.1 Solirubrobacterales bacterium
CGCCTCCGCCGCCAGTCGCTTCTCGTCGCCCGTCCCCGGCACGAGCGGGGACTCTATGCTCGAAGCTGGATGGACGCTGGAGACATCGACCGGCTCTGCATCGACACGATCCGCACCCTGTCGATGGACGCGATCCAGAAAGCGGAGTCCGGGCACCCCGGGACGCCGATGGCGCTGGCGCCGGTCGCCTACACGCTCTGGCAGCGCTTCCTGCGCTTCGACCCGGCCGATCCGATCTGGCCCAACCGCGACCGCTACGTCCTCTCCTCCGGGCACGCATCCGCCCTGCTTTGGTCGATGCTGCATCTCACGGGCGTGCAGGCGGTCGATCCCGAGTACGAGCTCCTGGGGACTCCGGCCGTCTCGCTCGACGACATCCGCCGTTTTCGCCAGCTCGGCTCGCGCGCCCCTGGCCACCCCGAGTACCGCTGGACCTCCGGCGTCGAGACGACCACCGGCCCGCTCGGCCAGGGGGTCGCGACCTCGGTCGGCATGGCGATCGCCTCCAAGTGGCTGGCCGCCCGCTACAACCGCGCCGACGCCCGCCTCTTCGACTTCGACGTCTACGCGATCTGCGGCGACGGTGACCTGATGGAGGGCGTCTCCGGCGAGGCGGCCTCGATCGCCGGCCACCTGGCACTCGACAATCTCTGCTGGATCTACGACAACAACCACATCACGATCGACGGCCGCACCGAGCTGGCCTTCGGGGAGGATGTCGCCGCCCGCTTCATCGGCTACGGCTGGAACGTGACCCGGGTCGGCGACGCCAACGACACCGAGCTGCTGGAGCGCGCCTTCGAGGAGTTCAAGGAGGAGGCTGACCGTCCGACGCTGGTCGTCGTCGACAGCCACATCGGCTACGGCTCGCCCCACAAGCAGGACACCGCGGAGGCGCACGGCGAGCCGCTCGGGGAGGAGGAGGTGCGGGAGACGAAGCGGGCCTACGGCTGGCCCGAGGACGCCGAGTTCCTCGTGCCGGACGGGGTGAGGGAGCGCTTCGCGGAAGGGATCGGGAGCCGCGGCGCCGCGCTGCGCGAGGAGTGGGAGCGGCTGCTCGCCGGCTACGCCGAGCAGAGCCCGGGGCCGGCCGCCGAGATCGAGGCGATGCAGAAGCGCGAGCTGCCCGCGGGCTGGGACGCCGACATCCCCGGCTTCGAGGCGGACGCGAAGGGGCTCGCCACCCGCAAGGCCTCGCAGAAGGTGGAGAACGCGATCGCGGCGCGGTTGCCCTGGCTGCTCGCCGGCTCCGCCGACCTCACCGACTCGACCTCGGTGCGGCTCGAGCTCGATGGCGCCGGCCCCTTCGAGCCCGGCTCCTACGGCGGCCGCCAGCTCCACTACGGCATCCGCGAGCACGAGTCGGCGGCGATCTCCAACGGCCTCTCGCTCTGCAAGCTGCGCCCGCTCTGGTCCACCTACCTGACCTTCTCCGACTACGCGCGGCCGGCGATCCGCCTCTCGGCGCTGATGGAGCTGCCGGTTATCCACGTCTTCACCCACGACTCGATCGGCCTGGGGCAGGACGGGCCGACCCACCAGCCGGTCGAGCAGCTCGCCTCGCTGCGGGCGATCCCGGGGCTCGACGTGATCCGCCCCGCCGACGCCAACGAGGTCGCCGAGGCGTGGCGGGTGGCGCTCGACCGCACCCACCAGCCGGTCGCGCTGGTGCTGACGCGGCAGGACGTGCCGATCCTCGACCGCTCGAAGTACGCCTCCGCGGAGGGCCTGCGGCGCGGCGGCTACGTGCTCGCCGACGCCGACGAGCCCGAGCTAATCCTGATCGCCACCGGCAGCGAGGTGGCGATCGCCATCGCCGCCCACGAGGAGCTCGGCGCCGAAGGCGTCCGCTCGCGGGTCGTCAGCCTCCCCTGCTGGGAGCTCTTCGACCGCCAGGACCAGGCCTACCGCGACGAGGTGCTGCCGCCGGGCGTGACGGCGCGCGTCTCGGTCGAGGAGGCCTCGACCCTGGGCTGGGACCGCTACGTCGGGCCGCTCGGCGAGCGGATCGGCATGCACACCTTCGGCAGCTCGGCGCCGCTGCGCGACTTGCAGACCAAGTTCGGTTTCACCCCCGACCGCGTCGCCGAGACGGCGCGGGCGCTGCTGCAATGAGCAGCGCCATGTTGCGGGAGAGCGAGGCCTGGCGGGCGCTCGAGCGCCACTTCGAGGAGGTCCGCGACCTCCACCTGCGCGACCTCTTCGCGGCCGACCCGCACCGCGGCGAGCGCCTCGTCGCCGACGGCGCCGGTCTCCACCTCGACTTCTCCAAGAGCCGGGTCGTCGACGAGACGCTGGCGCTGCTCCGCGGCCTCGCCGCCGAGCGCGGCGTCGAGCAGCGCCGCGAGGCGATGTTCCGCGGCGAGCGGATCAACGTCAGCGAGGACCGCCCCGTCCTCCACGTCGCGCTGCGCATGCCGCGCCATCGCTCGCTGATCGTCGACGGGGTCGACGTCGTCAGGCAGGTCCACGAGGTGCTCGACCGCATGGCGGACTTCGCCGACCGGATCCGCCGCGGCGAGTGGCGCGGCCACGGCGGCGAGCCGATCCGCAACGTTGTCAACATCGGCATCGGCGGCTCCGACCTCGGCCCGGCGATGGCCTATGAGGCGCTGCGCCACTACAGCGACCGCGGCCTCGCCTTCCGCTTCGTCTCCAACGTCGACGGCACCGACTTCGCCGAGGCGACCCGCGACCTCGACCCCGCCCGGACCCTCTTCGTCGTCTGCTCGAAGACCTTCACGACGCTGGAGACGATGACCAACGCCCGCACCGCCCGCCGCTGGCTGCTGGACGGGCTCGGCGCTGAGGAGGCCGCGGTAGCTCACCATTTCGTCGCCGTCTCCACCAACGCTGCCGAGGTGGCGAAGTTCGGCATCGACACGGACAACATGTTCGGCTTCTGGGAGTGGGTGGGGGGCCGCTACTCGATGGACTCGGCGATCGGCCTCTCGACGATGCTGGCGATCGGGCCGGAGCGCTTCGCCGAGATGCTCGCCGGCTTCCACGCGATGGACGAGCACTTCCGTGAGGCGCCGCTCGCCGACAGCCTCCCCGCGATCCTCGGCCTGCTCTGCGTCTGGTACGGCGACTTCTTCGGCGCCCAGACCTGCGCGGTGCTGCCCTACGACCAGTACCTGCACCGCTTCCCCGCCTACCTCCAGCAGCTGACGATGGAGTCGAACGGCAAGCGCGTCAGGCTCGACGGCGCCCGCGTCGACTACGACACCGGCGCGATCTTCTGGGGCGAGCCGGGGACGAACGGCCAGCACTCCTTCTACCAGCTGCTCCACCAAGGGACGCGCCTCGTCCCCTGCGACCTGATCGCCTTCATGCGCTCCAACAACCCGCTCGGCGAGCACCACGACCTGCTCGTCGCCAACGTCTTCGCGCAGGGCGAGGCGCTCGCCTTCGGCCGCACCGCCGAGCAGCTGCGCGCCGCCGGCACGCCGGAGCGGCTCGTCCCCCACAGGGAGATGGAGGGCAACCGCCCCTCCAACACGATCCTCGCCGAGCGGCTGACGCCGGCGACGCTGGGCGCGCTTGTCGCCCTCTACGAGCACAGCGTCTTCGTCCAGGGCGCCGTCTGGGGGATCGACTCCTTCGACCAGTGGGGCGTGGAGCTGGGCAAGGAGCTGGCGGGGGCGATCGTCCCCGAGCTGCGCGCCGCCGCGGAGCCGGAGCTGCGCCACGACAGCTCGACCAACGCGCTGATCCGCCGCTACCGCCGCGCCAGGCGAGAGGGTTAGCCGGTGCCGCTGGTCTCGTCACCAGGTCTTCTGCCGCTCCCCTCGCTCGGCTCCAACCTGCTCGCCGCGCACGAGCTGATGTCCTTCACGCTCGGCTTCCACATCGTCCTCGCCTGCCTCGGCGTCGCCTTCCCGGCGATCGCCCTGACCGCCAACTACCTGGGGCTGAAGCACGGCGACGAGGCGGCGATGCGGCTGGCCCGCCGCTGGTCGAAGGTGATGGCGGTGACCTTCGCCACCGGCGCCGTCACCGGCACGGTGCTCAGCTTCGAGTTCGGGCTGCTCTGGCCGCGCTTCATAGAACGTTTCGGCAGCGCCTTCGGGATCGCCTTCGCGGTCGAGGGCATCTTCTTCTTCACCGAGGCGATCTTCCTGGCGATCTACCTCTACGGCTGGAAGCGGCTGAGCGGCTGGGCGCACTTCTGGTCGGGGACGCCGATGGTGGTGGCGGGGATCGGCGGCGCCTTCTCGGTGGTCGCCGCCAACGCCTGGATGAACCGGCCGCAGGGCTTCACGCTCGACCCGGCCGGCAAGGTGGTGAGCACCGACCCGCTCAGGGTGCTCTTCAACCCCGCCTGGGGCTACGAGGTCCCGCACATGATCTTCGCGGCCTACATGGTCGCCGGCTTCCTCGTCGCCTCGGTCTACGCGGTGGGGATGCTGCGCGGGCGCCGCGACCGCCTGCACCGGCTCGGGCTGCTGATCCCGCTGACGATCGCGCTGATCGCGACGCCGATCCAGATCTTCGTCGGCGACATGGCGGCGCGCGCCGTGGCCCATGACCAGCCGGCCAAGTTCGCCGCCTTCGAGTGCGTGCGCAAGACGGGCGCGCACCAGGCCGAGTACGTGGGCGGCGTCTGCACGAGCGGCGGCGTCAAGGGCGGGATCGCGATCCCCGGCCTCGACTCGTGGCTGGTCGGCTTCAGCACCGGCACCAGGGTGACCGGGCTCGACTCGATCCCGCCGGCCGAACGCCCGCCCGCCAACACCTTGCTCCACCTCTCCTTCGGCGCGATGGTCGGGATCGGCACGGCGCTGCTCCTGCTCGGCGTCTGGCTGGCGATCGCCTGGCGGCGGCGGCGCGACATGCCGCGCACGCCCTGGTTCCTGCGCGCGGTGGCCGTCTCCGGCGCCGCCGCGATCGCCGCGCTCTGGTGCGGCTGGATCGTCACCGAGGTCGGCCGCCAGCCGTGGATCGTGCAGGGCTACATGCGGACCTCGGAAGCGGTGACGCGGGCCGGCGGCATCTGGTGGGCCTTCGCCCTCGTGGTGCTGCTCTACGCGGGGCTGGGGACGGGGGCCGTGCTCGTGCTGCGCGCGATGTCGCGCCGCTGGCGCGAGGAGGGGGAAGAGGCCGGCGAGGCCGAAGCCCCCTACGGCCCGCCCGCCGCGGCGGGGGAGGCTCCCGCGTGACCCGGGCCGACGTCGCCGCGGCGATCCGCTGGATCGGTGCGACCCTCTACGCGCTGTTCGGCGGGGCGGACTTCGGGGCCGGCTTCTGGGACCTGGTCGCGGGCGGCGCGCAGCGCGGCGAGCGACCGCGCGGCCTGATCCAGAGCTCGCTGACGCCGGTCTGGGAGGCCAACCACGTCTGGCTGATCTTCATCCTCGTCGTGCTCTGGACCGGGTTCCCGGACGCCTTCGGCGCGGTGATGTCGACGCTCTACGTGCCGCTGGCGCTGGCGGCGCTGGGGATCGTCCTGCGCGGCGCCGGCTTCGCCTTCCGCAAGTCGATCCGCCGCCTCGGGGCGCGACGCGCGATGGGGGCGACCTTCGCCCTCTCCTCGGTGCTGACGCCGTTCTTCATGGGGACCGTGGCGGGGGCGATCGCCGCCGGCAATGTTCCGGCACAGGGCAACGGCGACGCCTTCGCCAGCTGGACGGGGCCGCTGCCGCTCCTCGTCGGCGCCCTCTTCGTCGCGAGCGGCGCCTACCTCGCCGCCGTCTTCCTGGTCGGCGACGCGCGCCGGGCGGGGGGGAGGGAAGCGGCCCTGGCAGCCCGATCCGGCGATCCGGCGACGCCTGCCCTTCCCAACCCCGACCTCGAGACCTACTTCTCCCGCCGCGCCCTCGGCGCCGCGCTGGTCGCCGGCGCCTTCGCCGCCGCCGGCCTCGTCGCTCTCCACGCCGAAGCGCGCTACCTCTTCGACCGCCTGACCGACCAGGGCCTGCCGCTGGTCATCCTCTCGGCGCTCTGCGGGCTCGGCGTCCTGCTCTCCCTGTTACGCGGCTGGCGCCGCCCGCTGCGCCCGCTCGCCGCCGGCGCCGTCGTGGCGGTCGTCTGGGGCTGGGGCGTCGCCCAGGCCCCCTATCTGCTGCCGACCTCGCTGAAGATCACCGAGTCGGCGGCACCCCCGGACACCCTGGCGGCGATCCTCGCCGTCTTCATTGCCGCCGCGGTCATCGTCCTGCCCGCCCTCGGCCTCCTCTACTGGCTCAGCCAGCGCGAACTGCTGAACGACTGAGCGCTCCGGCTACGAGGTCAGCGTGCAGCGGGCCTGGTAGATCGAGAGGAAGCCCGATTCGAAGCCGTGGCGGGCGGCGCGCAGGTAGAGGCGCCAGACGCGCACCCGTTCCGGCCCCGCGATGCGCACCGCCTCGTCCAGGTTGTCGTCGAGTCGCCGTGCCCAGTGGCGCAGGGTCTCGGCGTAGTCGGCGCCGAACTCCTCGACGTGCCGGGTGACGAAGCCGGCCCGCTCCAGCGCCAGCAGCACGCGCGAGAGGTGGAGCGGCTCGGCGTCGGGGAAGA
Organism: Solirubrobacterales bacterium; assembly: GCA_035605615.1. Taxonomy (GTDB): domain Bacteria; phylum Actinomycetota; class Thermoleophilia; order Solirubrobacterales; family 70-9; genus VRUE01. The sequence continues at coordinate 6,499 of DASTHF010000109.1, forward strand.
CGTAGCGCTCCGTGAACGGGCCGGCCTCGGGATCGGTGTGGCGGAGGCGGGCGATGCCGTGGTTGAGGAGACGGCCGCCCGGCCCCAGCAGGCCGGCCAGGGTGCGCGCGTAGACGTCGATCCGCTCGGCGCCCACGTGCTCGACCATGCCGATACTGGCGATCGCGTCGAAGCGCTCGTCGGCCAGGTCGCGGTAGTCCATGACGCGGATCTCGACCCGGTCGGCGACGCCGGCCGCCGCGGCCCGCTCGCGTGCCCTCGCGGCCTGCGGTGCGGAGAGCGTGATGCCGAGCACCCTGGCGCCGTGCCGCGCC
>DASTHF010000240.1:0-6753 GCA_035605615.1 Solirubrobacterales bacterium
CGCCCGGCGAGATCACCGGATGGGCGAGCGCCCGGCCGGCGATCGACGGGTGGGTGGGGACGAAGGGGTGGCCGTTGCCGGTGTGGGCGAGCGCTTCCTCGCGGATCGCCGCCACAGCCTCGGCCGAGAGCTGGCGGCGGAAGCCGCGGCCGGCCATCCGCTCGCCGCGGGCGTTGAGGATCGCCACGGTTCCACCCACCGCCGAGGAGATCGTCGCGACGATCTCCTCCAGCCCGCGCTCTTCGAGGACCAGCCGCTCGAGGCGGCGCTGGATGGCGATGCCGCGCTGCAGCACCTCGTACTGCTCGTTGACGAGGCGGGCGAAGGCCTTCTCGGTGACCGCGATGAACGGCGTCGCGTATGGGACCTCGAAGAGCGGGAAGTCCCGTTTGCGCGCCTCCTCGAGGATCGCTTTCGGCAGCTTCTTGTGGTTGAAGCCGGTGCCGAAGCCGAGCCCGGCGAGGTTGTGGTCGGCGAGGCGGCGCACGAAGGCGCGCTGCTTGGCCGGGGTGTCGAGCGGGATGCCGGTGGTCAGCATCAGCTCGCCCCCCGAGAGCCAGGGCGTCGGGTCCTCCAGCTCGGAGATGTGGACCCAGCGCACCGGCGCCTCGGCCGCCCCGCTGCCGGCCGCCAGCTCTAGCCCCAGCTCGTCGAGCAGGCTCTGCACGGTCAGCACCGCTACCTCCGCACCCGCTTCCAGGCCTCGCTCAGGACGTCGTGCAGCACCTCGCGGATCTCCTCGAACTGCTCGGTGTCGGAGATCAGCGGCGGGGCGAGCTGGATGACGGGGTCGCCGCGGTCGTCGGCGCGGCAGATCAGGCCGCGGCGGTAGAGCTCGCCGGAGAGGAAGCCGCGCAAGAGCTCCTCGGACTCCTCGTCGCTGAAGCTTTCCTTGGTCTCCCTGTCCTTGACCAGCTCGATCGCCTGGAAGTAGCCGGCGCCGCGCACGTCACCGACGATCGGCAGCTCGCGCAGGCTCTCCAGGGTCTCCCGGAACTCGCCCTCCTTGGCGAGCACGTGGCCGCAGAGGTCCTCGCGCTCGAAGACGTCGAGGTTGGCCATCGCCACCGCCGAGGCGATCGGGTGGCCGGCGAAGGTGAAGCCGTGGGCGAAGGAGGCGTTGCCCCGCATGAACGGCTCCGCGACCCGGTCGGCGGCGATCAGCGCCCCCATCGGCGCGTAGGCGGAGGTGAGCGCCTTGGCGACGGTGACGATGTCGGGGACGTAGCCGAAGCGTTCGCAACCGAACCAGTGCCCGAGGCGACCCCAGGCGCAGATCACCTCGTCGGAGATCATCAGCACGTCGTAGCGGTCGCAGATCTCGCGGACCCGCTCGAAATAGCCGTCCGGCGGGACGAAGCAGCCGCCGGCGTTCTGAACAGGCTCGAGGATCACGGCGGCGACCGTCTCCGGCCCCTCGAACTGGATGCGCTCCTCGATCGCCGTCGCCGCCCAGAGCGGGTGGCGGTCCTCCGGCCAGCGGTAGAGGTTGGTGTTGGGGACGTGGCAACCGCCCGGCGTGAGCGGCTCGAACTGGGTGCGCAGGTCGGTGATGCCGGTCGCCGAGAGGGCGCCCAGCGTGGTGCCGTGGTAGGCGATCTCGCGCGCGATCACCTTGTGCTTCTGGCCTTTGCCGTGCATGCGGTGGTAGTTGCGGGCCAGCTTCAGCGCCGACTCGACCGCCTCCGAGCCGCCGGAGGTGAAGAAGACGCGGTTGAGGTCGCCCGGGGCGAGCGCGGCGATCCGCGCGGCGAGCTCGATCGCGCGCGGGTGGGCGTAGCTCCACAGCGTGTAGAAGCCGAGCTCCTCGACCTGGCGGGCGGCGGCTTCGCCCAGCTCCGTGCGGCCGTGGCCGGCGTTGACGCAGAAGAGGCCGGAGAGGCCGTCGAGGTAGCGGTTGCCGTGCTCGTCGTAGACGTAGCACCCCTCGCCGCGGACGATGATCGGGATCTCGTGGTCGGGGCCGTAGGCGCCCATGCGGGAGAAGTGCATCCAGAGGTGGCGCTTGGCCAGATCCTGAAGCGTGTCGACCTGCTGGACGGGATGGGAAGCAACCGCCATGCCGTTCTCCTTTCCTGCTACGACGATATGGACAAAGCTAGCTCCGAAACGAACCGCCATCAAGTGGTCATCGGGTCAAGCAAGCCAAGCTCAGTTATACGGATCGGATAAAGGGGTGCCCATAATTTTGGGCATCTGGGGGGCGACTCAACCGATCTGTAGCGCTACCGTCTATTCACGCTCCAATCCGGCGTGTGCGCCCAGGAGGAGGGATGGAAACAGGCACACCGAGCGTTGAGCTGAACGGGGTAACCAAGCGCTTCGACGACCTGGTCGCGGTCGACGACGTCAGCCTCGACCTCAGCAAGGGCGAGTTCTTCACGCTGCTGGGGCCGAGCGGCTGCGGCAAGACGACGACGCTGCGGATGATCGCCGGCTTCGAGCGGCCGAGCACCGGCGCGATCCGAATCGAGGGCGCCGACGTGGCGGAGCTGCCGCCGCACCGCCGCCCCACCAACACCGTCTTCCAGAGCTACGCGCTCTTCCCCCACCTCGACGTCGAAGCCAATGTGGCGTTCGGCCTGAAGCGCAAGGGGGTGCCGAGGGAGGAGATCGGGCGCCGGGTCCGCGCCGAGTTGGGGCGGGTCGGGCTGGCGGCGGAGGCGAAACGCCGCCCGGCGCAGCTCTCGGGCGGACAGCAGCAGCGGGTGGCGCTGGCGCGTGCCCTGGTCAACCTGCCCAAGGTGCTGCTGCTCGACGAGCCGCTGGGAGCGCTCGACCTGAAGCTGCGCAAGGGCCTCCAAGTCGAGCTGAAGCGGATCCAGCGCGACGTCGGCATCACCTTCGTCTACGTCACGCACGACCAGGAGGAGGCGCTGACGATGAGCGACCGGATCGCGGTCATGAACCGCGGCCGAGTCGAGCAGGTCGGGGTCCCGGAGGACGTCTACGAGCGGCCGGCCACCACCTTCGTCGCCGGCTTCATCGGCGTCTCCAACCTGATGCCGGCGACCGTGTCGGGGCCGCGCGAGGTGCGCCTCGACCACGGGCCGACCGTCGCCGCCTCCGTCGACGGCTTCTCGCCGGGCGAGCGCTGCCACGCCGTGGTGCGGCCGGAGAAGCTGCAGGTCGAGGCGGTCGGCGGCGCTGCGGCGGCCAACGGCCGCCCTCGGGTTGAGGGGATCGTCGAAAGCTCCCTCTACCTCGGCACCGCCACCCAGATCGCGGTCGACATCGGCGACGGGGTGCGGATGACGGTGCTCGTCCCGAACGCGAACGAGGAGCTGCGGCAGCGGCTGCCGGGGGGGGGCGCCCGCGTGGCGCTCAGCTGGGAGTCGGAGCACATGCACCTGGTGCGGGAGTCGCCGGTGGGCAATCGCAGTGAGTCGCAGGAGCGGGGGCCGGCGGCGCGCGAGCTTGAAACGACAGAAGGGGTGAGCTAGATGGGAGGTCGGAGATCGATGAGCAGAAATGGGGTTGCGGCGCTTGCCGTGACTATCGCGGCGCTGGCGCTGGCACTCGGCCTCGCCGCCTGCGGTGGTAGCGGTGGCGGCATAGAAGGCGGTGGCAACGCCAACGCCAAGACGGTGAAGCTGGAAGGAAAGCCGTCAGGGACCGTGACGATCTCGAACTGGCCGCTCTACATAGACAAGGGCACCGTCCCCGCGTTCGAAAAAGCGAGCGGGGTGAAGGTCAAATACATCGAAGACATCAACTCGAACGAAGAATTCTTCAACAAGATGCAGCCGCTGCTCGCCAAGGGTGAATCGGGCGGACGCAGCATCTTCGTCCTCGCCGACTACATGGTCGCGAAAATGTACAAGCTCGGCTACCTGCAGAACCTCGACAAGTCGGCATTGCCGAACGTGCAGAAGAACCTGTCGGCGAGCCTGAAGAGTCCTCCCTTCGACCCGGAACGCAGCTACACGGTGCCGTGGCAGAGCGGCATGACCGGGATCATCGTCAACAAGGAAACCGCCCCGGACGTGCACTCGATCTGCGACCTCTTCAACCCGAAGTACAAAGGCAAGGTCGACTTCCTCAACGAAGCGCGGGAAGCGGTTCCGCTGACGATGAAGTGCGAAGGGATCGACCCAAACAAGGCCACCGAAGCGGACTGGATGAAGGCGATCGAAAAACTCAAGGGAGCCGCCGAATCCGGGCAGATCCGCCGCTTCACCGGCAACGACTACGCGCGTGACCTGACGAGCGGCGACGCCGTCGCGGTGATGGGCTGGTCGGGCGACGCGGTCCAGCTGCAGGAAGACAACAAGAACCTCGAATGGCGGATGCCGACCGAGGGTTGCATGCTCTGGTCCGAAAACATGGTGATCCCGGTCGGGGCGCCCAACCCGACCGCCGCCGAGGCGTGGATGAACTTCGTCTACGAACCGGCGGTCCAGGCCAACATCGCCGAATACGTCAACTACGTGACGCCGGTGGAAGGCGTGAAGCCGATCCTCGAAAAGCGGGAACCGGCGCTGGCGAAGAACCAATTGATCTTCCCGAGCGCCTCGTTCACCAAGAATTGCTCCCCGACTCCCACCCTGGAAGGGGAAGAGGAACAGAAGGTGCTGAAGGCGTTCAACGCGGTGCTGAACGGCTGAGCGCGGTGGGCGGTGCGGTGGCATACGGCGGCGTGGCGGTGGCCAGGTGAGCACCGTCCGCCGCCGTGTCACCGCCTACTTCCTGCTTGGGCCGGGGACGATCTGGCTGATCCTCTTCTTCGTCGTCCCGCTCTACTTCATGGCCAAACTGTCACTCGAGTCAGGGGTCGTCGGCAACCTCAAGTTCAACTGGAACTGGAACAACTACTCCGAAGCGCTGGAAGCGTACGACACGCAGTTCGTCCGCTCCTTCGTCTACGCGGCGGCGGCGACGCTGATCGCGCTCGTCATCTCCTACCCGCTCGCCTACACGATCGCCTTCAAGGCGGGCCGCTGGCGCAACGCGTTGCTGTTCGCGGTCGTCGCCCCCTTCTTCACCACCTACCTGATCCGCACGATCGCCTGGGAGACGATCCTCTCCGACGAAAGCCCGGTGACCACGTTCCTGCACACGATCGGGCTCGCCCCCAGCGGTCACATCCTCGCCACCGGCCCGGCGGTGATCGCCGGCCTCACCTACAACTTCCTGCCCTTCATGATCCTGCCGATCTACGCCAGCCTCGAGCGGATCGACGAGGGACTGATCGAAGCGGCCAAGGACCTCTACGCCTCGGCGGCCCAGGCCTTCTGGCGGGTGACGCTGCCGCTCTCGGCGCCGGGAATAGTTGCCGGCACCCTGCTCACCTTCATCCCCGCCGCCGGCGACTACGTCAACGCGCAGTTCCTGGGCGGCGCCGGCAACCGGATGATCGGCAACGTGATCCAGTCGCTCTACCTGAGCCAGGCGGACTACCCGTCGGCGGCGGCGCTCTCCTTCGTCCTGATGGCGCTGATCATGATCGCCGTCATCGTCTACATCCGCTTCGCCGGCTCGGAGGCGCTGATGGGTGAGGAGGCACACTGATGTTCCGCCGTTCCTCTTCCGGGCCATTGGCGGATAAAGAACAGTGGAGTGAGTTGCGATGAGGGACGCCTGGCGCTGGCTGCGCGAGCACGCGGTGAACATCGTCGGCGGGCTGGTCGTCCTCTACCTGCTGATCCCGATCGCCGTCATCCTCCTCTTCTCCTTCAACAACCCCCAGGGCCGCTACAACTACACCTGGGTCGGCTTCACCCTCTACCACTGGACGCATGCCTTCAGCCGGCCAGAACTGACCGAAGCGCTGCTGACCAGCCTCAAACTGGCGGTGCTGGCGACGGTGATCTCGACGATCGTGGGGACGATGATGGCGCTGGCGCTCGTCCGCCATCAGTTCCGCGGGCGGCGACTGTCGAACTTCCTGATCGTGATCCCGATGGCCACCCCCGAGGTGGTGATGGGCGCGGCGCTGCTCTCCTTCTTCCTCATTCTCGGCACGCCCTCGCTCGGCTTCCAGACGCTGCTGATCGCGCACGTGATGTTCTGCATCAGCTTCGTCGTCGTCGTGGTGCGGTCGCGGCTGATCGGCTTCGACCGCAGCCTCGAGGAGGCCGCAAGGGACCTCGGGGCGAACTCGCTGCAGACCTTCCGCCTCGTCACCCTGCCGCTGATCGTGCCCGGCGTCTTCGGCGGGGCGATGCTCGCCTTCGCCCTCTCGATCGACGACTTCGTCATCTCCAACTTCAACTCGGGCACGACCGTGACCTTCCCGCTCTACATCTTTGGCGCCGCGCAGCGCGGGATCCCGGTCGAAGTGAACGTGATCGCGATGCTGCTGTTCGGGACGACCGCGCTGGCGATGGGCTTCGCCGCCTGGCAGCAGCGCCGCGCCGAAAAGATGGCGAGCGTGCGGCCCGAGCAGGAGGCCGCGCCGCCGATCCCGCTGCCGGGCAGCGCCGCGGCAACATGAGCGTTCCCGGGTCCGCGGAGGCGACGAGGCTGGGGAACTACGTCGGCGGCGCCTGGCGGGGGATCGAGGGGGTCGAGACGCTTGCAGACATCGACCCGGCCAGCGGCGAGACGGTCGCGCTCGTGCCGCTCTGCGGCGCGGCTGAGGTCCGCGAGGCGGTCGAGGCGGCGCGGGCGGCGCAGCCCCTCTGGCGCGAGGTCGCGCCGCAGCGGCGGGCGCGCGCCCTGCTCCGCCTGCGCGAGGAGCTGCTGCGGCGCCGCGAGGAGCTGGTGGCGCTGGTCACGGCCGACATGGGCAAGACGCTCGCCGACGCCGAC
>DASTHF010000241.1:0-3153 GCA_035605615.1 Solirubrobacterales bacterium
TGAGGTGCCGGGCGATCTGGCGCGGCGGCTGAACGGGGTCGGGCCGCGCGATATCGCGGTTACGGAAGCTTCTCTGGCTCGGGAGGGCTTCGACGCGCGGCGCGACGCCAAGGCTCGCAGCTACTGCTACCGCGTGCTCGCCCGCCGAGCTCCCAGTCCCTTCGAGCAAGGCCGAGCGCTCTGGTGGCCGCACCGCACGGACCTGGAAGCTCTGGAAGCTTGCGCCAGCTCACTCATCGGCACCCACGACTTCACTGCTTTCACTCCCACCCAAACCGATCACGTCCGCTTCGATCGTGACGTGCTCGATGCCAGCTGGGATCGGGATGGAGACGTCCTCTTCTTCCGCATCACGGCCGATGCCTTCATGCGCAACATGGTCCGCGTCCTCGTCGGAACCATGCTCGAAACAGCTTCCGGCCGCCGCAGCGTGGACAGCTTCGAGAAGCTCCTCGCGGGAGCTCCTCGCTCCGAGGCCGGTGACACAGCTCCGCCCCACGGCCTTTACCTGGAGTCCGTGACCTACGCCTGAGGCGGGGATGCGGGGTGCTCCCGCCTACCCCACCAGGGCGCGCAGGCCCGCTTCGTCGAGGACCTCGGTTCCCAGCTGCTCGGCTTTGGCCAGCTTCGAGCCGGGGTTCTCGCCGGCGACGATGTAGTCGGTCTTCTTCGAGACCGAGTTGACGACCTTGCCGCCTGCTGCCTTGATCAGCGCGGCGGCTTCGTCGCGGGTCAGCTCGGGGAGGGTGCCGGTGAGAACGAAGGTCTTGCCCTCCAGCGGGCCGCCGGCGCGGCGACGTTCCGAGGGGTCCTGCTCCAGCCGCAGCCCCTTGGCGCGCAGCTTCTCGATCAGCTCCCAGGTGCGCTCGTCGGCCAGCGACTCGGCGATCTGCACCGCCATGATCGGGCCGACGCCCTCGACCTCCTCGATCCGCTCCGGGTCGGCCTCGTGCAGCGCGTCGATCGAGCCGAAGTGGTCGGCGAGCGCCTCCGCCGTGACGTAGCCGACCCCGGGCAGGCCAAGCGCGTAGAGAACTCGTTTGAAGGGGCGCGAGCGCGAGGCGTCGATCGCCGCCAGCAGGTTGCGGGCGGAGACCTCGCCGAAGCCCTCCAGGGGCGTCAGCCGCTCTTCGGTGAGGTCGTAGACGTCGGCGACGTCCTCGATCAGGCCTTCGTCGAGGAAGCGCATCGCCTGCTTCTCCCCAAGGCCCTCGATGTCCATCGCCCCCTTGTTGACGAAGTGTTTGACGTGCTGGAAGGACTGGCCGGGGCAACCGGCGCGGTTGGGGCAGAGGGTGAAGACGGCGCCCTCCGGCTTGACGGTCGTCGCGCCGCAGGCGGGGCACTGGGCCGGCGGCTTCGGCCGCTCGGTCCGCTTCGGCCGCCGTTGCTTCAGCGGCGCGACGACCTGCGGGATCACGTCGCCGGCCCGCATCACGACGACCTCGTCCCCGACCCGCACGTCCTTGCGAGCCAGGTCCTCCTCGTTGTGGAGGGTCGCGGTGGAGACGGTGACGCCGCTGACGTGCACCGGCTCCAGCATCGCGAAGGGGACGAGATGGCCCGTTCTGCCGACGTTCCAGACGACCTTCTTCAGCTTCGTCGTCGCCGTCGTCGGCGCGAACTTCCAGGCGATCGCCCAGCGCGGCTCGCGGCCGACCACGCCCAGCTCCCGCCACAGCGCCCGCTCGTCGACCTTGACCACGACCCCGTCGATCTCGTAGTCGAGCCGCTCGCGCCGCTCCTCCCACCAGTGGCAGCGCTTCACGGTCGACTCGATCCCCTCGTGGTGCGCCGTGTCGGGGTTGACCTTGAAGCCGCGCTCGGCGAGCCAGGCTAGCTCCTCGCTGTGGCTGGCCAGGTCGAGCCCCCGCGCCGCGCCGATCCCGTAGCACCAGATCGAGAGCGGGCGGGAGGCGGCGACCGCCGGGTCGAGCTGGCGGATCGAGCCGGCCGCGGCGTTGCGCGGGTTGGCAAAGGCGTTCTCGCCCGCCTCGGCGCGCCGTTCGTTGAGCGCTTTGAAGTCGGCGATCGGCAGGTAGACCTCGCCGCGCACCTCGACGAAGGGCGGCGCCTGCTCGATCCGCAGCGGGATCGCGCCGATCGTGCGCAGGTTCTGCGTCACCTCCTCGCCGACCCGGCCGTCGCCGCGGGTCGCCCCCCGCACCAGCACGCCGTCCTCGTAGGTGAGCGAGATCGCCAGGCCGTCGATCTTCGGCTCGGTCGTGTAGCTGAACTCGGCGGCGCTGATGTCGAGCCGCTTCAGGTGGTTGCGAAGGCGGGTCTCCCAGCCGCGCAGCTCCTCCTCGTTGCGGGCGTTGGCGAGCGAGAGCATTGGCTCGGCGTGCTCGACCTGCTCGAAGCGGTCGAGCGGCGGCGCGCCGACCCGCTGCGTCGGCGAGTCAGGGGCGCGAAGCTGCGGGTGCTCCGCCTCGATCGCCCGCAGCTCGTCGAGTAGGGCGTCGTAGGCGTCGTCGTCGATGACCGGGTCGTCGAGGACGTAGTAGCGGTGGTTGTGGTGCTCGATCTCGCGCCGCAGCTCTGCGGCTCGGTCCTCGACGCTGCCCTTGGCGGCGCTCACGCCGCCGAGGCGCTCGCCGCGAGCATGTCCTCGAAGCCCCAGCCGCGCAGCCGCTCGATGCCGCCGTGGTCGGTGAGGTCGAAGTGGATCGGCGTCACCGAGATCCGCCCCCGCGCCACGGCGGCGAGGTCGGTGCCCTCCTCGTCCTCGAAGCTGGGCTCCCAGCCGTAGATCTCGTAGCGGCGCCGCCCGTCCTCGTCCTCTTCGATCAGGTTCAGCTCGTCGTTGTAGAGGCGTTTGCCGAGCTTCGTCACCTCGATGCCGAGCGGCTCGCCGGCCGGGAAGTTGACGTTGACCAGCGTCTCCGGCGGCATCGGCTCGTCGATCAGGCGCCGCACCAGCTGGGCGGTGAAGGGCGCCGCGTTGCCGAAGTCGAACTGCCCGCTGACGTAGCCCATGCCGCCGCCCGAGGACTGCTGCGAGACGGCGATCGCCGGGATGCCGAGCACGATCCCCTCGAAGGCGGCCGCGACCGTGCCCGAGTAGGTGACGTCGTCGCCGAGGTTGGAGCCGTGGTTGATGCCGGAGACGATCAGCTCGGGCCGCTCGCCGATCAGGCCGAGCTCGGCGAA
>DASTHF010000243.1:0-8315 GCA_035605615.1 Solirubrobacterales bacterium
AGGTCGAGCTCGGCGGCGCGCGCCGCCTCGATCGTCAGCAGGGTGTGGTTGATCGTGCCGAGCCCCGGACCCGCGGCGACGATGATCGGCAGCGCCAGCTCGGCGGCGAAGTCGCGGACCAGGTAGCGCGGCGCCAGCGGCACGAGCAGGCCGCCGACTCCCTCGCAGACGAGTACGTCCGCCTTCTCCGCCGCGGCACGGGCGGCGGAGAGCAGGCGCGCCGGCTCGATCGTCTCTCCGGCCAGCTCGGCGGCGAGATGCGGCGAGACCGCCGGCCCGTAGCGGTAGGGCGCGATCTCCTCGTCGCTTTGCGATGAGCCCGCAGCGCGCCGCAGCAGCGCGTGATCCGTCTCGCCCGGATCGTCGAGGCCGGTGACGGCCGGCTTGAAGACGGCGACCGACCTGCCCTCCGCGGCCAGCGTGCGCGCGATCGTCGCCGCGACGACGGTCTTGCCGACCTCGGTCCCGGTACCGGTGACGAAGACTCCCTCGGCCACGACGCTACCGCGGTCAGGCGGCGACCGGCTCCCGCGGGGCCGACGTGGCAACTCCCGTCTCCCGCGCCGCCTCGCCGACCGCCCGCGCTGCCTCCCGCAGCTCCTCCGGGCGGTGCGTCGCCATTGCCGTGAAGCGCAGGCGCGAGGAGCCCTCTGGGACGGTCGGCGGGCGGATCCCCTGAGCGAAGACGCCGCGTTCCAGCAGGCGCTCGCACAGCTCCATCGTCGGCGTCGCGGCGCCGATCTCGACCGGGACGATCTGGGTGCCGGCGCCGCCGGCATCGAGCCCCTCGGCGGCGAGAGCTGTGCGCAGCGCCTCCGCGTTGGAGCGCAGCCGCTCGACCAGCTCCGGCTGCTCCGCGAGCAGCTCCAGCGCCGCCAGCGCCGCCGCGGCCGCCGGTGGCGGCAGGGCGGTGGAGAAGATGAAGGAGCGGGCCGTGTTGAGCAGGTACTCGACCAGCTCGCGGCTCGCGCAGACGTAGGCGCCGTAGGAGCCGAGCGCCTTGCCGAGCGTGCCGACGACCAGGTCGCCCTCCTCGCCGCCCAGCCCGGCAGCGGCGACCGAGCCGCGCCCACCCGGTCCCAGCGCCCCGGTCGCATGCGCCTCGTCGACCATCAGGCGGCAGCCGTGGCGGCGGGCCAGCGGCGCCAGCGCGGCCAGCGGCGCGACGTCGCCGTCCATCGAGAAGACGCCGTCGGTAACGATCAGCGAGCCGCGGCCCTCGGCCTCGCGCAGCCCCCACTCGAGGTGCTCGACGTCGCCGTGGCGGTAGACGAAGGTCTCGGCCCGTGCCAGGCGGCAGCCGTCGACGATGCTGGCGTGGTTGAGCTCGTCGGAGAAGACGACCTCGCCGCGGCGGGCGAGCGTCGCGATGGCGCCCGTGTTGGCGAGGTAGCCGGAGCCGAACAGCAGTGCCTCCTCGTAGCCCTTGAACTCGGCGAGGCGCCGCTCCAGCCGCCCGTGCGGCTCCATGTTGCCCGAGACCAGCCGCGAGGCTCCCGCGCCGGCGCCCCAGCGCAGCGCCGCCTCCGCCGCCGCCTCCCGCACCCGCGGGTGGTCGGCCAGCCCCAGGTAGTTGTTGGAGCAGAGCAGCAGCACGGGACGGCCGTCGAGCAGGACGCGCGACCCCTGCGGCCCCTCGATCAGCCGCAGCCGCCGGTAGAGCCCCTTGCCGCGAAGCTCGTCCAGCCGCTCGGCGATGTCGCTCATACGGCCTGGGGATAGGGGGGAGGCTTCTTCGCCTTCTTGATGACGCGGAGCTGGGTCGAGGGATCCCAGAAGTTCGCCTCCGCCTGGCGGTCGATCAACTCCTCCATCGGCGTCGCCGGCGTCTTCCCCTCTAGCCAGCCGGAGCGGTTGTCGGGGCGCGGGTTGGCGCCGTTGTCGGGCTGGCGCGCCACGTTGAGCCCCAGCTCCTCGAACATCGCCCGGTCGTCCTCCGGCTCGGCGCCGAGCGTCGTCAGGACGTTGCCCATCATCACCCCGTTGAGGCCGGCCTTGACGGCGAGCGGCTGCAGCTCGCCGAGGTTCTCGACGCGGCCGCCGCAGAGACGGAAGAGCGCCGCGGGGATGATCAGCCGGAAGATCGCCACCCACTTGACGACCTCCCATGCGTCCATCAGGGGGCGGTCGCCGAACTTGGTCCCCTCGCGCGGGTTGAGCAGGTTGATCGGCACCGAGGTCGGGTTCAGCTCGGCCAGCTCGAAGGCCATCTCGACCCGCTGCCGCGGCGACTCGCCGAGGTTGAGGATGCCGCCGACGCAGGTCTCGAGCCCCGCCTCGCGGACCGCCGCGACCGTCCGCAGCCTGCCCTCGTAGCGGACCGTGGTCGAGACCTCCGGGTAGTAGGAGCGCGCCGACTCGACGTTGTGGTGAACGCGCTGGATGCCCGCTTCCTTGAGCTGCCTGGCCCGCTCCGCCGACATGTGGCCGATCGACGCGCAGCGCTTCAGATTGGTGTGCTCGGCGACCAGCCGCGCCCCCTCGAGGATCTTCTGGAAGTCGCGTTTGGAGAGGCCCTGCCCCTGGGTGACCATGCAGAAGCGGTGGGCGCCGGCCGCCTCCGCCGCCCTGGCGTGCTCGAGGATCTGCTCGGGCTCCATCATCGCGTGCATCGGCGTGTCGGCCTCGGCGTAGCGCGACTGGGCGCAGAAGCCGCAGTCCTCGGCGCAGCCGCCCGACTTGGCGTTGACCAGCGAGCACATGTCGGTGGAGTCGCCGAAGTTCTCGCGGCGCACCTTCCAGGCGCGCTCGACCAGCTCGCCGATCGACTCGCGATCGCTCAGCTCGCCGAGCGCCAGCGCTTCCTCAAAGGAGATCAGGGGCGGCATGCGGCGCAAGGCTAGGCGCCGCCCCGGACGCCTGAGGTTTGTCCTTCGCCTTCCGGGTAGCAGTTCATCGGGGGCGGGATCCAAACGACACGGAGGTTCTCGATGATCCACCTGCTTACGGCCGATTTCAGCCTCGGCGACGCGCTGCTGACCGTTCTGGAGATCTTCCTGCTGGTCGCGTGGTTCTGGATCCTGATCGCGATCCTCAGCGATCTCTTCAGCGATCACACGCTCTCCGGCTGGGGCAAGGCCGGCTGGGTTGTCCTGCTGCTGATCCTGCCCTTCCTGGGCGCCTTCATCTACCTGATCGCGCGCGGCGGGACCATGCACGAACGGGCGCTGCAGCGCGAAGCGGCCGCGAAACGGCAGTTCGACACCTACATCCGGCAGACGGCCGCCGCCTCGCCGGCCGACGAGCTGGCGAAGCTGACCGAGCTGCGCGACAAAGGCGCGATCTCGGAGGCCGAGTTCGAGCAGCTGAAGCAGCGGGCCTTGGGCGGAGCCGGGGCGTAGCCGCACCGAGGGAAGCTGCGGACGTGGCTCCGAAGCGACGGCACCGCAGGGCGGTGACGGTGCTGCTCGTGGCCGCCACGGTTCTCACGCTGGTCGCGATCTTCTCCTTCTGGGTCAGCCGGCAGGCGCTCAACACCGACAACTGGGTCAACACCAGCAGCAAGCTGCTGGAGAACAAGGCGGTGCAGACGCAGGTCGCGACCTTCGTCGTCAACCAGCTCTACGCCAACGTCGACGTCGAAGCGGAGCTGCGCAAGGCCCTGCCCCCGCAGGCCAAGGCGCTGGCCGGGCCCGCGGCGGGCGGCCTGCGCCAGCTCGCCCAGCAGGTGGCGGAAAAGGCCTTGGCGACGCCCCAAATCCAGGCGCTCTGGGCGGAAGCGAACAGGGCGGCGCACGAACAGCTGTTGAAGATCGTCGACGGCGGCGGAAGCGTCGTCTCCACCGGGGAAGGGGAAGTGACCCTGCACCTGGGGACGCTGGTCACGCGGGTCGCCGAACAGGTCGGCATTCCACGCGACCTCACGGCGAAGCTGCCGAGCGAAGCCGGCTCGCTCACGGTCCTCGAGTCGAAGCAGCTCTCGACGTCGCAGCGGATCGCCAAGGCGATCCGGCGACTGCCGGTCCTGCTCACGGCGTTGCTGATCCTGCTCTACGGCGGCGCGATCTACCTGGCCCGCGGCCGGCGGCGGGAGGCGCTGCGCGGCGTCGGCATCGGCTTCGTCGTCGCCGGCGTGGTGGCCCTCCTGCTGCGGCGGATGGCCGGCAATAACGTGGTCGACTCGCTTGCCACCACGGCCTCCGTGAAGCCCGCGGCGGAAGCGGTCTGGGAAATCGGCACCTCGCTGCTGGTCACTGTCGCCGTATCGGCGATCGCCTTCGGAATCCTCGTCCTCATCGGGTCCTGGCTGGCCGGCGAAACCGCGCCGGCGACATCGTTGCGACGCCGCGCGGCGCCCTACCTGCGCGAGCGTCGAGGCACGGCGTACGGAGTCGCGGCCGCGATCTGGCTTGCGCTCATCGCCTGGGCTCCGATCGCCGCCTTCCGTAAGCCGTTCGGCATCTTTCTCTTCGCCGTGCTCTTCGCGCTCGGCACGGAGGCGCTGCTCCGTCAGACGCTGCGCGAATTCCCCGGCGGGCCAGGTCACTCGTCGGGCACCGCGGCAAGCGACTCCCACAGATAGAGGGAGGCGAGGCTGCGGTGGGGGCGCCAGGCCGTGCCGATCTCGAGCACCTGAGCCGGCGGCGGCATCTCCGCGAGCCCGTACTCGATCTGCACGGCGCGGCGGATGCCGAGGTCGCCGCCGGAGAGGACATCGGGGCGTTCGAGGTGGAAGATCAGGAACATCTCGGCGCTCCAGGGGCCGAGCCCGCGCACCGCGACGATCTCCTCGACGACCTCCTCGTCGGAGAGCTCGTCGAAGCGGTCGAGCTCCAGCTCGCCGGCGATGACGTGCGCGGCGAGGTCGCGGACGTATTCCACCTTGCGGCCGGAGAGCCCGGCGGCGCGCAGGTCGGCCTCGCCGGCCTCCAGCAGCTGCGCCGGCGCCGGTGTCCGCCCGCCGAACAACTCGAGGATGCGCAGGTAGATCGTCCGCGCCGCCTTCGTCGAGAGCTGCTGGCCGACGATCGTGCGCAGCAGCGCGCCGTATGCGTCGGCCGGCCGCTCCTCCGCCCGGCGTCGCAGCCGTTTGCGCAGGTCCAGCGGCCCGATCCGCTCGATCAGCGCCGCCATCGTCGGGTCGGCGGCGGCGAGGGCTCGGCGTGCGGCTGCGCTCACCGCCCCTTCCACTGCGGCTTGCGCTTCTCGGCGAAGGCGCGGATCCCCTCCCGCAGGTCCTCCGAGGCGAAGCACGATTCCCGCAGCGCGATCAGGCTCGACTCCTGCTGCTCGCTCAGCATCGGGTTGCGCATGAGGACCTCGATCGCGCGCTTGTTGCCGCGCATCGCGAGCGGCGCGTTGCCGGCGATCAGAGTGGCGAGCCGGATCGCCTCTTCGTCGAGCCGCTCGCCTGGCACCACGGTGTGAACCAGCCCCATGATCTCGGCGCGGTCGGCCGGGAAGTTGCGGCCCGTCAGGAACAGCTCCTTGGTGCGCGCCACACCCACCACTTCGATGAACTTGCGCAGGCCGGTGTGGCTGTAGATGAGGCCGAGGCGCGCCGGCGTCATCCCGAACATCGCCCCCGTCGATGAGATTCGCAGGTCGCAGTGCATGGCCAGCTCGAGGCCGCCGCCGAGGCAGTGGCCGTTGATCGCCGCCACCGTCGGCCACGGGTGCGAGGCGAGTGCCTCCATCGCTCCGTGGAAGGGATGGGCGACCAGCGCCTCGGCGTCGCGCTCGAAGGTCTCCTCGGGGATCGAAGCGATGTCGTAGCCGGCCGAGAAGGACGGCGACTCGCCGGTGATCAGCACGCAGCGGGTCTCGATCTCGTTGTCGAGGCGCGGCAGCGTTTCGGCGAGCGCGTCGAGGACCTCGTGGTCGAGCGGGTTGCGCCGCTCCGGGCTGTTGAAGCGCAGGCGAGCGACGGCCTCGGCCGGGAAGTCGAGGATCAGCTTGCCGCCGGCGAGCTCCTGCGGCTCCATGCCCTCACTCCAGAACCACGAGGACGTCGCCTTCGCTGACCGCCTGGCCCTCCTCGCAGCGAATCTCCCTCACGACCCCGTCGTCTTCGGCCTCGACCGGTATCTCCATCTTCATCGACTCGAGGATCACCACCGTGTCGCCGTCCTCGACCCGATCGCCGACCGCGACCTCGATTTTCCAAATGTTGCCGGTGATGTGCGCCTCGATGTCCGTCATGGCGCGGGACAATAACCGCCGTGCACGACTCCCTGGCGATCATCGTCGCCGCTCGCAACGAGGCCGACCGGATCGCCGAGACGATCGCGGCGCTGCGGCGGGCATTCCCAGCGGCGGCGCTCTGGGTGGCCGACGACGCCTCCGGCGACGGCACCGCCGAGGCGGCGATGGCGGCGGGGGCGCAGGTGGTCAGCCGCCGCCGCCCGCACGGCAAGGGCGGCAACGTCACCGCCGCCGCCGAGGCGGCGCTGAGCACCGAGCCGCCGCCGCGGCTCTTCCTGCTCTGCGATGCCGACCTCGGCGCTTCCGCCGCGGCGCTGACGCCGCTCGTCGAGGCGGTCGAGCGAGGCGAGTGCGACCTCGCGGTCGGCGACTTCAGCCGCCGCGTCGGCGGCGGCTTCGGCATCGCTCTCGGCTTCGCCCGCTGGGCGGTCCGAAGCCTCTGCGGGATCGAGGCGCGGGCGCCGATCTCCGGCCAGCGGGCGCTGAGCGCCGACGTGCTGCGCGCCGTCCTGCCCTTCGCCCACGGCTACGGGATGGAGATCGGGATGAGCGTCGACTCGGTCCGCGCAGGCTACGAGCTCCGCGAGTACGAGCTCGACCTCTCCCATCGCGCCACCGGCCGCGACCTCGCCGGCTTCGCGCACCGCGGCGCCCAGCTGCGCGACTTCGCCCGCGCCTACCTGGCGAAGCGGCGCCGGCAATAGCCTCCCCGCGGTGATCCTCGCGATCGATCAGGGGACGACCGGGACGACCTGCCTCGTCTTCGACGGCGAGGGGCGGATCGCTGGCCGCGCCTACGCGGAGATCGAGCAGCACTTCCCCCGTCCCGGCTGGGTCGAGCACGACCCGGTCGAGATCTGGGAGACGACGCGGCGGGTCGCGGCGGAGGCGATCGCCTCCGCCGGCATCCGCGGCGCCGAGCTGGAGGCGATCGGGATCGCCAACCAGCGCGAGACGGTCGTCGCCTGGGATCCGGCGAGCGGCGAGCCGCTCCACCGGGCGCTGGTCTGGCAGGACCGCCGCACCGCGGAGCGCTGCGACGAGCTGCGCGAGGCGGGTCGCGAGGGCCTGGTCCGCGAGCGCACCGGGCTCGTCGTCGACCCCTACTTCTCCGCCACCAAGATCGAGTGGCTGCTGCGCAACGTCGAGGGTGTCGGGCGCGCGGTCTTCGGAACGGTCGACTCCTGGCTGCTCTTCAAGCTGACCGGCCGCCACGCGACCGACTACACGAACGCCTCGCGGACGATGCTTTTCGACATTCGGCGCCTCGCCTGGGACGGGGAGCTGTGCGCGCTACTCGGCGTCGATCCCGCCCGCCTGCCCGAGCCGCTGCCCTCCAGCCATCTCTACGGCACGACGACGGAGTTCGGCGGCGCGGTGCCCGTCGCCGGCGTCGCGGGCGACCAGCAGGCCGCCCTCTTCGGCCAGGCCTGCCACGCGGCCGGCAGCGCCAAGAACACCTACGGCACCGGCAGCTTCCTGCTGCTCAACACCGGCGCCGAGGCGCCGCCGCCCGCCGCGGGGCTGCTCGGCACCGTCGCCTGCGGTGTGGGGGAGGAGCCCGCCTACGCGCTGGAGGCGTCGATCTTCGTCACCGGCGCCGCCATCCAGTGGCTGCGCGACGGCCTGGGGATCGTCGGCGAGGCGGGAGAGAGCGAGGCGATGGCCGCCTCGCTCGACGGCAACGACGGCGTCTACTTCGTGCCGGCCCTGACCGGGCTCGGCTCGCCCCACTGGGATCCCTACGCGCGTGGCACGATCGTCGGCCTCACCCGCGGCAGCTGCCGCGAGCACCTGGCGCGGGCGGCGCTGGAGGCGATCGCCTACCAGGCGGTCGACGCGGTGCGCGCCGAGGAGGCCGCCTCCGGAAAGCGGTTGGCGGAGCTGAAGGCCGACGGCGGCGCCGCCGCCAACCGCTGGCTCATGCAGTTTCAGGCAGACGTGCTGGGCGCGCCGGTGGTCGTCCCGGAGATCGCCGAGACGACGGCGCTGGGCGCTGCCTACCTGGCCGGGATCGCGACGGGCCGCTGGAGCGCCGAGCGGGTCGCGGCGACCTGGCGCGAGGCCGCCCGCTACGAGCCGCGGATGGCGGCCGGCGAGCGCGAGGCGCTGCTCGCCGACTGGCGCCGCGCCGTCGAGCGCTCGTGCGGCTGGGCCGCCCCCACCCTCTG
>DASTHF010000198.1:0-12035 GCA_035605615.1 Solirubrobacterales bacterium
TCGTCGACGCGCGCCGGGGTGAGCCGCGCCGCACGACCGGCGAGCTTGACCACCGCGAGCTGCTGGGCGCGCGTGAGGGGGCGCGCCGGCGGCAGCGCCTCGGCCGGCGGCAGCTCGACCTCCTCCAGCGCCGCGGGACGCGGCGAGGGCTCGAGCTCGCCGAGCCGCTCGCGCAGCGTCGCCAGCGCCTCGGCGTCGAGCCTCGGCTCGACCGCCGGGTCCCCCCACCCCCACCACTTCATGTCGCGGCGAGGCGCCTCCATCAGGTAAGCGCCCGCTCGAGGCCGTCCAGCGCCTCGTCGAGGATGCTGGCCTGGGCGCCGCGCAGCATCGGCGCCCCGAGTCGCGAGAGGCCGCGCATCGCCTGGTCGGAAGAGAGGCTCACCTCCGTTCCATCGCCGCCCGGACGCAGCTCGATCTCGACGCCGGAGCGGCGCAGATGGCGGGCGAAGGGCGTCCCGGCAAGCCGCTGCTCCCAGCCGTAGCGCTCGCCCTCCGCGACGCCGGTGCGGCGGTAGTCGGCGCGCACGCCGCGCCCCTCCGCCGTTGCCAGGACCGCCGTCCATTCGCTCCGTGCCGCGTCGCTCTCGACGTTCTCGACCCGCTTCGTGCGCGGCCACCAGCGCGGCAGGCTGTAGGGGTCGGAGACCAGCGCCCAGACCTCCTCGCGCGGCGCGGCGATCGTCCGTCGGCGGGTGACGCGCGGCACCGGTCGCGCCGTCAGTCGCCCGCGAGGCGGCGGAGATCCCGGACGAGCAGCAAATGCTTGAGGTGGCTCACCGTCGCCGCCAGGCTCTCGAGGCTCTCCAGCGCCTCCTTGCGCCGCTCCGGGTTGCGCGAGCGCAGCGACGGTCCCAGCAGCGCTTCCAGCAGGTTCGCCTCGCGGTCGGCCGAGGAGCGGAAGACGCGCAGATTGCGGGCCCCAACCCCCACGCGCGCAAGCTCGTTGGCGGCGCGCACGATCTCGCGGTCGGTCTCGTCGTAGACGGTGCGGCCGTTGCGCTTCTCGGGCTGGACGATGCCGAAGTTCTCCAGCTCGGCGATCAGCTCGGCGCGCGCACCGGTCTCCTCGACGACCTCGTCGAGCGTCAGGTAGGCGCTCGACGTGTTGACGAGGATCGCTCGCCGTACCGCGCCGCCGGCGCCGCGCCGCTCGGCCCCGCCGAGGTCGATGTCGGCGCCCGCCGCCAGCTCCTGCCTGATCACCCGCAGCGGCAGGAACTCGTCGCGCTGCAGACGCAGGATCGTGCGCAGCCGCTCCACGTCGGACTGGCTGTAGAGGCGGTAGCCGCCCGGCGTGCGGCGCGGGCTGAGCAGCTTCTGGTCCTCGAGGTAGCGGATCTTGGAGATCGAGACGTCGTCGAACTCGTTCTCGAGGATCTTGCAGACGGCGCCGATCGTCAGCGCCTTGCGCGGCCGGCTGGGCGAGCCGGCGCTGCGGGTGGGCTGCTCGGAGACCGCCATCTACTTCTCCAGGAAGCTCAGCTTGTACTTGCCGACCTGGATCTCGTCGCCGTCGGCGAGCCGGTGCGACTCGATGCGGCGCCGATTGACGTAGGTGCCGTTGAGCGAGCCGAGGTCGTCGATGTAGAGGCCGTCGCGGCGGCGGACCAGCAGCGCGTGGTTGCGGGAGACGGTGACGTCGTCGAGGAAGACGCCCGCGTCGGGGCTGCGCCCGATGCTGACCCGGTCCTCGCTGACCGTGAAGCTCTCGCCGGCGCGGCCGCCGCCGGAGCGGATCACCAGCGCGGCGCCGCCGCGCTCCAGCACCTGGTCGATGTCGAGCGGCTGCATCTCGCCGGTGTCGTCGACCGTGTAGGTCATTGTCACCGGCTCGACGCCGCCCTCCTTCTGGGCGCCGCCGAGATAGGCGCCGCACTTCTGGCAGTAGTTGGCGCCCTCGGGGTTGACGAATCCGCACTCGGGACAGTGGCCGGGCATCGGCTCTCCTTCCGCCTCAGGCGGCCGGCTCGTCCTCGGGGGGCGTCAGGTGCGTCTTGCCGGCGAGGATCTCGGTCAGCTGGGCGACGTCGTCGCCGGAGATCAGCGAATCGCCGCTTTCGTGCTTGTGGCGCAGCCGCGTGACCAGCTCGGCACGGAGGATGTCGATCTTGCCGTGCAGGACGCGCCGCTTGTAGGAGATCTCGTTCTCCTCCTCGGTCAGCTTGTCGATCAGCTCCCTCAGCTCTTCGTCGCTGAGCGAACCAAGGTCTGGAAAGGTGTCCTCCATCTCGCTCCTTGATCGGGAGGCGTCGCCTCCGGTGGCCGCTGCGCCGATTATAGGTCGGCCGCCACGCAAGGTTCAAGTCCAGGTTGAAGGTTTTAGATCGGCTGGTCGCTTCCTTGCGCCGCCGCGCGGCCGGCTCGCACGGCCCGCAGGCCGTCCCGTGCGTAGAGCGCCGTCGCGACAAGCGCCAGGACGAGGCCGGCGAGCAGCAGCGCGGTCGGCACCCAGCCGGCGAAGACCATCGCGAAGAAGATCCCGCCCATGATCGGGAAGACCGAGATGCGGCCGGGCCAGTTGACGCGGACGTCGGCGCCGTGGCGCAGCCCATACTGGGCGAGCAGCAGCATTGCCAGCTCGCGCGCCGCCAGCAGGGCGAGCGCCCAGCGCGGCAGCAGCTCGAAGTGCCAGCAGACGACGGCGCCGCAGAGCACGGTGAGCCGGTCGACGAGCGGGTCGAGCAGCGTGCCGAGACGGCTGTACTGGCCGGTGGCGCGGGCGAGCAGGCCGTCGAGGTAGTCGCCGGCGGCGATCAGCCAGAAGACGGCGGCGGCGGCGGGGCTGCGCCCGTCGCCGGATTCGAAGGCCAGGTAGAGGAAGAGCGGCAGCGCCGCGAGGCGCGCGAAGCCGACTAGGTTCGGAAGCGTCCAGGGGTTGAGCGGCTCCCCCTTACGCGTCCGGGGGGGCGGCGGCCCGCTGCGGTCGAGACCGAGCAGGCGGCGCAGGCGACCGCGGCCGAAGGGCGTGGCGTCAGTCATCGAGCGGCGGGAGAAGGGCCAGCGCCCGCCCGGCAGCCTCCTCCAGCGGCAGCCGGTGCTGCTCGCCGCTTGCCCGCGCGGCGGCCTCGACGACGCCCTCGGCGAGTCCGCGCCGCCCGACGACCACCCGCAGCGGGCAGCCGAGCAGCTCGGCGTCGGTCAGCTTCTCCCCCGGCCCCGCGTCGCGGTCGTCGTAGAGGACCTCCGCGCCGAGCTCGGCGCGCAGCTCCTCATAGAGCCGGTCGGCCGCCTCACGCTCCGGTTCGCCGGCCTTGGCGAGCGAGACCAGGTGCACCAGCCAGGGGGCGATCGCGGCCGGCCAGACGATCCCCTTCTCGTCGGCGCCCTGCTCGATCGCCGCCGCGGCGATCCGCGCCGGGCCGATCCCATAGCTCCCCATCACGATCGGCCGCTCCACCCCCTCCTCGTCGAGGAAGGTGGCGCCGAGCGGCTCCGAGTAGCGGGTGCCGAGCTTGAAGATGTTGCCGACCTCGATCGCGGGCACGACCTCGACCGTGCCGCCGTTGGGGCCGGGGTCGCCGTCGCCCAACTCGGTCACCTCGACGTTGGCGGCGAAACCGGGCGCCAGCGCGATCGCGTCCTCGCCCGCGGCGCAGGGGGCCATGTACTCATGCGCCCCGGAGCCGCCCATCATCCCGACGTCCGACTCGACCCGGTACCAGCGCAGCCCGCAGCGGTCGAGAATGCGTTCATAGGCGCCGCTCTGCAGCTCGTAGGAACGCTCCAGGCCCGCCTCGTCGCGGTCGAAGGAGTAGGCGTCCTTCATCGTGAACTCGCGGGTGCGCAGCACGCCGGCCCGGGGGCGCGGCTCGTCGCGCTCCTTGGTCTGGATGTGGAAGAGCATCAGCGGCAGCTCGCGGTAGGAGCGGATCTCGCGGGCGATGTGGTGGGTGATGCACTCCTCGTGGGTCATCGCCAGGACCAGCGGCGAACCCTTGCGGTCCGCGAGCTTGAACATCTCCTCGATCTCGTAACGGCCCGTCCTCTGCCAGGGCTCGGCCGGCTGCAGCACCGGCATCAGCATCTCGGCGCAACCGATCGCCTCCATCTCCTCGCGGATGATCCGCTCGATCTTGCGCTGCACCCGCCAGCCGGCGGGCAGGTAGGTCCACAGCCCGGCGCCGAGCTGGCGGATCAGCCCCGCCCTCACCATCAGCTTGTGCGAGAGCGCCTCCGCATCGGCGGGCGCCTCCCTCAATGTCGGCAGCAGCGTCTCGGAGAATCGAGTCACCCCGGAAACCTATTCATAAACCGCCGCCTGCTCGGCTTCGCCTCCGCGGGCGGCGGCAATCGCCATATCGGCGCCGCTCGCGAAGAATCAGATCGTGACGCTCGCTAATCGGTTGATGAACCGGGTTACGCCCTGGTGAAGCGGCGGCCCGCGGTCGGCGAAGCCTCCTCGTCGAGCAGGACGCGGTCAGCCTCGCCCTGCTCGACCGCCTCGTGCTCCAGCTGGGCGATCTTCTCGGGGGTGAGGTCGCCGGCGCTCTCCTCCTCGATCCGGGCGAGCCAGGCTGCCCCCTCCCCCGCCTTCGCCTCGTCGACCTCGACCTCGCCGCGGTCCAGCGAGCGGTCGATCTCCTCGAAGAGGGCGTCGACCAGGTTGGCCTGCGGCACCTTCCGCAGCGGCTTGCCGCGCGAGAAGATCAGCCCCTCGTTCTTGGCGCCGGTGATGCCGAAGTCGGCGTGCGAGGCCTCGCCGATGCCGTTCACCGCGCAGCCCAGCACGGCGACCTCGATCGGCTCCGCGTAGCTCTCCAGGCGCCGCTCGATCTCCGCGACGACGGAGTCCATGTCGAACTGGAGGCGCCCGCAGGTCGGGCAGGCGATCAGGACCGGGCCGCGCTCGCGAAGCTGCAGCGCCTTGAGGATCTCCCAGGCGACCTTCACCTCCTCCTCGGCGTGGAAGGTGGAGAGGCTGATGCGGATCGTGTCGCCGATCCCGTCGGCGAGCAGCGTGCCGAGCCCGACCGCGGACTTCAGCGAGCCCGACCATTTGGTCCCGGCCTCGGTCACCCCGAGGTGCAGTGGGTAGGGGATCTTCGACGCCAGCATGCGGTTGGCGGCGATCGTGTTGGGCACGTTCGTCGACTTGATCGAGACCTTGAAGTCCTCGAAGTCGAGGCTCTCCATCAGCTCGACGAACTCGACCGCGGCGGCGACCAGCGCCTCGACCGGGCTCTCGCGCTCGAGCGCGTGCAGGTGCTTGGGCAGCGAGCCGGAGTTGACGCCGATCCGCATCGGCACCCCCGCGGCGGTCGCCCGCTCGGCTACCTCGGCGACCTTCTCGCGGCCGCCGATGTTGCCCGGGTTGAGGCGGATGCAGTGGGCGCCGGCGTCGATCGCCTTGAGGGCCAGCGTGTGGTTGAAGTGGATGTCGGCGATCACCGGGATCGGCGACTCGCGCACGATCGTCTTCAGCGCCTCGGCGTCCTTCTCGCGCGGCACGGCGACGCGCACCAGGTCGGCGCCGGCGTCCGCCACCTTGCGGATCTGCTCCATCGTCGCCGCCAGGTTGGCGGTCTCGGTCTTGGTCATCGTCTGCACGGCGACGGGCGCGCCGCCGCCGACCGGCACGCCGCCGACGAAGATCTGCCGCTTCGAGGCCATGTCCGAAGGGTATCCGTCGCCCCGCCTCGCCATCCGTGCTGCGTTGAACCTCGCCGCTTCCGTCGCCGTAACCCAGTCCGAATGGGGAGGCGGCGCTTCTTCGCATCGATCGGCACCTTCCTCGCGGCAACGCTCCTCGCCGCGCCGCCGGCGCAGGCCACCTTCCATGAGATCAAAGTCAGGGAGGTCCATCCCGGCACCGCCAACGACAGCTACGTCGAGCTGCAGATGTACGCGCCTGGGCAGACGTTCCTCACGACGCATTCGCTCACCCTGTACGACCCGAACGGAGCCCTCGTCCACACCTCGACCTTCTCCTCGGACGTCGCCAACGGCGCCAACCAGGCGACGATCCTGATCGGCGACACCAGCGTCGAAGCGAGCTTCGGCGTCGCTCCGGATCTCGTCGACGCCGGCTTGGAAATCCCGGCGTCGGGGGGCGCGGCCTGCTGGAACGCCGGCGGCATCCCGGCCGACTGCGTGGCGTGGGGAGACTTCAACGGCGACGCCGCGCTGGAAAACGCGACCGGGACGAGTGTCGGCTCGCCCGCCTCGCCGCTCGGCATCGCCGCTGGCAAGTCGATCCGCCGCACGATCGCCTCCGGCTGCCCGACCTGGCTGGAAGCGAGCGACGACAGCAATGACAGCGCCACCGACTTCGAAGAAGTGACGCCCGCGCCGCGCGACAACGCCAGTCCGATCGCGGAAACGGCGTGCACCGCCCCCACCGCGACGATCGGCTCCAAGCCCTTCAACCCGACCAGCTCCTCCAGCGCGTCCTTCACCTACCACTCGACCACCGCCGGCGCCAGCTTCGAATGCAAGCTGGACCTGGCGGCATTCGCGGGTTGCGAAGCCGGCGGCATCGAATATCCCGGGCCCCTGGCCGAGGGCAACCACACCTTCCAGGTTCGCGCCCACAACGCGAACGGGACCGGGACGCCGGCGAGCTACACCTGGACCGTGGACACGACGCCGCCGGTCGTCGAAATCAAGAGCCATCCCGCGGACCCGAGCCCCGGCAACAGCGCCGCGTTCAGCTACGAATCGACCGAGGCGGGCTCGAGCTTCGAATGTAGCCTCGAGCCCGGTGCCGAAGCGCCGATCTTCACGAGCTGCCCGGTCACCGGCAAGACGTACCCCGACGCCGAACATCCGGCGCCGCTCGCCGACGGCGAATGGACCTTCGAGGTGCGCGCCATCGACAAAGCCGGCAACCGCAGTGTCCCCGGCGCCTTCCCACTCGGCACCTTTGGCTGGACCGTCGACAGCACCGTCGCCGACACGACACCGCCCGAGACCACGATCCTCTCGCACCCGCAGGACCCCACCGAAAGCTCCACCGCCACCTTCACCTACGCCTCCAACGAGGCCGGCTCCAGCTTCCAATGCGCGCTCGACGGCACGGCGTTCGCCGCCTGTCCGGCGAGCGGAGTCACTTACCCGGGCCTTGTCGATGGCCTCCATTCCTTCCAGGTGAGGGCGATCGACCCGAGCGGCAATGTCGACCCGACGCCGGCCGGCTACAGCTTTTCCGTGGTCCTGCCGCTGGAACCGCCGTCGCCCCCTGACACCCGGCTCATCGCCAAGCCACCCACGCGGACACGCGACCGCACACCCACTCTCCGCTTCGGCTCCACCGTTCCCGGCGCAAGTTTCCAGTGCGGCATCGACCGTCGCCCGTTCCGGGCCTGTCGCTCGCCCTTCACCACGCGGCCGCTTTCCCTCGGGCGCCACCTGGTCCGGATTCGCGCAGTGGCCAACGGCCTCGTCGACCCGACCCCCGCGTCGGTGCGGATCAAGGTGGTGCGCCACCGGTGAGGCGCCTCCGTGAGATGGCGCTCACCCTCGGCCTCGTCCTCGCCCTGTGCGCGCTATGGGCACCCGCGGCCTCGGCGACCTTCCACCTGATACTCGTGCGCGAGGTCTACCCAGGTTCCGAAGCCAACCCGGGCGCCGAGTACGTCGAGCTGCAGATGTACGCGCCCGGGCAGAACTTCGTCGCCGGCCACGTCCTCCGTACGTACGGCGCCACCGGCGCCGTCAGCGGTGTGAACACCTTCGCCTCCGACGTGGCCGGCGGCGCCAACCAGAGCACGATCGTGATTGCGACGCCGGCCGCCGAAGCGCAATTCGGGATCGCCGCGGATGGCACGCTATCGCCCGCCGGACAGCTCGATCCGGCGGGCGGCGCCGTCTGCTGGGAAAGCCTCGACTGCGTCTCCTGGGGCAGCTTCAGCGGCAGCCTGCCTTCGCCGGCCGGTCAGCCGGCGGCGCCCGGCGGCATCCCCGACGGCATGGCGCTGCGCCGTACCATCTCCCCCGGCTGCCCGACCCTGCTGGAGCCGACCGACGACCGCGACAGCAGCGCTCTCGATTTCTCCGTCGTCTTCCCGAGCCCGCGCCCCAACTCCGTTCCGCCGTCAGAGCACGCCTGCTCGGCCCCGACCGGCCCCAGCTACCCGTCAGGCGGCTCGGGGGCGCCGCAGACCAGGATCACCGGCCATCCCCGCAGGACAAGCCGCGACCGCACGCCGACCTTCCGCTTCGCCGCTGACCTCGCCGGCGCAACCTTCCTCTGCAAGCTCGACCGCGGCCGCTTCCACCGCTGCCGCTCTCCCTTCACGACGAGGCGCCTCCGCCCCGGCCGCCATTCCTTCGCGGTCGAGGCCCGAGCCCCAGGCGGCACCCCCGACCCCTCCCCCGCCCGCTGGCGATTCAGGGTCATCGGCCGCTAGCGCCGATCGCCCTCAGCGGACGTGGAACCCTTCGCCGGTGAGGCGGCCGATGTCGTTGCTGAGGCCGATCATGATCAGCATCGCCACCAGCACGAAGCCGACCGCGCTGGCGCCGGCGATCACTTTGAAGGGGACGGGCTCGCCGCGCACCTTCTCGACCAGGCTCCAGAAGATGTGGCCGCCGTCGAGCGGCAGGAAGGGGAAGAGGTTGATCAGGCCCAGCGAGAGGCTGACCAGGGCGAGGATGCCCAGCGCCGGCCTGAGGCCGATGCCGACCACCTGATGGGCGACATCGCTGATCCCGACGACGCCGGAGAGTTCCTTGCGGTGCTGCGGTTCGAAGATGCCGGCGAAGGCGGTCAACGTGCCGGAGGCGACGCTCCAGACGCGGTTCGCGGCAAGCGAGAAGGCTTCGCCGACCCCCGGGTGGATGGGTCGCGTGCCATAGGCGAAGCCGATCCGCGTGCGCCCCAGGCCGGCGTCGTAGGTGGGAAAGATCGAGAGATTCCGCGCCTGGCCGCCTCGCTCGATGCGCAGCTCGACCGGGGTGCTCGCGCGACAGCCTTGAGACGCTTGGGCCGCCGGGCAGCGGTGCCCGGCGATCAGCTTGCCGAAGCGTTCGATCCGCTCTTCCGGCCCCATGCCGGCGAAGGACCTGCCGTCGACGGCGAGGATCCGGTCCCCGTGCCGAAGGTGCGCCGCCGCGGCCGGCGTCCCCGGCTCGACCTGCCCGACCGTCGCGCTCGGCGCCGATTCGCCGAAGGCGAGAGCGAAGACCAGCGCGAAGGCGAGCAGGATGTTGACCGCCGGGCCGGCGCCGATCACGACGATGCGCTTCCAAACCGGCTGGTCGTAGTAGCCGCGGCCCTCCGCCTCGGGCGGCATCTCTTCTTCGGGGTTCATGCCGCTGATCTTCACGAAGCCCCCGAGCGGCAGGGCGCCGATCCCGTACTCCGTCTCCCCCCGCCTCACCGAGACCAGCTTCGGCGGGAAGAAGAGGAAGAAGCGCTCGACCCGCATCCCGGTCGCCTTCGCCGCGACGAAGTGGCCGGCCTCGTGGAGAACGATCAGCAAAGAGAAGCCGAGGAAGACCCAGACCCAGCTCATACCGTCGCCAACCCCCCGATCAGCTGCTCGGTGCGGCGGCGGGCCTCCGCGTCGACCGCGAAGAGCTCGTCGAAGTGGGAGACCGGCAGCGGCGGCATCTCCTCCAGCGCCCGCTCGATCGCCTCCGGGATCGCCGTGAAGCCGATGCGCCCATCGAGGAAGGCGGCGACGGCGACCTCGTCGGCGGCGTTGAGCACGCAGGGGGCGGTCCCTCCCGCTTCGCTCGCCTCGCGGGCCAGGCGCAGGCAGGGGAAGGTCTCGAGGTCGGGCCGCTCGAAGGTCAGCCCGCCGGCCGCCGGGAGGTCGAGCCGCGGCACGTCGACGTCGGCCCTTTCCGGGTGGTGCAGCGCGTAGGAGATCGGCACCCGCATGTCGGGATAGCCGAGGTGGGCCAGCGAGGCGCCGTCGTTGAGGTCGATCAGCGAGTGGACGATCGACTGCGGGTGGACGACGACCTCGATCCGCTCGTAGGGGACGCCGAAGAGGTGGTGGGCCTCGATCGCCTCGAAGCCCTTGTTCATCAGCGTCGCCGAGTCGATCGTGATGCGGCCGCCCATGCGCCAGGTCGGGTGGGCGAGCGCTTCCTCGACGCTGACCCCGGCGAGATCCGTGCGGCCTCTGAACGGCCCGCCCGAGGCGGTCAGGACGAGCCGCTCCACCGTCCCCGGCCGCTCCGCGCCGATCAGCTGGAAGAGCGCCGAGTGCTCGGAGTCGACCGGCAGCAGCTTCGCTTCGGTCGCCTCGGCGAGCGCCATCGTCAGCTCGCCTCCGATCACCAGGCTCTCCTTGTTGGCGAGCGCCACGTCGATACCGGCGCTGAGCGCCGCGACGGTCGGGCCGAGCCCCGCCGCGCCCACCATCCCGTTGAGGACGAGGTCGGCACCACAGGCGGCGATCAGCTCGCGCACGCCCTCCTCGCCGCCGAGCACCCGGCCGTCCCAGGCGGAGCGGGCCCGCGCGGCGGCATCTCCATCGGCGATCGCCACCGTCCGGACGCCGTGCCGCTGGGCTTGGGCGAGGGCCTGCTCCCAGCTCGAGCAGGCCGCCAACCCGACCACCTCAAGCACATCGGAAGCGCCCACGATCTCCAGCGCCTGCGTTCCGATCGACCCGGTCGAGCCGAGTATCACGACTTTGCGCATGAGCCAAGTCTAGGTAGCAAGGTCGTTCTTGCCCGCATATGGCGGAGGCCGCAGGCCGGAGCCATGGGCGGAATTGACGGAAAACCCAGCCCTCAACCGGTCCCGATCACAGTCTGATTCCTTTCGGGGCCGCTTGAGGGCCCTTGATAACCACCCTCAATACACCAACTGCACGGCGAGGTAGTAGCCGGCGACGACCGTGAAGAGCACCGCGTCGAGGCGGTCGAGCATGCCGCCGTGGGCGCCGAGGATCGTGCCGGTGTCCTTGCGGCCCAGGTCGCGCTTCACCATCGACTCGAAGAGGTCGCCGACCGGCCCGACCGCCGCCACCACCGCGCCGATCAGCAGGGCGTCCATCCCGGAGAGCCAGTCCTGGTAGAGACCGGCGAACCAGAAGGCCATCGTGCCGATCAGGAAGCCGCCGACCAGCCCCTCCAGGGTCTTGTGCGGGGAGAGCCGCGGCGCGATCCTGCGCGAGCCGAACATGCGGCCCGTCGCGTAGGCGCCGGTGTCGGTCATGAAGGTGCCGACCAGCACGTCGATCAGCAGCGCCGCGCCATGGTGCGGCAGGTCGCGCAGGAGAACGGCATGGACCAGCGGGATGCCGATCCAAACGGCGCCGAGCACGGTGATCCCGATCGAGACCGTGATCCCCTCGCGGTCGCCGCGGTCGGCGCCGAAGAAGAAGAAGAGCGGGAAGCAGGCGGCGCCGGCCAGCAGCACGTTGAAGGCGGTGCCGAAGTGGGCGGCGAGGACCATCGCCGCCAGCGCGACGTAGGCGACCGGCTGGATCGGCCGTGCCACCGCGGTCATCACGAAGTACTCGCGCAGGCAGATCAGGCCGATGCCGATCATCGCGAGCGTGAAGGGCAGCTCGCCGAGCACGGTGATCGCGATCGCGAAGACGATCCAGGGAAGTGCCACCCAGATCCGCCTGGCGGTCTCGCCGCGCCAGCCGCCAGGCGGCGGCGGGGGCGGAGGCGGGGGCGGAGGCGGCCGCCGCTCTTCCGCGAACATCTCCTCGTCGAAGAGCTGGCGGACCATGCTCAGACCCTCGTCCCGAAGCGGCGCTGCCGCGCCTCGAACTCGCGCAGCGACTCCTCGAAAGCCTCGCGCGTGAAGTCGGGCCAGAGCTCGTCGCGGAAGACCAGCTCCGAGTAGGCGCACTGCCAGAGCAGGTAGTTGGAGATACGCCGCTCGCCGCTGGTGCGGATCAGGAGGTCGGGGTCGTGCATGTCGGGCGCGTAGAGATGCCGGCGGAACTCTTCCTCGGACCCGCCCTCGAAGCTTCGCGCCGCGTCGACGATCTCCGCCCTGCCGCCGTAGTTGAAGGCGACGAAGAGCGTGATCCGCGTATTGGCCGCGGTCTGGGCCTCGGCCCAGTCCATCCGCTCGATGAGGTCGCCGGCCACGCCCTCACGACGACCGATGAACC